>CACEKT010000005.1 GCA_902560225.1 uncultured Pelagibacteraceae bacterium
ACCTGAATATGGAATGGAAGGTATATCATATTGGACAGCTACAAACATATACGTAACCCCTACTACACTTAGTGGTATTACTTTTAACTTCTTGATGTCGTTATCAGGAGGTTTGTTAGCCGGTTATTGGATTGCTAAAGGTGATCCTTTCTGGACTTACTCAAGTGGACTAGCAGGTATCATCTGTGCTTCGGCTGGAAATGATTTATATCATCCAATTCAAGCAATGATCATAGGTATGATCGGTGTTGTGATTGCATACAAACTACATTACTGGGTTGAACGTAAGTTCAAAATTGATGATGCAGTTGGTGCAGTAGCGGTACACGGTTATGCTGGTGTAGTTGGTCTAATCATTTGTGGATTTGTTTTAAATGGTTATCCTTCATCTGGATATAGTGTAGGAGCTATGTGGGACGGATCAACTTATGCATCAATCAACCCATTAGGACAATTGATAGGAGCATTTATAATGTTCGTAGTTCTTGGACTAATACCAGGCTATGTCTTGGCTAAAATACTAAACGGAATGGGTAAATTAAGAATTCCGCGTGAAGTAGAAATAGCTGGACTAGACTATGAAATGATGGAGTCTGCTAAAGAAGATGAAAAAGCAGTTTCATCAGCAACCAGGTAAAGGAGAAAAATATGGCTACAGTAACAAACTGGATAGATCATCTAAATAAACCAGCAGAAGAAGTTGCCGGTGCAGTGTATCCGGGAGCTGGATCTAGTGAAACTTTACTGGTTATTTTAGGTGTGGTTATCTGGCTAGGGTGGCATGTTTTGACTGCAAGAAATGAAAGCGAAGAGCTTTCAAGGCTAGCAAGAAAAAGACATGGTGCCAATGATCATAAAAATAATGTTACCGATTGGTAATTAAAAGAAAATTTGGGCGCTACATTTATGTAGCGCCCTCTTTTCTATTCTTTAAATTATAAATGACAGAAGATAACAACGAAGAACTTAGGCCTAGAAAGATGCGAGGTGTTGCATTTCCGAAAGCAAAATATGGTGCAATAATTGCTGTAATCGTGATAATAGTAGTTAATTTAATTTACTATAAAGAAACAATTTTTTCTTTTTTGAAATAATTGTGTTAACCTAAATTATGGGTAAAAACTTATTTAAAATTGCAAAACAAAAAAAAATTAAATATTTTCTAATTAGTTTTGTAGATTTATTTGGTGTTCTTAGGTCAAAATTAGTACCAGCCCATGCTATAAAAGAAATGCAAAAAGCAGGAGCTGGATTTGCAGGGTTTGCGGCCTGGCTTGATATGTCGCCTGCTGATTCAGATATGTTTGGTATTCCAGATCCTGATAGCTTGATACAGCTACCATGGAATAAAGAAGTCGGTTGGCTAGCTTCAGATTTATGGATGAATGGCAAACCTGTTGAAGCATCACCAAGAGTAATGCTGAAAAATCAAATCAAAAAATTAAAAAAACAAAATCTAACGATGAAATCAGGTGTTGAGTGTGAATATTTTTTAATTTCTGCTGATGGTAGTTCTATTGCTGATCCAAGAGATACTCAATCAAAACCATGTTATGATCAATCAGCATTAATGAGAAGATATGATTTAATTAAAGAGATTTGTGATTGTATGATTGAAATGGGCTGGGGTCCCTACCAAAATGATCATGAGGACGCTAACGGTCAATTTGAAATGAATTGGGATTATTCAGATTGTTTAAAAACTGCAGATAGACATACTTTTTTTAAATATATGGTTAAAACAATTGCTGAAAAACATGGTTTAAGAGCAACATTTATGCCTAAACCATTTGAAAATTTAACCGGAAATGGATGTCATGCTCATGTATCATTGTGGCAAGGAAAGAAAAATAAATTTTTAGATAAATCCGATAAATTAGGATTAAGTTCAATTGCATATAATTTTTTGGGAGGCGTAATCAAAAATGCTTCATCTTTATCTGCTTTTTTTAATCCAACAATTAATAGCTACAGAAGAATAAATGCTCCACCTACAAAATCTGGAGCGACTTGGTCTCCTAGCAGCATTTCTTATACAGGTAATAATAGAACACATATGATTAGAATTCCAGATCCAGGTAGATTTGAATTAAGATTAATGGATGGTTCTGCAAATCCATATCTATTACAAGCAAGTGTGTTAGCTGCTGGCTTATATGGCTTAAAGAATAAAATTGATCCTGGAAAACCGCTTGATTGTAATATGTATACTGATCATGAAAAATATCCTGATCTACCAAAACTGCCTAATGAATTAAATCAATCCTTAAACCAGCTTAAAAATAATAAAGAAATGAATAATGCTTTTGGAAAAAATGTAATTGAAAGTTATATTAAACTTAGAGGTGCTGAAATTAAAGAGTTTGAGTCTAAAGAAGATTTTAACAAAACAAAACCTATTTCAAAGTGGGAAAAAGATAATACATTAGATTGTTAAATCATGACAATATTGTCTAATGGTCATCAATGGAAATATTCTGAGTTTATTGATAATAAAAATTTTTCTTTTGATAAAAAAGAAATCTTACTATCTCTCTCTGAAAAAGAAATTGATGAGGCTTATTTAAGTATTTCGAATTGGAAGGGATATGCTCCAACTCCATTAATGGAGTTAAATAAATTATCTAAAGAATTAAACCTTAATAAAATTTATTATAAAGATGAAAATAAAAGATTTGATTTAAAATCTTTTAAAGCTCTTGGTGGTGCTTATGCAGTTGAAAAAATTACTAAAGGAAATAAAGATATTATAGTTTCAACTGCTACAGCTGGTAATCATGGAAGATCTGTAGCATGGGGTGCAAGAAGATTAGGATTAAAATGTAAAATTTTTATTAGCGAATTTGTAAGTGATGCTAGAGGTAAAGCAATGGCAGATCTTGGAGCGGATGTGGTTAAGGTAAAAGGTAATTACGAAAAATCGTTAATGGAATGTATTAAACAATCTACAGAAAATAGTTGGCAAATTGTTCAGGATGTTGCTTGGAAAGATTACATGCTGGTCCCAAAATATACGATGGCAGGGTATACGGTAATGATGAAAGAAATTGTTAATCAATTAAAAAATCAAAAAATTACTCATATAATATTACAGGCTGGAGTTGGAGGAATGGCAGGTGCAATGGTTGCTGGTATTGCAAGATATTTAGATAATGTTCCTACCACTATAGTTGTAGAACCAGATAGCGCTGCTTGTGTAATGGAAAGTATTAAATCAGGAAAAATTGAAAAAATTGATATAAAAAGAGAAAGTTTAATGGGTGGAATGTCATGTGGAGAGGTATCATTAGTACCATGGGAAATCTTAAAAAATTCAGTAAAACACTGCATAAGTTTACCTGATGATGATATTGCAAAAACTATGAGATTACTTGGAAATTCAACCTTTAGTGATGAAAAAATAATAGCTGGAGAAAATTCAGTTCCTGGAGTTATTAGTTTAATCGCTAGTAGTGAGGATCAAAATATAAAAGAAAAGTTAAAGTTAAATAAAGACTCAAATGTTTTAGTAATTGGATGTGAGGGAGATACAGATAAAGAAATGTATCAAAAACTTATAAAACAATAAATTAATCAAATTTGATGAAAAAAATCTTAAAAAAAAAAATTGTAAATTATGATTTTTATAAAATATTTAAGCCTGAATTAACTCCTAAGAGAATGTTAGAATTAGGAGTATTTGGTGGTTCCTATTTTGGATCCAATGTTAAGGAGTATCCTAAATCATGGTTTGTAAATGCAAAAATAAGTAAAACTTTTGATGTAAATTTAAATCGGTTTAAGGTTGTCTCAGGTTTATCAAGAGAACATTGGATTGAAAAAGGCTGGATTTTTAAAGAGGATCCTTTGGGTTGGTTTCAATGGTACTGTAGATTTTGTAATGGAAGAAGAATTTCTAAAATAGACGAAATTCAAATTAAAAGGTGGAAAAATTTTAGAAGACATGTGCTTGCAATTGAAAAAAACTGTGAAAAAGGTGATCTAGGTTGCAGAAGAAGACAAAGACAAGCTATTTTACAATGGGCTTACAACCCATATAGATAATATAATTTTAATCACCAATGAAATGATGAATTATTTTTCTATCTTGTGGATTTAGTCTATGTTCAAAAAGATATAATCCTTGCCAGGTTCCAAGCAATAATTTTTGATTCTGAATACTTAACGATACTTGATTGTTAGTCAATGCAGATTTAATATGTGCAGGCATATCATCTTTGCCTTCAGTGGTATGTATATATAGTTTTTTATCCATTGGAGCTAATTTATCAAAATAATTAATTAAATCTGTTTGAACATCAGGATCTGCATTTTCCTGAACAACTATGGAAGCACTGGTATGTTGTATAGATAGATTTATAATTCCATTATTGAAATTATTTTCTTTAATCCAATTTATTGTTTGTTCAGTAAATTCATAAAGTTTTTGACCACTCGTTTTAATTTTTAAATTAAAAAATTGCTGCTTCATATTTAATTATATTTTATTGAAGTTAATTCACTTATTCGACTTATAGTTCTTTTAAAAATATCTTTTAAGCTTTTAGAAGAACTTATCAAACCTAGCTCTGATTTGGACGTAACTAACAATGGTTTATACTTCTCATATAAAATATCTATTAAAGTAATAAATCTATTTTGTTGATTAGAATTATCGTTATTGAAATTAGGAATATTTTCGATAACAATAAAATTACATGTTTCGGCAATTTTAATATAATCTTCAGCTCCAATGTTTTTTGCACATAAATCTTTGAAATCAAATCTTGAAATACCTTCATAATAGTTTTTAATATTATATTTTCTTCCTTTTATGATTAAAATTTTCTCTTTCTTCATTTTATTCTTTGTAATTTGTCTAAAATATTTATTTACTTTAAAGTTAGTTGTTTCATTTAAAGGAAAATAATATCTTCCCATATTATTAGCTGAGGACATTCTATAATCTTCTTTAATGCTTAATTTGTGCTGATAACACTTATTTTTAATAATCTTAATAAATGGAATAAACTGATCCCTTTGCAATCCATCTTTATAAAGATCAGTAATTTTAATATTAGAGGAAAATAAAACTTTTATATTTTCGTTAAAAATCTTTTTAAAAAGATTGCCTAAAATCATTGCATCAACAATATTGGTTACTTGGAATTCATCAAAATAAATTAATTCAATTTTTTTTTTTAATTTATTAACAAATTTATCAATAACATTTTCTTTTTTAATCTCTTTGTTTTTGAAAACAAAATCATGAAAACCAATCATAAACTCATTAAAATGCAATCTTTGTTTTGAACCTTTAAAATTATCATAAAAGAAATTTAAGATCATTGTTTTTCCTACTCCAACATCTCCTTGCAAATAAAAACCAAGCTTTGAGTTATTTTTAGAAAAAATTTTTTTTATTAATGATTTATTAAAATTTAAATTATAAAATTTATGAAGCTCTTCTACAGTTTCAGTTTGATTTGAGTTGATTTCAAAATCGTTTTTTTTACAATAATCTAAAAATAATTTATTTAAGTTCATTTTTTAGTTTTAAAATCTATTCCATATTCTGACCTTGGACCTTTTCTTAGTCCAAAGGGTCCGGAAATAAATAAAGTTAATGGTTTTGTTCCTGGCTTAAGGTCAACTCTATGCAAGTTGTTTGCAGATCTAAAACCAATATATCCAGGTGGTCTCCAAAATTTTCCTGAGCTTAAAGTTTCCCAGTAGCCTCCTCTTAATACAATCGTAATATAGGGAAATGTATGATTATGAACTCCATCACCATGATCATCTGCCAACATTTCATGAATTAAAATATTGAAAGGAAACCATTTAGGGCGATGTCGTATCAAGACATAATATCGATTCATCCATGGTTTAGCTTCATTATATTTTGGATGAGATGGCCCTCTATCTAAAACTACTTTTTTCCTACCAATCTTTTCTAAAAATTTTAAGATCATGCTTAATCATATTTAATAATAGATCCATTTCTAATAACAAATAAATTTTTATTATAAATGATTGGTTCAGAAGTAAAGTTTCCAGAAATTTTTTCTATTTTTTTTACATTACCAAGACTTAAATCAGCTAAAATCATTTTTCCATCTGTATTCATCAAATATAAATTTGTTTCACCTATCACAAATCCAATTGGTTTAATTTTATTTCTTTTCTTAATTTCATAACTTTTAAAAAGATCAGTTACACGAATAATATTTCCCTTATTTTTTTCTATTACAAATAAATATCCATTGTTAGAAACTGTAAAAATTAGATTTGCAATTATTACAGGTGTAATATTTGAGTTTATCTTATTTATCCAATTAGTTGTTCCTGTTTTTTTATCTATAGAATAAAATTGACCTTTATTGTTTGAAAATAAAATCGAATTACCGTCAGATACCAATTTAGAAATTTTAAAATTATAAGTTTCATTAATAATACTACTGCTTTGTGTTGGTAGCTGCCATACTATTAATCCTGTTTCAATATCAACTGCGGTAATATCTCCAATCGAGTTATTAAAAACAACAACATTATCAATAATTATCATTGAAAACTGAGAATTTGAAACTGTAAAAGAATCTTCTGTTTGCAAGCTCCAGCATTCAGAACCATCATTAATATTGTAGCATTTTAAAGTATTTTTATAATCAACTGCAAAAAATTTTTTTTTTGTTTTCTTGATTTCTGAATTAAATGGATATTTATTACTTTTAGACCAATTTAATTTACCAGTATTAATATTTATTGAATAATATTTAGCAATACTATCGATTATTATTAAATCTTCACCATTTAGTACAAAATTAAGAGTGGGCTTTAATTTTTTTTCAGATTTTGAATAATAATTATTTTTCCATAAAATTTTTTGATTTGCATCATACCTTATGATTGATCCTTTATTTTCAAAAAATATAACACCATCACTTAAAAAAAACTGGTTTAAAATTTAATTGATTAATATCTTTTAATTTTGAAAATTTATATATTCCAGTTTTAATAAGCGATCCATTATAGTCTTGAGATCCAAAATTATTTAGGTTATTGTTAGCTTTATTATTAGTAATAATTCCACTTAAATCTATTTTTAATTCAGCATTAAATTCGGTTATAATCTTTTCTTCTTCTTCAAAAATTTTTTTTATATTTTCTTTAGCTTGTAATTTTTTTTCTTTGTCTTTCCAGATACGAGAATTTTCGTTTAAAGAGCAATTGTTTAAAGTAATTAATACTATAATTAATATAACTATTTTATTCACTCAAATCTCTATTCAATCTTTTCTGTGCCTGCATCATTATATCTGGATTAGCATTTTCTAAACTAATTATTTGATTGAAAAATTCTTTAGATTTTTGTTTTTGATCCTTAGCATAAAAAAACTCTGCCATTAAATATAAAGCATGAGATTTCCAAACACTTTGAGAATTTATCAAAGGGTTTAGAATATTTAAAAGATTATTTTCTTGAGCCTTATCTGCATTAAATAATGCTTTTTTATAAATTATTAAGTTTTTTATCTCTTCTTCTAACGAAGTTTTTTCAATTAAAACATCAAATAAACTATTAATTTTTTTATTATCAGAAACAAGATTGTTATCAATAATGAAATATAAAGATAATGGAGAGTAAGTTGGGTCTTGCTTATTCACAAGTTCAATTAAACTTTCAGCTGTTTTGGTCTTTGTATTTTCAGTATATTTTAGTGTTGTTGTATTAAATTTATTAGATATTTCTATTTTTTTACTTGTTTTATATTTGTCAAAACCATAAACAAATATAAAAACAACAATTATAGCTAGTACAAGTGAAATTAATTTTTTCTTATTTTCTAATAGAAAATTTTTTATTTTTTCATTTCTAGTATTGGTATTTATTATTGAAATATCTTCATCCATATTTAAATCATATTCCTTAATACATATTGGAGAATACCTCCATTTTTATAGTATTCTAGTTCATTTTTTGTATCAATTCTGCATAAAGTTTTAACTTTTTTAATATCACCCGAAGCATATTTAATCTCAACAACTATTTCATCAGATGGGTCAATCCCTTTTTTAATATCTTTAATAGTGATTAATTCTGATCCTATTAAATTTAAGTTTTTTCTATTTGTATCATCTTTGAACTGTAATGGTAAAATCCCCATACCTATTAAATTAGATCGATGAATACGTTCAAAACTTTCTGCAATTACTGCTTTTACTCCTAATAATTTTGTTCCCTTCGCTGCCCAATCTCTTGAAGATCCAGTTCCATACTCTTTACCTCCAATAACTACTAAGTCTGTACCTCTTTTTTTGTATTCAACAACTGCATCATAAACGGGAAGAACTTTTTCCTCTGGGTACAATTTTGTAAAGCCACCTTCTGTGCCTGGTGCCATTTCATTTCTAATTCTAATATTTGCAAATGTTCCTCTCATCATCACTTCGTGATTTCCTCTTCTTGATCCATATGAGTTATAATCTTTGGGAAGAATTTGATGTTTCATAAAATATTCGCCTGTAGGACTATCTTTTTGAATATTTCCTGCTGGCGAGATATGATCAGTTGTAACCATATCACCCAATATTAACAAAGGTCTTGCATCTTTAATTTCTTTAAACCCTTCTGGTTCATCAGATAAATCATCAAAGAAAGGTGGTTTTTTTACATATGTTGATCCTTTGTCCCAATTATAAATACTACTTTCTTCAGTTTTAATTTTTTGCCATTGGATAGGTCCTTCTGAGACATTTGAATACCTCTGAATAAACATCTCAGCATTTAAAGACTGTTTTAAGGTATCTTCTATTTCTTTGTTTGAGGGCCAAATATTTTTTAAGTAAATATCATTTCCATTTTTATCTTTACCTAAACTATCTTTGTATAAGTCAAATTCCATGTGGCCTGCTAAGGCATAAGCAACTACGAGTGGAGGTGATGCTAAATAATTAGCTTTAATATGTGGAGATATTCTTCCTTCAAAATTTCTATTTCCCGATAAAACAGATACAGCATAGATATTTTCTTTTTGAATAGCCTCAACTATATTTTTAGGTAAAGGTCCAGAATTACCGATACATGTTGTGCATCCATATCCTACCAAATTAAAACCTAATTTATCTAAGTAAGTATTTAAACCAGCTTTAGCTAAATAATCTGTTACAACTTGTGAACCAGGTGCCAATGAAGTTTTAACCCAAGGTTTTACCTCTAATCCTAATTCAACGGCTTTTTTTGCAAGCAGCCCTGCTCCAATTAAAACATTTGGATTTGATGTGTTTGTGCATGATGTTATCGCTGCAATTAAAATTGATCCATCTTTAATTTCATAATCTGTACCTGAAACTCCTGAAACAGAATTTTCTTTTTTAATTGAAGCTTCATCTAGAACTTTTTTAAAAGAGCTAGGTGCATCAGTTAATAAAACTTTATCTTGTGGTCTTTTAGGTCCAGATATTGTTGGAACTACTGTAGACATATCTAAAGAAATTGTATCTGTAAATTCTATTTCATTACTTGTCCAAAGTCCTTGCTCTTTGGCATAGTGCTCAACAATATCTACTGTATGTTGATCTCTACCAGAAAATTTTAGATACTTTAATGTTTCATCATCTATAGGAAAAAAACCACAGGTAGCTCCATACTCAGGCGCCATATTTGCAATTGTTGCTCTATCTGCAAGAGTTAAATTTTTTAGACCATCACCATAAAATTCAACAAATTTACCAACAACACCTTTATCTCTTAACATTTTTACGACAGTTAATACTAAGTCAGTTGCGGTTGTTCCTTCAGGCATTTTATTTTTAACTTCAAAACCAATTACTTCTGGAATTAACATTGATATAGGTTGACCTAACATCCCTGCCTCTGCTTCAATACCTCCAACACCCCATCCTAAAACTGACAATCCATTAACCATCGTAGTATGACTGTCTGTTCCAACTAAGGTATCTGGAAAAAGATATTTGTCTCCTTCAAATTCTTCTGACCAAACTACTTTAGATAAATATTCTAGATTTACTTGATGACAGATTCCTGTTCCTGGAGGAACAATTCTAAAATTATTAAATGCTTGTTGACCCCATTTCAAAAAAGAATACCTTTCTCCATTTCTTTCAAATTCAATATCAACGTTTTTTTCAAATGAATCTGCTTTTGCAGATTGGTCAACTTGCACTGAGTGATCAATTACGAGATCTACAGCAGATAATGGATTAATTGTATTTGGATCTTTATTTTTATCTTTAACAGCCTCTCTCATCGCCGCTAAATCTGCAACAGCTGGTATACCAGTATAATCTTGAAGCAAAACTCTGGCAGGTCTATATGCTATCTCAGTATTTGATTTTTTTGATTTTAGCCACTCTTTAATTGAATTTATTTGATTTTTATTAACTGACAAATCATCTTCATATCTTAACAGATTTTCTAAAAGAACTTTTAGAGATTTAGGTAGTTTTGAAATACCTTCAAGACTATTTTCTTCAGCTTTTTTAAGTGAATAAAATTTGTAACTTTTGCCACCTACCAAAATATTAGATAGAGAATTATAAGAATTTTTTTTTCCTGGTTTCATATTTTATATATAAAATGTAATTATGCTCAAAAGAAGAAGGACTGACATAACATAATTAAAGTATTTAATAAATTTATCATTTGTCGCAAATTTCCTTAAAAATTTACCAACAAATGTCCATAAAGTAATACTTGTTATAGAAAATAAGAAAGCAAGAGTAAGTATTTGAGTCGTGTAACTTATATAATTTTCTCCAAGTTCTAAATAAGTTGATACAACAATTATTGCAACTGTTACTCCTTTAGGGTTTAAATATTGAAATAAAAAAGTTTCAATAAACTTTACAGGGTTTTCTTTTTTTGTTTCATTGGTAGTTCCTGAAAATGCAATCTTATAAGATAAATAAATTAAAAATAAAGTACCAAGATATCTCATAACAACTTGAATAATTGGAAATAATTTAAAAATATTAATTAAACCTATTGATAAAAATAATACTAGTGAGGTAAAACCAAAAGTTACTCCAAGAATGTGTGGTATAGTTTTTGTAATTCCAAAATTAAAACCAGAATAAGATGCAACAACATTATTGGGTCCAGGCGTATAAGCTGTAACAAACCAAAATAAAGAAATTGACAATAACTCTGGGTGCATAACTAAGCTATTGGCAAACCATTTTCAGATTTGTGTGATGGGTGAACTAAAATTACTTTACCCTCCTTATCAATGGAACCTAAAATCAAAACTTGAGAAACTACTCCTGCAATATTTTTTTCAGCAAAATTGCAAACAGCTATTACCTGTTTTCCTTTTAAATTCTCCTCGTTATAATAATGTGTAATCTGAGCTGAAGATTGCTTAATCCCTATTTCTTGACCAAAATCTACCTCGACAATTAATGAGGGTTTTCTAGCTTTCTCATTTTTTTTAACAGATATTACAGTGCCCACTCTAATATCAATTTTATCAAAAATATCGTATGTTATTTGTTCTTTCATAAAAACAGTATTTATATTAATTATTAGTTATGAGTACAGGAATTAATTTAGAGGAATTATATAACAATTCAGTAAAAATTTTAACTGATCTAATTGGTTTTAAAACAATTTCAGGTGAGGACAACAGTGCTTTGATTGATTATTGTGATGATATACTGAAAAAACTTGGCGCTACTTCATTTAGAACCTATGATGATGAAAAAAAAAGAGTCAATTTATTTGCAACAATAAACGCTAAAAATTCAAATAATAAAAAACCAATAATTTTGTCTGGCCATACTGATGTTGTTCCAGTTTCAAAGGGTTGGAGCTCAGATCCTTTTATTGCAACAATTAGAGAGGATAAATTATATGGAAGAGGTTCTTGTGATATGAAAGGTTTTATTGCATGTGCTTTGGCTTATGCTCCCATGTACTCTAAATCCAATTTAGATAGAGATATTCATTTCTCTTTTACATTTGATGAAGAAACAGCATGTATAGGAGCTCCTATATTAATTGAAGAATTAAAAAGAAGAAATATTAAAGATGGTATTTGTATAGTTGGAGAACCAACTAATATGAAAATTATTGATGCACATAAAGGGTGTTACGAATATACAACTTATTTTAAAGGTTTAGCAGGACATAGTTCTGCACCTCATAAAGGTGTAAGTGCTGTTGAATATGCATCAATGTATGTAAATAAATTAATTGAATTAAGAGAAAAACTTAAAGAGAGAGAACCTAAAGATTCTATTTTTGATCCACCTCACTCTACACTATCAATTGGAGGAGTATTCGGCGGTATAGCTCACAATGTAATAGCAGATAAATGTCATGTTAATTGGGAAACAAGACCTGTTGTAAAAGAGGACGGTATATTTTTAAATCAAGAAATAGATAAATATGCAAATGAAGTTTTACTTCCAGATATGAAAAAAATTTTTCCTAATGCTTCAATTGAAAAAAATATTATAGGTGAAATAATTGGATTTGATAGAGAGGATAAATCAGATGCTTGTGAACTAATTTCAAGCTTAACAGGTGATAATTCAAGACAAGTTGTCTCTTTTGGAACAGAAGCTGGTCTTTTTCAAGAAATAGGAATTAGCACAGTTGTATGTGGCCCAGGTTCAATTGAACAAGCACACAAAATTGATGAATTTATAGTTTTAGACGAACTTAAAAAATGTTTAAATTTATTAGACGGAATTAAAAATAAATCAATTTTAAATTAATTCCAGCCTCCAACAGACTTAACTTCTAAAAATTCTTCAAGTCCATGTTCTCCTGCTTCTCTACCAATTCCTGAGTGTTTAAAACCACCAAAAGGAGCATCTACTGCTATTCCTGCACCATTAACATCTACCATTCCTGATCTAAGTTTTCTAGCTACCCTTTTTACTTTCTCAGGGTCTTGTGTTTGAATATAATTTGTTAATCCATAAGGTGTATCATTTGCAATTTTAATTGCTTCCTCTTCTGTCTCAAATGGAATCACTGAAAGAACAGGACCAAAAATTTCAGTTCTAGCAACATCCATTTGATTATTTACATCAGCAAAAACTGTTGGTTTAACAAAATAACCTTTTTCTAACCCTTCTGGTTTTCCTGGTCCTCCTGCTACTAATTTTGCACCTTCATCAATACCTTTTTTAATTAAGGTTTGTATTTTATTATATTGAGTTTCAGAAATGACAGGTCCTATGTGATCTCCTTCCTTATTTGGATCACCTACTTCAAAATTTTTAGTATATTTTTCTAAACGTTCAACGGCTTCAGCGTAAATTGATTTTTCAACCAACATTCTTGTAGGAGCATTACATGATTGACCTGAATTTCTAAAGCATCTTAAGGCTCCTCTTTCTATTGCTTCTGGATCTGCATCTTTAAAAATTATATTTGCTCCCTTTCCCCCTAGCTCAAGACTTACTCTTTTAAAATCTTTAGCTGCATTTTGAGAAATTAAAGCACCTGCTCTTGTAGAGCCTGTAAAAGATATCATGTTAACATCCGGGTGGGAAGTTAGAGCATTTCCTGTTACTTCACCATCGCCATTAACTAAGTTAAATACACCTTTAGGAAATTTTACCTCATCAATAATTTCTGCCAATATCATAGAAGATAGTGGGGCTAATTCTGATGGTTTCAAGATCATTGTACAGCCAGAAGCTAAGGCAGGTATAACTTTTAAACATACTTGATTCATTGGCCAATTCCATGGTGTAATTAATGTACAAACACCCTTAGGTTCATATAATAGCCTTTGATCTGGAGCATGTTCCCCTAATGGTTTTTCAAATTCAAAATCTTTTAAATACTTAATAAATGACTTTATATGACTTGCCCCAGTACCTGCTTGTAATTTTGAAGCAAAGTCTTTGGGTGCTCCCATTTCAATTGTGATTGCTTCAGCAATATCAGACCATCTTTTTTTATAATTAGCATACAGTTTTTCTATTAATTCTAATCTTTCTTTTTTTGATGAGAACGCCCAGATTTCAAAGGCTTGCTTTGCTGCTGTTACAGCTAAATCTACATCTGATTTATTGCCCAATGATATTACAGCGCAGTTTTCTTCTGTTGCAGGATTAATAACTTTTATCTCCTCTTTACTGTTAGGTTCAACCCATTGACCGTTAATGTAAAAATTTTTTTTATCTAACATTCAGCGAAACTATCCTTTCTTTATGTTTTTGCAAATAAATTAGTTAATTCATAAACAATTGTTGCTGCAGCCAATGAAGTAACTTCTGCATGGTCATAAGCTGGTGAAACTTCTACTACATCAGCAGAAACAAGATTTAAACCTGACAATCCTCTTAAAACATTCACCATCTCTCTTGTGGTCATCCCTGCAATTTCTGGTGTACCAGTACCTGGTGCGAAGGCTGGGTCCAACACATCAATATCAATTGATAAATATAATGGGTTATCACCCACTCTTTTTCTAATTCTTTCAGCTATTTTATCTGTTCCCTCTGTTTGAAATTCATCACAATGAATTATTTTAAAACCAAAGCTTTCATCATTTTTTATATCATCTCTACTATAAAGTGGACCTCTGATACCAACATGCATTGAGGCATCATCTAAAAACAATCCTTCTTCTCTTGCTCTTCTAAAAGGTGTTCCGTGAGTATAGGGAGCACCAAAATAAGTATCCCAAGTATCTAAATGTGCATCAAAATGCACTAAGGAAACTGGTCCATTACATTTTTTATTTATTGCTCTTAAAAGTGGTACAGCAATTGTATGATCGCCACCTAAACTAATTATGCCTCCTACTTTATTTAATAAATCTGTTGCTCCAGCCTCTATTTGTTTTATTGCTTCATCAATACTAAATGGGTTGCAAGTAATATCACCTGCGTCTGCTACTTGTTGAACTTTAAAAGGCTCCACATCATAACTTGGATGATAGTTAGTTCTCAAATGTCTTGATGCTTGTCTTATACTTTGTGGTCCAAATCTAGCTCCTGGCCTATAACTTGTGCCAGCATCAAATGGAACTCCTACAATTGCAACATCACAACTTTCAACATCTCTTAATTCTGGTAATCTTGCAAATGTAGAAGGTCCTGCAAATCTAGGAACTTTTGTTCCACTAACCGGTTGAATAGGATTTTTGTTACGTTCTTTTTTCATTTATAAACAAAATGTACCACATTCTTTTTAAATCGAATATCATCTAAATTATTTTTATGAAGATTTTTAAGCTAGTTTTAATATCCTTTTTTTTAATATCTGCGGCAAACTCAAATTCTATTTATAACCTCATTAAAATTCCAAATTTAGAAATTTATAAATTAAAAACGCCCAACAAACTCAAATATTTCTATGCAGAAAAACCATTTAGATTAGGGGTTCAGAAAAATATTGCCTGTAGCAACTCAGATAAAAAAACTTATGATAAAAAATTCAAGATCATATTCAAGAGTTTAAATAGATACTCAGCAGAATTTTTAAAAAAAATTAATCTTAAATATATTGTAATGTGTGAAAATCTGTCAATCTCAGGAATAAATACAGCGGGTATTCCTGATCATGTAATGAAAACACTAATCATAGATCTTAAATTTAATGAAAAATATTTTGAAAGAGTAATTCATCACGAGTTATTTCATATTATTAGCGATGGTTTTAAAGATTTATTTAATGAGGAAAAATGGAAAAAATTTAACGACCCAAATTTTAAATATGCAAATTGTTCTACCTGTTCAAAAAATTTAGGTCTCGATACATATAAAAATACTAATGGTTTTTTTACAGAATATTCAATGACAATTCCATCTGAAGATATGGCAGAAGTATATTCCCATTTAATATCTGGGAATTACAAAACCTCAGATGATAAAATTCTTAATAAAAAAATAAAATTTATTAAAGATAAATTAAATGAAATTGATAGTACCTTTGTATTTTAAAAATGATTAAAAAAATTCAAGCTTCCTCGCATGAAAAGTTAATTTTTTTATTCTTATTATTGTTAGGCTTCTTTGCTTTAAGTTTTACAATTTTGATCAAAAATAAATGTCTATTTGTTAAAAATATTAATCCTCAAAATATAAATTTTGAAAAACCAAACAATATTGTTGTGCTTAATGCAGAGTGTGGAAACGTTATAATTGAACTTTATCCTGAAATTTCACCTAACGGAGTAGAAAGATTTAAAAAATTAGTTAATAAAAAATTATATGATGGGGTTGCTTTTCACAGAGTTATTAAAGATAAACTTGTACAAACTGGTGATCTTGAATTTGGTAAAAAAAATAAGTTAGATTATGGTAAAATTGGAACAGGTAAATCTGGTTTTGGTACAATTAAATCGGAAATTGAAGCTGAATTTAATTTTGATAAGGGCAGTGTTGGTTTAGCAAGATCTTTAAAGTATGATACTGAAGATAGTCAATTTTTTATAGTTCTTGATGATGAGCCCTTGTTTGAAGGAGAATATACTCCAATAGGAAAAGTTATCTATGGAATTAAAGTTTTGGAAAAAATTAAATACTCACATAGATCTGAATATATTTTAAGACCTGATTTTATTAATACAATTAGAATGTATAATGAAAACTAATTAACTAAAGGCTTTCCAGTTGATAGAGTATGCTTTATTCTTTGTTGTGTTTGTTTAGTTTCAATTAATCTCATAAAGGCATCTAATTCTAGCTTGTAAAGATCATCCTCAGATAAAGTTTTATCTATAGAAGTGTCTCCACCGCTAAGAACATTGGCAAGTTCTGTACCAACTGTCATTCCATGGTCTAAAATAATTTTCTCGTTGTATAATTTTTCTAAAAGTTTAACCATTTTATCTTTTAAAGGTTTGCCAGATAAATTAAAATTAACTTCAACAGGAGGCACAAAATCTTTGTTATCTTGTAATATTGACCTTGATACTTGTAATAAACTGTTCCTACTCATAATTTTTTTATTCTCTGGTAATAAATATTTCAATGGTTCTGCTTCAACTGGTGAAGTTGCTGTCTTACCATAACCAATAATATCAAAAACTTTAAGAGGAGCAAAATCTGGGTCATTTTTTGCCTCATCAGTTTGTGACCATCTCCACAACATTTCCTTACATCCTCCTCCTGCTGGAACAAGTCCAACCATTGTTTCAACTAAACCAACTACAATGTTGGTGTGTGAGGCAACAAAATTACTCTGAACAAGAACTTCAAAACCTCCACCTAATGTTAGTCCTGAAGGAGCTGATACTACTGGATATTTTGAATATTTGAGTTCTTTACAAGTGTCTTGGAAATATTTAACGAATTTTTCAATGGACTTATGATCGCCTTTGTCAGCAAAGTTCATTGTATAAGTTAAATTTACACCAGCTGAAAATTGCATACTTTCATTAATAATTATCAAAGGTTTATCTGTAGCTTTTTTCAATGCATCCATTGAATCATAATCAAGTGCATTAGCTTTAGTAGTGAACTCAACGATATTAAAGTCGTTAAATCTATAAATTGATGCTGAGCTATTTCCGTCAATGCTAGTTGCTGTTTTTTTAACTTTTCCCAAAGTTTCAATGTCTGTATATTTTTGTCTTACACCATGAAATTTTTCATTCTTTGTTTTAGATAAATTTTCTAAAAATTTATTACCTTCGTAATTTTTGAATTTATCAAAAAAATTAGCAACACCAATTTCCTCCAACATTTCAAATGGTCCCTTACTCCAATTAAATCCAAGTCTCATTGCCTCGTCAATATCATTAAATTCATCAGTAATACCTGGAACTAATGATGAGGCGTAATTAATAATTTTAGAGATAACTGACCAAGCATATTCACCGTATTTATCATCTTTATTGATTAATGCTTTGAGATCTACTTTTTCGGATTTGATATTTATTTTTTGTGTAGGATGGTATTCTCCAGTTTCTAAATTAATTTTTTTACTAAGGGTATTTCTTTAGCAACTTCTTGGAATTCATCTGATTTGGGCAATTCTTTAATAAAACTTTTTAAAACATCTGCCATTAAATCTATTCCAATTAAATCATATAAACCAAACACTCCCGTTTTTGGTATTCCCATTGGTCTTCCAAAAATAGCATCTGCTTCTTCTATAGATAGTTTCAATTTAAAAGCTTCAGTCATTGCTACTTGCATAGCATAAACACCAATCCTGTTACCTAAAAAACCAGGTGTATCATTACAAATAATTGCACCTTTTCCTAAATCTACCTCACAAAAATTTTTTAAATGTTTTATTTTTTCTAAATCACTTTTTTCATTTTTAACTATTTCAAGTAAATCCATATATCTAACTGGATTAAAAAAGTGAGTTATGCAAAAATCCTTTTTATCTTCTTCAGATAATTTTTCTGAAAGAACACTTATTGGAATAGATGAAGTGTTTGAAGATACTATTGAATCTTTTTTTCTTTTTTTGAATATTTTTTCATATATATCGTGTTTAATATCGATACGTTCTACAACTGCTTCGACTATCCAATCTGCTTCTGCTACAAGATTAAAATTATCTGCTATATTTCCAACGTTAATTCCATCAATTTTTGATTTGTCTATTAAAAGTGGAGGTCTTGATTTTTCAATTCTTTCTTTAGCTTTTTGGCTTATTTCAGTCTTTAAATCTAAAAGAGTAACAGGAATATTTGCGTTACAAAGTTGAGCAGCTATTCCACTTCCCATAGTTCCTGATCCGATTACAACAACGTTATTTATTTTCATAGAGAGCTTCTTATATAATTTTTCTTCATCATGTAATAAAAAAAATGACCTAGTTTAATGTTTGTTGATTTTTTAAATCATCTATTTTTATATGGCACCTAATTGAATTTCCATTTTCGGTAGTTTGCCATGGCGGTACTTCATTTTTACAAATATCGCCTAATATACGTGGACATCTTCCTTGAAAACTACACCCATTTTCTGGTGGTTTTTCTTCTACAATATCCTCTGCAACTAATTTTGGTTTAATATCTGGGTCTGGTTCCAGTACAGCACCTAAAAGAACCTCAGTATAAGGATGAGATGGAAATTTATAAACATTTTTTGAAGGTCCAATTTCGCATAATCTACCTTGATACAAAACTGCTACTCTATCGCTAATAGCTCTTACAACTGCCAAATCATGAGAAACGAATATATATGTTGTTCCAAAATCTTCTTTTAATTCTTGAAGTAGATTTAAGACTGCAGCCTGAACAGAAACGTCTAATGCTGAAGTTACTTCATCACAAAGTATAATATCTGGTTTTGCTGCAAATGCTCTTGCTACTGCAACTCTTTGTTTTTCGCCTCCAGATAATTGTCTTGGATACCTTGTGATATAAAATTCACCTAATCTAACTTTATCTAAAACATTGATTATCTTTTCTTTCAATTCATGTCCCTTTAAGCCAAAATATAATTTGAGTGGTTGAGCAACTATTTCTTCAACTGTGTGGTTTGGATTTAAAGATTCATCTGGGTTTTGAAAAATTAATTGAATTGCCCTTAAAAATTTAGGATCTCTTTTTCTCAAATCACTTGATAGTTCCTTATCCTTTTCAAATTTGATTATTCCATCTTTTGTTTTAAGTAATCCGGCAATAGATTTTAAAATCGTAGATTTACCACTTCCTGACTCTCCAACTAAAGCAAGAGTTTCTCCTTTGTTTATATTGATATCAATATCTTTGACTGTAGGATTTTTATCTTCAATTTTATTAATTAATTGCTCTATAAATTTCTGTTTCGCATAACTTATTGAAACATTTGATAAATCTAAAATTTCATTTTTTAATATTTTGTTTTCTATAGATTTTACTGTTTGTGAGTTTAATTCATTCTGATTTATTAATTCTTTATGCCTAAAACATCTAACATGAGTATTTAAATCATTAATATATTCAAGTTCAGGAGAATTAATTTTACAATTTTTATCTGCAAATTCACATCTATCATAAAAACTACATCCTTCCTTGATTGATCCAGGTTGTGGTTGACTTCCTGACATAGAATTAGGTAATCCAGGTAATGTAAGTTTTGGAATAGATTTTAGTAAACCAAATGTATAGGGATGAATAGGATTTTTTAGTATACTTCTTACTGGGCCATCTAAAACTATTTCTCCTGAATACATTACTATTACTCTATCGCTAACTTGAGCAATAGCGCCAAGATCATGACTTACATAAACCATTGATGTGCCAGTGTCTTTTGCAATTAAGTTAAGTAATTCTAAAACGTGTGCTTGAGTTGTAACATCCAATCCAGTTGTTGGTTCATCTAGTAATAACAATTCAGGGCTTCCTGCCAGTGCCATAGCCACTGCCACTCTTTGTTGTTGTCCACCGGATAGTTCATGAGGATATCTTTGGGCCATAGTCTCTGGAGATGGAAGTCTTACCTTATTCAGTAATTCAGAAATTTTGTTATCTCTATCAGTTTTTTTTAGATCGGTATGAAGTTTTAAAGCTTCATCAATTTGGTAACCAATTTTAAGATTAGGTGTCAGAGACTGACCAGCATTCTGAGGTATCATAGCAATCTTTCTACCTCTTATATTCTCTAGCTCTTTGTTGTTCATTTCTAATAAGTTATTAGAGTGAAACATGCACTCACCAGAAATAGTGAAAAGACCATGTTTCACATATCCCATCATAGCCAAAGCGAGAGTACTTTTGCCAGATCCTGATTCACCAACAATACCTACTGTTTCTCCTTTATTAATTGTTGTATTTATATTTTTTAAAATCGATATCTGTTGTCCTTTTTGACTTTGAAATCCTATAGTTAGATTGTTTATTTGTTGAACTGATGTTTTCATTAAACTGGCGCCTTTGTTGATCTGTCTATTCCCAATGCTTTTGCAAATGCATCAGCTGTTAAATTAATTCCAATAATTAATGAACTTAAACCAACAATTGGCGCCAAAACCGCCCAATATGCAAAAGACATTAAACCTCTAGCATTTGATATCATTAAACCCCAATCAGGTGTGGGTGGACTCACACCAAATCCTAAAAAAGACAATGAACTAAAACCAAGTAACATCCATGACCATCTCATAGCTCCTTCAACCATTATTGCATCTCTAACATTAGGTAATATCTCATTCCAAATTATTGAAATATTGCTATGACCTCTTGCTCGAGCCGAAACAATAAAATCCTTAGCTATAACATCATGAGTTGCAGCTCTTGCAACACGTACAATTCCTTTTCCATAAAAGAAACCTAGCGCAGGAATTAGCACTAATGTTGTAGTGCCCAGTAAAGATACAATTAATAGCATTGCCAATATCCAAGGTATTGAAAGAAAAGCGTCTATAATTCTCATTACAACATCATCAATTTTACCTCCGACAAGCCCACAAAAAATTCCTAGTGATCCTCCCCATAACAACGCAATTAATGATCCAAAAAATGTAACTGTAAGAGCAGTTCTTCCTCCAAGAATAGTTCTTGTAAACACATCTCTTCCCAGGCTATCAGTTCCAAACCAAAATTCTGATGATGGCGGATTAAGCATAAGCGATGGGTCTATAGCTTTATAATCATATGGTACATATAATGGACTCGTAATTGCCAGGATCACATGAAAAATCAATATTGTTAATCCAATTAAACCAGATGGCTTGGATGCCATTGTTTTAATTACTTCTAATATTTTTTGAAAAGTATTTTTTTGTTTTTCTTTTTTATTTTTCATTTACTTTTTAATTTGAAGTGATTTTAATCTAGGATTTAACATTAGTGTCATAAGATCAGCTATTAAATTTATACTGACATAAATTGATGCAAGAATAATTGCTAAAGCTTGAACAACTGGTAAATCTCTATTTGATATAGACTCAATAACTAATCTTCCTAAACCGGGATAATTAAAAACTACTTCGGTTACTACTACTCCTCCTAATAACCATGCAATTGTTAAAGCAACTACATTAATTGCAGGTAACAATGCATTTGGTAAAACATGCTTAAATACCATTTTCCAATAAGGCACTCCTTTTAAAATTGCCATTTGTACATAATCACTAGCCATTACTTGAATTACACTTGATCTTACCATTCTTGCCATGTGCGCTGTCATAATCATTGAAATTGCAATAACTGGTAAAATTATATTTGGAAGTAACTCTGAAATTGATGCCTCTGATGGAACTATTACAATTCCAGGTAACCACTCTAACCAAATAGCCACTATAAGAATTAACAAAGTAGCACTTATAAATTCAGGGATCGTCATAGAAAATATTGTAACTGTTGAAATTATAATATCAGGAAGTTTATCTCGCCATAAAGCAGTAATAATACCTAATAAAAGAGCAACAGGTATTCCAATTAATATTGATGCTGATGCGAGTACCATAGAATTTTTTACTTTTGGTCCCAACACTTCGTTAATTTTCATCTCGCCACTTAACGAATATCCAAAATCACCTTGCAATACTCCTATTGCCCAAGATATATATCTTTCATAAGCTGGTAAATTTAGTCCTAATCTTTCATAACACGCCTCTAAAGCTGCGCCGAAAGCTTGTCGTTCAAGATAAGTTGTACAAGCATCTCCAGGTAAAACTTCAACGCCAACAAATGTAATAAGTGATACTATAAATAAAGTTATTAGACCTAACAGAATTCTCTTTATTACTAAAAAAAACATAACTTAAACTGTTTATCGAATAAAAAAATCGTTTAAAAGATGAAAAAATTTTACAGGCCTTGGAAAAGGCCTGTAAAACGATATTTTGTACTAATCTATGTTAACTTTATGCCAACGAACTGAGAATACCTCTACCTCATCTAAATTTTTAACTTTTGAAGAAGTTACTACTAATTTAGAAACATGGTAAGGAATCATTGTTCCTGACTCTTCCCATAGAGTTTTTTGCGCATTTCTGTAAGCTTTTCTTCTTTTATTAAAATTAAGCTCACCTCTAGCATCAGCTAAATTTTTATCAAAATCTGGATTTTTGAAATAAGACTCATTCCATTTTGCTCCACTATGATAAATTTCATGTAATGCACTGTCAGCAGGTCTTTCGTTCCAACGAGTCATTGCAACAGGTTTTTTCATCCATGTTTCATTCCAATAACTTTTAGAAGGAGTCATTTTAACTTCAGCTTTAATTCCAGCTTCTGCTAATTGTTGTTGCAAAACTTCTCCTATTGTCGGCCAAGTAGGTTCTTTAGTTGAAACATGAATTACCATATCAATTCCATTTGGATAACCAGCTTCTTTAAGAAGTTTTTTTGCTTTTTTGATATCCTGTGGACATTTCATTTTAAGACGATATTGATCTGATGGTGCAACAGGAGTATCGCAAGCAACAGTTGCTGCTCCACCCATAACTAAATCAACTAACTCTTGTCTATCCACAGCTAATCTTACTGCTTTTCTAACTTTTGGATTATCAAACGGTGCTGTATCAGTTCTCATCACCATTCCTCTCCAGTTTCCTGTTGGTACAACAGAAACATCAAATTTAGAATTACCATCAAAGATTTTTTTCTGACTAAATGGCACGTATCTGTTCATATGTATTTGTCCTGTTAAAAGAGCTTGAACTCTTGCTTCTCCATCAGGAATACCAATAACATGAACTTCTGCTAAACCAGGGGCCCCTTCCCAATAATTAG
Source organism: uncultured Pelagibacteraceae bacterium (assembly GCA_902560225.1). GTDB lineage: Bacteria > Pseudomonadota > Alphaproteobacteria > Pelagibacterales > Pelagibacteraceae > Pelagibacter. The sequence continues at coordinate 23,595 of CACEKT010000005.1, forward strand.
GGTTTGCTTTTAAAATTGTAGTTCCTTCTGCATCAAATTTATCTACTATAAAAGGACCTGTACCAATTCCAGTTTTTCCAATTGTATCACCTGAACCTGAAGGTATCATTCTTAATCTATAATCAGTCAATAATAATGGAAAATCAGCAAAAGAAGTATTTAACTTCATTTTAACAGTGTGTGAGTCAACAACTTCAATATCAGTTACTGAGCTCATACTTTTTTTTGCAGGAGATCCGATATCAGGGTCTTTAACTCTCATCAAAGAATATTTCACATCTTCAGCATCAAAATCTGATCCATCATGAAATTTAACTCCTTTTCGAAGATTAAAAGTCCATTCTGTAGCATCTGCGTTTGCTGACCATTTTGTAGCTAATTCCTCTGATACTTTTCCTTTAAGGTCTTTTCTGACTAAACGATTTTGAGTCATTATAACTACTTGAAATAGACGTCCTTTAGTAATTGCGTCTAAATTTGTATCTTTTCCAAATCCAAGATCATGTGAAATTTTAAAAGTTCCACTCGAAGCATTTGCAAATGAAAATGATAATAATATTGATAGCAACGAAACTGATATCAATCTAAAAGTATTTTTCATTATTATTTTCCTCTCTTTAATTTTTTTAGGAAAGCTAACATCTTAAAAAATTTACAACAATAGAAATAAATAATACAATTACAGATTGAAACCTGTTTTAGGTTAAGTGATACTTATATATAACTAGATAAAATAATTATTTTAATTTATTAGAAATTATATGGATAAAACTCTTAAAAATATAAGGTTTTCAATAAAACCACAAAAACAGGAGGGTAGCAGACCTGTTGAATTAGCCAGGACTATGAGCATTCATCCTTTAACTTATCAGGAGCTACCATATGACCCAGAATATTCACAATATGCCGGTCGACTTACGACTGAGAAATTATCAAATGCAACTCCAGATGAACAATACTGGAAAACTAAACAAGAAGTAATTCTTCGTCATACTGGCGAACATCCTTATGAAATTTCAGGACCTGATGCTTTAAAATTATTACAAAAAATTTTTCCTCGAGATATTTCAAAGATTAAAAAAGGGAGATGCTCTTATCAGTTTGCTTGTTATCATGATGGAGGAATGATTACTGATGGATTACTTTTACGGATTGATGAAAATTGCTACTGGTTTGTTCAAGCAGATGGTGACATGTTTTCTTGGTATAAGGCTAATTCTGAGGGATTAAATGTAGAAATTAAAGAACCCAATGTTTTTGTAAGTCAAATTCAAGGACCGAAATCTATGGAGCTTCTTGATAATTTAATTGAAACACCAATAGCTAAGACATGGAATTATTTTGATTGGAAAGAAGTAATAATGGATAATGAAAAAGTAATAATTAGTCGAAGTGGATTCACAAATGAACTTGGATGGGAAATCTATTTTCGTCCAGAAAATAATACAGAAAAATTAGGAGAATTAATTCTTGCGGAAGGAACAAAGTTGGGAATGATACTAACTGCAACACCTTCGTTTAGAGGTAGAAGAATAGAAGCTGGGCTTCTATCAGCAGGACAAGATTTTACAAATAATACTAATCCTTTTTCTGTTGGGCTAGGTCGTTTTGTTGATTTAGAAAAAGATGATTTTATTGGTAAAAAAGCTTTACTTAATGCAGATAAAGAATGCCGAAGTTGGGGTATAAGAATTGTTGATGGTGTTGCAAAAAAAGGAAGGTCGATAAAACTTAATGATAAATATATTGGAAAAATAACATCAAGCACATGGTCTCCCTATCAAGTTTGTGGTGTTGGCATAGTATTATTAGATAAATCTGAAATAGGACCTGGTTCAATAGTTGATGTAGAATGTACTGATGAAAAACTTCATAAAGCTGAGCTTTGTAAACTACCTATGTATGATCCAAAAGGTGAAATAGTAAGAGGTATAAATCAAAACATACCTAAGGGACCAGAACCATGGTCAGGAATAAAAAGCTAACAAATATTAGGAATACTTAATTTGTCTTGAACATTGTGTTTTTTTAACAAACTTTCAATATAGCCTTCTTTTATAAGCTTATGAATAAATTGATTTAAAAAATTTAAAACATCAGGATTACCTTTTTTAATACCTATTGATTGTTTTATATGAGTAAATGGATTTGATATAATTTTAAAATCAACATTATTTTTAAGTTCTTCAGTAAGTTTAGGTTTCAATCCAGCAAGAACATCTACTTCACCTAATCTAAATAATTTATGAGAACTTTCTATCGTATTTACTTTTATTAAATTGGCTTTTTTGAAATTTTCTGTTAACCATAAATCATAAGCACTTCTTTCAACGACAGCTATCTTGATACCTGGTGAATTTATCTCATCATTACTTTTAAAATTATCTTTATTTCTGAAGATAAAATTAGCATCAATATTCACATAAGGTTCAGAAAAATCTATGGTTTTACTTCTTTCCTTCTCACTTGCTATATTTCCAATATCCCACAGATTATCATTTACAGCGTCTGCTAATAACCCCGGTTTTTCAAATTTAACTAATTTACAATTTACATTAAGCTCTTTTGCAAGTTTTCTTCCAATATCTGGAGATACACCATCAGGCAAATCATTAGAATTTTTTGTATTAACTAGTAAAAAATTACTCATATTTAAACCAACACGTAATTCACCAGTTGGTATTAATTTTTTAGATATATCGTTAATCATTAGAAACTTTTTTTAAGTAGTATTATATATTATTTAACTTTTAAATTTAATTAAATGCCTAGTATAGAAAAAAAAATAATTGCTATTGGTGGTGGTGGTTTTACGCATCAGGCAGATGAAAACTTAGATCAATTTGTAGTAGATCAGTCAAAAAAAATAAATAATAAAATAGGTTTTTTAGCAACAGCTAGTAATGACGATAAAAAAAAAATAAGTTTATTTTATAAAAGGTTTGAAAATACTGAATCGGAATTATCACATTTTAATCTAACCTCTGATGTAAATGGATTTTCAGAATGGATATTAAATAAAGATATAGTTTACATAGGAGGTGGAAATACAAAATTCATGTTGGAGATTTGGAAAAATAATATGTTAGAAAATATTTTTAAAAAAGCTTATGAGAGTGGTATTATTTTATCTGGCGTTAGTGCAGGAGCAGTTTGTTGGTTTGAATGGATATTGTCAGACTCAGTGAGTCCAGGTTTTAAACCTCTAAAAGGAATTAATTTGATATCGGGAAGCTGCACTCCTCATTCATCTAATATTGAAAGAATTAATCAATTTCAACAAGACATTAAAAATGGCAAATTACCCCATGGTATTGCAATTGATGATGGTGTAGCAGTAGTTTTTATTGACGGAAAACCAACTGAAGTTTATTCTGCAAGAAATAACCATGAAGCTTATTTTTTAGATAAAAATAACAAAATTAATCTAAAAGACTATATTAAAAATTATGAATAATATAACTGCAAGTAAAAAAATTCATAGCGTTGATGACGCAAGAGCTTTAGCAAAAAAAAGAATGCCTAAATTAATGTTCGATTTTGTAGATGGTTCATCGGGAGATGAAAAGCTTTGTGAAATAAATAGCTCAGCCTTAGATCAAATAAGATTAGAGCCAAAAGTTTTAAGAAATGTAGAAAATAGAATTTTAAAAAAAAATTTTTTAGATATTGATTTTGATCAACCGTTTGGTTTCTCACCAATGGGAATGTGCAACTTAACATGGACAGGTGCAGATAAAATGTTAGCTAAAGAGAGTATTATAAACAATGTACCTGCTTGTGTGTCAATGGCATCCTCAACGTCTTTAGAAAAAATGTATGAATTATCTGAAGGACGATCTTGGATGCAGTTATATAATTTCCAAGAAGATTTTGTAATGGAACTTCTAAAAAGAGCAGAGCAAACTGGTTATAAAGTTGCAATTCTAACTGTTGATGTTCCCATCCAATTTAGAAGAGCTAAAGATAATAAAAATGGTTTCACAGTGCCTTTTAAAATTGGTCCAAAACAAATATTTGATTTTGCTACTCATCCTTTATGGTCTATTGCAACATTGTTAGGTGGTATTCCAAAACCTATGAATTACGAAACATCTAAAAGTGGAAATAAGTTTGTTAGAAGTGAAAGTAGAGGAGCAACCGACTGGGGAACACTTAAAAGAGTAAGGGAAGCATGGAAAGGAAAATTAATAATTAAAGGAGTTATGTCACCCGAAGATGCTTTAAAAATTAAAGCCGAAGGTGTCGATGCTATTCAAGTGTCAAACCATGGTGGAAGACAATTGGATAGCGCAACTGCTGCTATTGAAGCATTACCTTTAATTAGAAATGAATTAGGTAAAGAATTTCCATTACTTTTCGATAGTGGAATTAGAGGTGGAAGTGACATTATAAGAGCTTTAGCGCTAGGAGCTGATTTTGTCATGCTAGGTAGACCATTAATGTACGGAATTGGTGCTGATGGAGCGAATGGCTTAAGAAGAATTTTAGATATAATTAAAGATGAACTTAGTACTGCGCTTGGTTTGGTTGGTTTAACTGATATAAATGATATTTCATCAGAAATTATTGCTAAAAAATTTATTAAAGATATGAAATACTAATTATTATGTTGGAAAAAAAAATTAGAGGTGGATCACTAATTGCTAGAGCCTTAAAAGATAAAGGTATAGAGCATGTCTTTACCTTATCTGGAGGATTTTGTAACCCTGCCTTGGAAGGTTTTATGGAATGTCAGATGGAAGTAATAAATTGTCCTCATGAACAAATAGCTGGTCATATAGCTGATGGCCATACTAGAATTACTCGAAAGCCTGCTGTTTGTTTAGTTGGCCCTGAAGGATTTGCAAACGCAGTTCCTTCTATGATGGAGGCCTGGGGTGAGAGATCTCCAGTAATATTTATAACTGGATCTAGCAGTTTAAAAAGACAAGGATCTGGAGGATTTAAAGAAATTGATGATGTTGCTATTGCAGCTCCACTAACGAAATATAGTGCTAGCATAACTGATGGTACAAGAATTAGAGAATTTGTAGATAAAGCATATAGGATTGCAACAAATGGTTATCCTGGTGCAGTTCATTTGAGTATGCCAGTTGATATAATGTTTTCATCTTTTTTAGAAGATGCAGGACTTGAGGAAAGACCATTTTCTCATCAAACAAAACCAATTATAAAAGCCTGGCCTGATCCAATACAAATATCTGAAATATTAGAACTTGCATGTAGTTCAAAAAAACCAGTTTTAATTGGTGGACATGGAGTTTGGTGGTCTGGCTCTGAAAAAAAATTAGAAGAAGTAGGAAATAATTTAAATATTCCAATATTTAATATTCCTTACCATCAAAAATTACTTGGTGAAGAAGCCAAAGCTTACATGGGTCTAGCTGATATTCATCAATATCCCCCATCAAAGTTTGCATTACATGAATCTGATTTAGTATTAATGGTTGGCGCAAGATTAGATAATCAAATGAATTTTGGAAATCCTCCGCTATTTCCTAAATCAACAAAACTAGTATGTATTAATGGATCACATGAGGAAGTTGAGCTTAATAGGGCAGCAGATATGAACCTATTATGCGATCCAGGTGTATTTTTTGACACTCTAAATAAACTTAAAATAAATAACAAATGGAATTTAAGTCAAGAGTGGTTTGATTTTAATAAAACTAAAAAACAGGAGTGGGTTGATAAGACATTAAAGGATTTGAGTAAAGAAACTAAAGAAGCTGAAGCTAATGGAGGAAAAATGCATCCACTTCAATTAGCTTTAGATGTCCAAGATGCTATCGGGGAAAAAGATTGGTTAGTAATTGATGGTGGTAATACTCATTTCTGGTCAGAGATTGCTATTAATATTGCAGGATCAAAAGGAAAGAAAATTGGTGGCATACTCCATCCAGGTACTTTCAGTATGTTGGGCGTTGGTGTGCCTTTTGCTCTTTCAGCAAAAAATATAAATCCTGACTCAAAAGTAGTTTTAATAAGTGGAGATGGAGCTTTTCTTTCTGGCGGTTTATCTATAGAAGCTGCTTTTCAAGAAAATAAACCAATAGTAGTCGTTATAGATAATAATGGTGGTTTAGACTGTATTTCTCAACAACAAGAACGTTTGTTTGAAAATGGAAAACATTTTGCAACTGATTTTAGAGATATACCTTTCCATAAAATTTTTGAAGGGTTTGGTGGTCATGGAGAACTTGTAACAAAAAGAGAGCAGTTAGCCCCAGCATTAAAAAGAGCATTAGAAAGTGGAAAGACGGCATGTGTAAATGTCAAAGCTAAAGGTGTAATAAGTCCTATTGTTGCTGCAGTTAGTGATAAAAGAGACAAAGCTTCTATAGAATAATTATATGGCAACTTTATCCTCACACTTACTTAATTCTGTAAACGGAACTCATGCAAGTGGAGTAAATATTTTGATTAATCAAATAAACCCTTCTGGTGATAAAAAAATATTTTATGAAGCTAAAACCGATGAGTCAGGAAGAATTTTAAAAGAATTTGAACTTTCAAATGAAGACTGTGCTTGCGATTATGAAATGGTTTGTAAAACTGCAGATTACTTTTCAGAAAAAAATATTGTAACAGAAATCATTGTAAAATTTAAAATGGAAGATCCAAAAAAAAAATATCATTTGCCAATTATCATATCTCCAAATGGTTATACTATTTGGTGGTCTAAATAATAAATCAATAATTATAAATTTATTTATGTCAAAAAATATAAAGTTAAATATGTCTAGAAGAATTAGAAGAACCCCCTACACGAATAGAGTGGAAGAACATGGTGTTTCAGATTTTACAGTGGTAAATCATATGCTTCTACCAAAAGGATTTAAAAATTCCATTGAAGAGGATTACTGGCATTTAAATAAAGAAGTTCAAATTTGGGATGTATCATGTCAACGACAAGTCCAAATTAGTGGTCCTGATGCACTTAAACTTGTACAAAAAATGACCCCTAGATCATTAAAAAATATGGAAATAGGAAAATGCTTTTATATTCCAATCCTTAATGAAAATGCTGGCATGATAAATGATCCTGTCTTACTTAAACTAGAGGACGATATGTTTTGGATCTCAATTGCGGACTCTGACATTTTGTTATGGGCTAAAGGATATGCTTTAGGTTTAAATTTAGACGTAAAAATTATAGAGCCAGATGTTTATCCATTAGCTATTCAGGGTCCTAAATCTGAGAAGTTATTAATAGACATATTTGGAGAAGATATAAAAAAAATTAAATTTTTTAATTTTAGGATAGTTGATTTTATGGGAACTAAACAAATTATTGCTCGATCAGGCTACAGTAAACAGGATGGGTTTGAAATATATTTTAAAACACACGAAAAATATTTTGATAATGTTGAAATGGGAGAAAAACTTTGGGATACAATTTGGGAAGCTGGACAAAAATTTAATATATCACCAGGATGTCCAAATTTAATTGATAGAATTGAAGGAGGATTAATGTCTTATGGTAATGATTTTACTATAGAAAATAACCCATTAGAGTGCAATTTGGAAAAATACTGTAAAAAAGATGTTGTTCATGATTTTATCGGGAAATCAGCTTTATCAAAAATTCATAATGATGGAATAAAACAAAAAATGAAAGGTATTACATTTGAAGGTGAGCCGTGTTATGGAATTGGCCAGCCATTACCAGTATTTTCAAAGGATAATAAAAGAATAGGTCAAATAACTTCGGGTATTTATTCTCCAAGAGTTAAAAAAAATATTGGTCTATCTATGATATTAAAAGATTACTGGGATGAAGGGAGAGATATAATAGTTCAAACATTGAATGGACAAAAAACAAATGGGACTATTACGTCTTTGCCATTTCCAGATTAAATAGCTATATATAATATATGTTTAAAGCGGTTATTGCAGGATATTCTAGATCTCCTTTTACTATGGCAAAAAAAGGTGAGCTAATTGATATAAAGCCAGTAAATATGCTCGCTGAAGTAATTAAATCATTAACAACTAAATCAAAAATAAACAAAGAAGATATAGAAGATATCGTTATAGGATGCGCTTTTCAAGTTGGTGAACAATGTTTTAATATTGGAAAGCTAGTAACTTTTCTCACTGATATGAAAATTAAAACCTCAGGCATGACTGTAGATAGATGGTGTGGATCTTCTATGGAAGCAATACATATTGCTGCAGGAAAAATTGCAATGGGTTCAGGAAGAGTATTTATTTGTGGTGGAGTTGAAAGTATGACAAGAGTAAATACTGGTTTTGATCCAATTCCTTATCCATATATAGAAAAAGAAAATCCAAATGTCTATTTTACAATGGGTATTACTGCTGAAAATGTTGCAAAAAAATTTAATATTTCAAGAAAAGAACAACAAGAGTTTGCTATTAACAGTCATCAAAAAGCTTATGAAGCACAAAATAATGGTAAATTTAAAAATGAAATTGTAACAATTGGAAGTTGTAGTATTGATGGAAATATTCGACCAAATAGTAACCAAGAAAAATTAGATGGATTAAAACTTGCATTTGATCAAAATGGAACTGTTACAGCAGCAACCTCTTCACCATTAACTGATGGAGCATCAGCTGTTCTAATTTGTGAGGAAAATTATGCCAAAGAAAATAATTTAGAAATACTTGGAAGAATAGTTTCTACTGCAGTTGAAGGTTGTGAGCCAGATTTTATGGGTTTAGGTCCAATTGGAGCATCAAGAAAAGCATTAAAAAGAGCTAACCTTTCAATAAATCAAATAGATATTGTAGAGATTAATGAAGCTTTTGCCTCTCAATCAATTGCTTGTATAAAAGATTTAGGAATTGATATTAATAAAGTAAATTTAGATGGAGGAGCTCTAGCATTAGGTCATCCTTTAGGAGCAACAGGATCAAGAATTACTGGTAAAGCATCAGAGCTACTAATTAGAGAAAATAAAAAATATGCTTTATCTACACAATGCATAGGTCTTGGGATGGGCATTGCTACTGTTATAGAAAATATACATTAAGTCAAAAATTAATGGAACAAATACCCTTTGATAAAAGATCAGGAAAAATTTGGTTTAACAATGAGTTAGTTGAATGGCAAGATGCTAAGGTTCATGCAATAAGTCATGGAATGCATTATGCAAGTTTAGTTTTTGAAGGTGTAAGAATTTATAATTCAAAAATATTTAAACTTGAAGAACACACTGAAAGATTGTTTCACTCAGCTAAAATTATGGATATGAAAATTCCATATACTGAAGATGAGATTAACAAAATAACTAAAAAATTAGTCCAAGATCAAGATATCCAAGATGGATATATAAGACCTTTTGTTTGGAGAGGAAGTGAAATGATGGGTGTTTCTGCACAAAATACAAAAATTAATGTTGCAATAGCAATATGGGATTGGCCTGCTTATTTTGATCCAAAAGTAAAGTTAAATGGTATTAAACTAAACATTTCAAAATGGCAAAGACCTCCTCAAAACTCATCTCCTTGGAATAGTAAAGCTGCAGGTCTATACATGATATGCACCCTATCAAAACATCAGGCTGAAAGAGATGGATTCACAGATTCTTTAATGCTTGATCATGAAGGTAATGTAGCTGAAGCCACTAGTGCTAATATTTTTTTTAAAGATCAAAATAATGAGCTACATACACCAATAGCTGACTCTTTCTTAGATGGAATTACCAGAAAAACAGTAATTGATTTAGCAAAATCAAAAAATATTAAAGTAAACGAAAGAAAAATATCTCCAAATGAGATATCTAATTTTGTTGGTTGTTTTATCACAGGTACAGCAGCAGAGATAACTCCAGTCGGGAGTATATTAGATAACAATTTTAAAATTTGTGATTTAATTAAAGATCTTTCAACTAGTTACGAAAAGCTTGTGGGCAAAAACAATTAAATCTAAAATTAAATAAGATTTGGCAACCAAGTAGAAAATACAGGAAATAGTATCATTAAAATTCCATACACTATTCCAACAATTACAAATAAAGGAACTTCTCTAAATGCTTTTGCTGGATTTTCTTTTATAACTCCTGCTGCAGTATATATACCAACACAGACTGGAGGGGTTATCATTCCTATTCCAGCGAAGGCAACAAAAACTACATATAAATGTAAAAGACTTTGATTGAAAGATAATGTAATCGCAGCAAAAATTGGAACTGTTAAATAAAATACAGGAACTATTTCTATAAAAGTTCCAAGTATCAAACAAATTGCCCCCAACATAACCCAGAATAAATTTACGCTAACACCCATTTCAGTAAAATAAGTAATAATTTTTTGTGGAGCTTGAGTGTATGTTAGAACTACACTTAAAAAGGTTGCTGTTGCAATAATAGAAAATATTACAGCTGTTATAATTGCAGTTTCTTTAAGACAACTTAATAATGAAGTTAAAGTTAATTCTCTGTAAATTAAAAAACCTATTGCTACTGCATATACACCAGCTATCGCTGCAGACTCAGATGGAGTAAGAAATCCAGCATATATACCTCCTAAAATTATTATTGGAGTAATTAGAGCTGGTAAAGCTGCTACAAAAGAATTTATTCTTTCTTTGAAAGAGGCTTTTTTGTCTGTTTTAATATGTCTGCATTTTAACAGAACTAACATAACCATTAATAAAAGAAGAATTAAACCTGGTATTACACCTGCTGCAAATGTTTTTGATACAGGAACATATGTAAGTGCACTAAATAAAATAGCAGCATTTGAAGGAGGTATCAGAGCTTCGAGCAAAGCTGCTGAAGCTGCAAGCACTACAACAAAAGGGGTTGGATAACCTTGCTCAATCATCTTAGGCATCATGATGGTTCCAATTGCAGTAATAGCAGCAAGAATTGATCCGCAAAAAGCTGCAAAAAAACCCATTGCTAATACCATTGCAACACCCAAACCACCTGGCCAATGACCAACTAATGTTGTTGCGAATTTTACTAACCTTAATGCGGCTCCTCCTTTTAACATTGCCATTCCACTAAAAATAAACAAGGGTACAGCTATTAGAACATGTTTAGTTAAAGCACCAAAAGATACTTGAATTAATACTGACCAAGGAAGATTAAGTCCACCAATTGCTGCTATTGAACTTCCTAATCCAAATACCAAAAAAATTGGAACAGAAATAAGTAAAGTTACAATAGATAAAATAAAAGCGAGAACAAACATTATTTAAACTTATTTATTCATTAAGTTTAAAAAATTATCAAATATCAACTCTAATGCTGTAAGGGCTAATATTAAAAAACCCACTGGAAAGGCTAAAAACATCCACCAAATTGGAATACTAATTTCTATTTCCATTACTTGTCCTAAGTTATAATACATGATGGTTGCATCTAGACCCGCTTTAAAAAATACACAAGCTGAAATAAAAGCAACTAAATTGACTAACAAAAATAAAATCTTTTTAAATCTTTCAGATAATATAGGAGTTAAAAAATCTACTTTTATATGTTGGCCTTTTTTCAATAATGGTCCAAGCAATGGAAAAACTAACCAACTAACTAAAACAGGTGGCAGCTCTATAAACCATGCAAATCCAGTTCCTGTTATAAATCTTGTGGTTGCACTTAAAAATAAAGCAGCAACCATAATAAAAATTATTGACATTGCGAGCATCATAGATGCCGAAGCAAATAAATTGTTAATTGCTCGCAATGCTTTCATTTTTTTAGACTAAGCTAATAACTTATTCTAATTATTCTTTGTGTACTCTTGTGCAGCAACTAAAGCATCAGAGTCGATCATTTTAGCCATAGCTGGCATAACTTTTTCTTTCATTAGCTTATCAAATTTAGCTTTTTCAGCCCCTGAAAGAGTAGTTACCACGCCACCTCTGTCTTGGAATTCCTTTAGAACTGTTTCACCATGATCCATAATTCTATCTGTTGAAAGAGTTCCAACTTCTTTACCAACATCCATAATTATTTTTTGTAAATCAGCTGGTAAACTGTTAAACCAAGTTGAATTTGCCATTATATAAGCGTCAGCATAATATTGATATGGCTTTTGTGCATATTTTAAAAATTCCCACCAACTATATGCTTTGATACTTCCTGGAGGACTATTTATTGTATCAATCATTCCTGATTGTAAAGCGTTATATACTTCTCCAGTTTTTAGAGACACACGATTTGCTCCAAGAGCGTCCCACATAGGCTCTTCACTCTTAAGTAACCTTCTAGCTTTCAAACCTTTCATGGCATCTATTCCTGTTAATTCACGAGCGCTAGAAATTGACATTACTGGCCCTACAGGATTATACATAATTAATGTTGAATTAGTTTTTTTGGTTAGTTCACCCCAGATTTCTTTTCCTTTTGGTGAATTTTGAAAAAAACCTCTTTGTTGTTCCCAAGAATTAAATAATCCAGGAAATGAAGCTACATTAAAGTTTTTATTTATTGGAGGAAAACTAACTACTCCAACTATTCCACCAAGCTCAACAGCCCCTGATGTTACTGCTCCCATAACCTCTCTAATTCCAAAAAGTTGCTTAGAAGGATATACTTCAATTTTTAATTTACCCTTTGCTCTTTTATTAACCTCATCAGCAAAGATTTGTGCATGTTTAGCACTATGATGCTTTGGACTCCAATGAACTGAAAGTCGGCCTACTATTTCTGAAGCCAAAACCGAAGTCGATGAAATTATAAGAGATAATAGAACAAAAAAAGCAATTAAAGTTTTTGATAATTTATTAATAATACTCATTATTTCTCTCCATTAATTGTTATTTATATAATGAGTTTAATAACTAATTAGCCATAGGTCTATTTATTTAAAAAAATAATAATCAATTATAAATTGAATTTTGAGAAATTAACGGTTAATTCCTCTTAATCTTTCAGATCTTCTTCTAAGAAGTTCTGCGCTAACTAAAATTAACGTAGACATTACAATTAAACAAGTCGCAACAGCCATAATAGTTGGACTTAACTGCTCTCTTAGTCCTACCCACATTTGAATTGGAATAGTTGTATTTTCAAGACCTGCTAAAAATAATACTACAACAACTTCATCAAATGAAGTTACAAAAGCAAACAACGCTCCAGATATAACTCCTGGCATAATTAATGGTAGAGTTATTTTCATAAAAGTATTTACTGGATTGCTACCTAAACTCGCAGCAGCTCTAGTTACACTATGATCAAATCCAGTTAATGTTGCAGTTACAGTAATTACAACAAATGGAGTTCCTAAAATTATGTGAGAAAGTATAATTCCAGTATGTGTTGCGGCCAATCCTACTTTTGCCATAAAGAAAAATATTGCTGTACCTGAAATTATCAAAGGAACAATCATTGGTGAAATCAATAAAGCCATAAATGCTGCTTTGTATGGCATATGTCTGCTACTCAATCCCAATGCAGCAACTGTCCCAAGAATTGTTGAGCCTATTGTTGCAAAGAATGCAATGATTAAACTATTTTTTGTGGCTAATCCCCATGGATTTTTTGTTCCATAGATCATATCTTCGTACCATCTTAAAGAAAATCCTTCAGGATCCAATGCTAACATCTTTGCTGAAAAATGGATGTATTGTTCGGCATTAAATGAAAGTGGTAAAATTACAAATAATGGTGCTATCAAAAAGAAAAACACCAAACCACAAAAAGTTAAATATGTATAATGCCATATTCTATAATTTAGAGGAGTGTGATTTGGTAAAGCCATTTTTTATCCTAATTTAATATTATCAATCCCTACAAGTTTATTATAAACCCAATATATTGCTAAAACTCCAACCAAGAGCATTGTTCCAAGAGCTGATGCAAAAGCCCAGTCTAATGAGCTTTTCATATGATAAGCAATTGAATTGCTTATCAGGGAACCGCTTGCCCCTCCGACTAACGCAGGAGTTATATAATAACCAATCGCTAAGATAAATACTAATAAACATCCAGCTCCTATACCCGGTATCGTCAAAGGAAAATAAATTTTTAAAAAGGATATTAATGGTGTTCCACCTAATGATTTTCCTGCTCTCATCAAACTAGGAGATATAGTTTTCATAACACTATAGAGAGGCAATACCATGAATGGTAATAAAATTTGTGTCATTGCAACAAATGTTCCTACAACGTTGTACATTAACTCTGGCCTATTATCATCTGCTGCTATGCCAAGCCAAACAATCAAATCATTAATTGGTCCTTGCTGTTGAAGCAAAACCATCCAACTGGAGGTTCTTACTAATAATGACGTCCAAAAAGGAAGTAAGACACAAATCATTAATAAATTGCTATATTTCATAGGCAAAGTTGCCAATAAATGTGAGATCGGATAAGCAAGAATAAAACAAAATAAAGTAACCCAAAAAGCTACATTTAAAGTTCTCATCCATAAAATTTTATAAATCCTTCTATCTTCCTCAACTAGAACAATATTTCTATCTTGATCAAATCTCATATCTATTCCTTTGAGATATTTTGCATATGACCAATTTGGAGCAGCATTTTTTAATGCAACTAAGTATTCTGGTTGACTCCACCTTTTATGAACTTTAATAAACTGTTCTTTATAATTTCCCTCTTCAAATTTATCGAGTTTTCTAACCGTTTTTTTAATTAAACTACTAAATCCTGATTTCTCGTAATTTAATCTTGCTATAATTTTTCCATATGTTTTGTTTTCTTTCAAAAATTTTAAATCCTCATACAATCCTTTATAAACTGTTTCATCTGGTAAATTCTGTCCATCCCAATTTTCAATGGCTTTAAATGTTTTGGGCAACATTTTTGTAATCATTCTATCGTCAACACTTCTAAAAAGCATATCTCCAATAGGAAAAACATAAATGATTAAAAGAAATAGAAATAAAGGAGCTACAAGTAAAACAGCTTTTAATTTATTTTTTCTTTCAGCTTTTTTTAAGCTTTGCTCTAGTGGTATTCCGTCAGATGATAATATTTGCTCTTTGCTCATAATAAAAAAAAAGGGCGGTTAGTTATATAACCGCCCTAATAATATAGTAAAAACTTAATCTATAAAACTAAATTATAGACCAGCTTTCATTGCTTCCCACTTCTCATTAATCTCATCCTGGTTATCTGCCCAGTAATCAGGGTTCATAAGAATATGGCTTTTTAAGTTAGCAGGATTCGTTGGCATATGAGGTACCATGTTTGTTTTACCATCTTTATACCAAGGCTCTCCAGCTTCCATTACAGCAATTGAAGATTTTCTCCAAGGAGCATATGCAATATACTTAGCACTTCCAGCTAAACCTTCTGAGCTTGTCATTTCTCTAAGTACTTTCAAAGCTTCACCATTAGCATCGTTAGGTCCACCCTTAACCATTGCAAAATATTCATAGTCAAGAATTTGAGCATCCCATACTTGTACAAGTGGAGTTCCTTCCATTTGTGCATTAAAGAATCTACCGTTCCAACCAGTAGCCATAACTACTTCACCATTAGCTAATAGTTCTGGTGGTTGAGCTCCAGCATTCCAAAATACACATCCACCATTTGGATCTGTACAAAGTGCTTTAATTTTGTTTAAAGCTCTGTCAATACCAGCACCTTCCATTTTTCTGTAAAGTAAGTCTCCACCAGCTTGTGATCCACTAGCTTTTACTCCATCAGCAACCAATGCGATCTCTAAGTTAGACATAGCACCTTTGTAGATTGCTCTTTTTCCTGGAAACTTTTTAGTATTAAAAAAGTCTTTAATTGTTTTTGGTTTTTTGTCTCCAATAGTTGCATCATTGTAAGCAAAATTCCAAGAGTAAAGAATGTTACCAACTGCACATTTAGATGGCATGCTAGTAAAGAAGTCTTGACTTGCAGGTGTTCCATCTGGAGCAGGCGCGAAATCTTTATCAAAATCAAATTCAACAAAAATTCCTTCATCACATCCAATGATTGTATCTTTTGCATATACATCCATGATGTCCCAAGTAATTGCACCAGCTTCTTTTTGTGCTTTAATTTCTGATAATCCACCAGTGTAGTCTACCCAATCTACAGGTATTCCTAATTTTGCAGCTGTAGGATCACCATACCCTAATTTTTGACTCTCAGTATAAGCACCACCCCAAGACACAACAGTAACTGCAAATGCTGAAGTTGTAATTGAAAGTACAAAAGAAAGAGCAAGTAATAATTTACTTAATTTTTTCATTTATTCTCCTAATTTAACGTTAACGTTTTATTTTTATAAAGTTAAAGTAAAACAATATAGATTAACTTAGTCAACAGCTGAATCGGAGAATTTCAATAATGTCTATTTTGGGTCTAAAGCTCTGCAATCAATACTATTCCAGCCAATAGTGATTTCTCTACCTTCTTTAATATCCATTCTATTTGAACTATTTGGAACCTTAAGTATAAAATCTTTGTTGCCTAACAAGTCAACTCTTAATCTTGTATGATCACCATGATATATAACTTCTTCAATTTTTCCTTTGTGATTATTGTCCATTTGAGTCTCTGGATCAATAATCGCTCTTTCAGGTCTCAGTGAAACTGTAGTTTTTTCTCCCTTTGATTTGGCAACTATAGGGTTTGCCAATATTTCTGATCCAGAATTTAATTTTACTTTACATTTATCTCCCGAAGCATCAATAATTTCTCCTGCAAAAGTATTATTTTCACCAATGAATTCTGCAACAAATGAATTAACTGGTCTCTCATATAATTCATCCGGACTAGAAAGTTGTTGAACTTTACCATCATTAAACACAGCAATTCTATTAGACATTGTTAATGCTTCTGTTTGGTCATGTGTAACATATACAACTGTTACACCAATACTTTCATGTATATGTTTAATTTCATATTGCATACTTTCTCTTAAGTTTTTATCTAAAGCACCAAGCGGCTCATCCATCAGAACCAGTTGAGGATCAAAAACTAGTGACCTTGCAACAGCTACCCTTTGTTGTTGGCCACCTGATAATTGCATTGGCATTCTGGCTTCAAAACCTTGAAGCGATACCATTGATAATGCTTTATCTACTTTTTTATCTGCTTCATCTTTAGGAATCTTTCTTACTCTTAATGGAAATGCTAAATTTTCATAGACAGTCATATGGGGAAATAATGCATAGTTTTGAAACACCATTCCTATACCTCTTTTATGCGGGGGAATATCTGAAATAACTTTGTTATCTAAATAAATTTGCCCATTAGTTGGAGTTTCAAATCCTGCTAGCATCATTAGACATGTTGTTTTACCTGAACCAGATGGTCCAAGCATCGTAACAAATTCTCCCTCTGCTATATCTAAATCTAGTCCTTTAACGACAAGTTGCTTTCCATCGTAACTTTTATCTACATTTTCAAATCTTACGAATTGATCATTAGCCATAAGTGTTTAAAACATTTGTTAGATTGATAATCAAGCGATTTATTTAATAAATAATTCTTTACTCATATTACAAAATAATTCGCTACCACTATCGGTTACTCTAACTGCTTCAGAAGCCTCAACACCCCAATCTCCAAACTGCATAACAGCGATCATATGAAAGCAAACATTTGGCTCTAAAACAGTCATGTCCCCTTTGTATATATTCAAGGTGTGTTCTCCCCAATCAGGTGGATAACCAATACCAATTGAATAGCCTGTTCGAGATTTTTTTTCTATTCCATACTTATCAAGTATTTTCCAAAAAGCCTGTGCCACATCATCTGCTGTATTTCCAGGTTTTACTGCACTTATGCCACTTTCAAGTGCCTCGATAGTTTTTTTCATAGTATCAATTTTTAATTGATCAGGTTTACCCAATAATATTGTTCGAGCCATTGGTGCGTGATACCTCTTATAAACTCCAGAAAGCTCTATAATGGTTGCTTCTCCCTCAACAAATTTATCTTGTGTAGCAGTTAAGTGTGAAGCTGAGGTTCCTTTCCCTGTAGGAAGTAAAGTTGCAATACTGGCGTACTCTCCTCCAAATTCTTTAGTTCCATAAAATAATGATTTTTGGATTTCACCAACCGCATCACATTGTCTAACACCTGGATTAATAACTTCCATTGCAGTTTTCATAGATTTTTCTGAAATTAATGCTGCAGATTTCATGTAACTTATTTCTGTATCTGATTTAACTAATCTTGCCCAATTAACTAGTCTATCACTATCTTTAATTTTAGCATTTGGCAAACCTTGTTTGATTTTCTCATAGCAAAATGCTGTAAAGTAATGAGCATCCATTTCTAAACCTATAGAAAGCTGATCCCATTTTCTTTCTTTAATTATTTGAACTAAATAATCATAAGGGTGTCTGGGCCAAGTATGAATATAACTTTCATCATAAACGATAACATTTTCATTTTTTAAATAAGTTTTGATATATGCACCTCCGGCGTCTTGAGCTCTTACAAAACATAAAGGTTCATCAGCATCAACATGGACTATCGCACATTGAGCATAATAAAAAGACCAAGCATCATAACCTGTCAGATAATTTAAATTATTTGTATCATGCGAAATTAATAATTCGATGCCTTTATCTTGCATCATTTTCTGAACATTTTTGTAATTGACATTATTGTTTGTGGAGTTTTTTCATTAAAGTCACTTGCATATTTTTCAAATAATATTTCTTGATTTTTTCCAACTAATAATGAACAAAAATACTTATGCTTAATAACTTTTTTTACAGAAGGTATATTTTCAATTTTTTTATTATATTTTTTATTAAGTTTTAAAACTAAATCAGATCTATATAGCAAGCCATATCTATTTATTTTGTGTAAATTTCTATATCCTTCTCTACGACTTTCTGGCAAATACCATTTTGGTTTATTGTCTCTTAAAACCACAAGACTAGGATTAGCTTCACTTTTAAGCTTATCGTTACTCATAAATGTTTGTCCTTATTTTATTCTTTTAATACTGATATTGCCTTTATTTCCGCAACCCCTAAGCCACAACATCCTCCGATAATTTGAACTCCACTGTTGGACCAAGATTTTGCATATTTTAAATAATCACCAGGAGTAAAATTATCTGCAAATTTCCAATGAGGTTTTTCATAATACCCTGTATTTGGATAAGCACCCAATATTCCATTAAAGTTTTTTTTTGCAATTTCTATAGCTTTTCCAGTAACATCGACGTCACTATGTGCAATTAAAATTGGACCTTTGTGAAGTTTGCTAAATCTATTTAATGATTTTTCAAAGTTTTCATAAACTTCAGGTGGAGAGTCTACAGTATCGTTATAGCCAAGCATTACATTTTTGGTTTTATCATCTATTACACATGATATTGAAAGCCAAACAGGAATATTTATTTTATATGAACATTCAATCATTGTCTGAACAATATCTGCTTGAGATGACATTGCTTCTAAAATAATTAAATCAACACCTTCCTCTTTTAAGATTTTAATTTGTTTTTTAAAACCAGGAATCATTGCATCAATTCCCAATCTATAAAAACTTCCACTGGCTGACACACTGCCAGCCAAAGCAATATTTTTTTTTGAATTTTTAATTGCTTTTTTTGCTACCTGGACACTTTTTTGGTTAAACTCTTCAATTGATTTTTCTAATCCATAGTTTTTCATTGAAATTGGTGTGCAAGCGTATGTATTTGTAGTAATTATGTCTGCTCCAGCACTAATATATTCCTCATGAACTTTCGTTACTAATTCAGGGAATTCAACAGAACACGTGCCACACCATAAATCTTTATCCATTTTAGCCCCCTTTTTTTCAAGCTCCGATCCCATGGCTCCATCTAAAATTACTAATTTACCATTATCTAATTTTTCTTTAATAAGATTGTATGTCATTAGGTTTTGTTATTTGTAAAAGCACAAATTTTATTCCCATCTAAATCACGAATATAAGAATAGTAAACTCCTGAATTAGGAGGTCTCTCTCCACCTGATCCTTCACTTTTACCACCTGCTTTTAATCCAGTTTTATGAAAATTATCAACCATATGTCGTGAGTCTGTAACAAATGAAACCTGTGTGCCATTACCATTAGTAGCTTTTTCTTTATCAAAAGGTTTTGTTACATAAAATTCAATTGCTGTTGGTTTTTCTATAGGAGCATAAGCTGCATATTCAGGATCTGTCTCCACTCTTTTTATATTAATTGATTTTAATATTTCATCATAAAAACTAATGGCTTTATCAAGATCATTAGTTCCAACCATTACATAACCAATCATATTACTTTCAACAACATTTCTATTCTTCTTTTATCACAATAATTATATTTCATATCCTATTTCTTTAATTATTTGAACTAAATAATCATAAGGGTGTCTGGGCCAAGTATGAATATAACTTTCATCATAAACGATAACATTTTCATTTTTTAAATAAGTTTTGATATATGCACCTCCGGCGTCTTGAGCTCTTACAAAACATAAAGGTTCATCAGCATCAACATGGACTATCGCACATTGAGCATAATAAAAAGACCAAGCATCATAACCTGTCAGATAATTTAAATTATTTGTATCATGCGAAATTAATAATTCGATGCCTTTATCTTGCATCATTTTCTGAACTTTTTTTAATCTTTGTTTATATTCTTCTTTAGTAAAATCCATAATTCTAATTTTTAAATAATTTTCCAAAACCATCTATTGAAGATTTTTTTCCAATTGATTGTAATGTATCCCATATCAGAACTTGATTACTAGATAAGACTACTTTGTTTAATTTTTTTTCAAGTTTTTCTATAATTGACAATGCTGGTAAGGCTGTACAAGAAATAAAAAGACAGTCTGCATTTCCTAAATCCATCTCTAATAAAGTTTTATACAGATAATCTTCATCAACTTTACCGATATCTAAATCGTTTGTAATATCAAAATATGCATTTGATGTAATTTTAAAATTTTGGCTTTCAAAATATTTAACCACATCATCATTTAAAGCTTTAGAATAAGGGGTGAATATTGAAATATTTTTAATGTTCATTTTTCTTAAAGCGTTAATTGCAGCTGTGCTAGGTGTTGTAACTTTAGCCTCTGGTTTTGCTAAATTAACTTTTTTTTTAATCGTGTCATATCCTGCAGCTATAGTTCCAGATGTACATCCATATACAACACAATCTATTTTTTCATTAGGTAAAATATCTTCTGAAATTTCTGTTACAGTGTTAGACATTTTGATTAAATTTTCACTTGTTAAAGGAGCATAACAATGAATACGATTTACAAAGAAATCTATATCT
Organism: uncultured Pelagibacteraceae bacterium; assembly: GCA_902560225.1. Lineage (GTDB taxonomy): Bacteria > Pseudomonadota > Alphaproteobacteria > Pelagibacterales > Pelagibacteraceae > Pelagibacter. The sequence continues at coordinate 44,753 of CACEKT010000005.1, forward strand.
TGATCTTTAATTACGTTAATAAAATCTTTTTCAATTCTAAAATCAGTAGCTAATGCGATTAAACCAATTCTAGGGTTCGATTTACTAGTATATTTAGGCTCTATTTTAGTTGAATTCATATTTCAAAAAGTGAATATATCATAAGTTCTTTAATAATCATTAATATTAAAAATAGCTATATGAATATAAAAGACACCTTGATTGCATCTTTGGTGCCCATCTTTTTGGGTTTTGGTTTTGTGATTGCAAAACCTGCTTTCGCGTCATTTCCGCCTATTCTTTTAATGGGTATAAGATTTATTTTTGCAGCATCTATTTTGGTTTGGTGGTTTCCAATACCAAGAGGTTATTTAAAAAAAATATTTATCGCCTCCTTCATAGCAAACACTATGCAATATAGTATTACCTATACTGGTTTAAACTACATTGATGCATCTGCTGCAGTTTTATTAGTTCAAACAGAAGTTCCTTTTGGAGTTATCTTTGCTTATTTCATGCTTAAAGAAAAACCAACCTTTCGAGCATTGCTTGGTATTGGTATTGCCTTTGTTGGAGTTTATATTCTAACTGGATCGCCAAATTTAGACGGAAAATTTTTTGGTATTTTTCTAACAATCTTAGGTTCAGCTATTTGGGCGCTTGGACAAGTTATTGTTAAGCCTCTAAGTAAAGAAATAAATCCATTGGCACTTGTTGCTTGGTTAGCATTATTTTCTGGGCCGATATTAATTAGTTTATCTGCAGTATTAGATGGAAATACTATAAATTATTTGAAATCAGCAAGCTTTGATCATTGGATAATTGCAATCTATATTGGATTTATTATGCAGCCAATAACTTACGGTTGTTTTTATTATGTTTTAAAAAACAACCCATTATATAAAGTGCTACCTATTGTTACAATGGGTATTCCACCTACAGGTTTATTGGCAGCAATATTTTTATTAGATGAAAAACCAACACCTGAATTATTTATAGGTGGAGCAATTATAATAGTAGGAGTTGTTATGATAGTATTTACAAAAAACAAAAAAGATGAGGTAATAAAATGAAAGTAGGTTTTATTGGCTTAGGAAATGTTGGTGGCAAACTTGCAGGAAGTTTGTTGAAAAAAAAGTTTGATTTAACCGTTAGAGATTTAGACCAAAATTTAACTAAAGAGTTTACAAACTTAGGAGCAAAAATTGCAAGCTCACCAAAGGAATTAGCTGAAAAAGTTGATTTAATTATTACTTGCCTTCCCTCTCCAAAAATTTGTGCTGAAGTCATGGAAGGAAAAGATGGAATTTTAAATGGACTTTCTGAAAATAAAATTTGGCTAGAAATGAGTACAACAGATGAAGCTGAAGTAAAAAGAATTGGTGAAAAAGTAATTGCTAGAAAAGCTATACCTATGGATGGACCAGTAAGTGGAGGATGTCACAGAGCAGCAACTGGAAATATTGCAATTTTTGTAGGTGGTGAAAGAAAAATCTTTGAAAAAATATTACCAATACTGACTGTGATGGGTAGAAAAGTATTGCATACCGGTGACCTTGGATCTGCGTCTATACTTAAAGTAATTACTAATTATTTAGCATCAGTGCATTTAGTTGCTCTGGGTGAAGCTTGGACCGTAGCAAAAAAATCTAATTTAGATTTAGCAAAAACATATAAAGGAATAATGGCTTCTTCAGGTAATTCTTTTGTCCATGAAACTGAAAGTCAGGTTATTTTGAATGGATCTTATAATATTAATTTCACTATGGATTTAGTTTTAAAAGATACTGGTCTTTTTGATGATTTAGCAAAAAAACTTAAAGCACCTTTAGAAATATCACCTTTAGTTGTTGATATATTTAAAGATGGACAAAAAAAATATGGTTCAAAAGCTTGGTCATCTATGATTGTAAAAAGAATG
>CACEKT010000006.1 GCA_902560225.1 uncultured Pelagibacteraceae bacterium
CTCTTAAGACTGTTGTTTAATGCTTCTTCTAAATTTGAACCTACAAAACTATTTTCTCCATTTCTCAAATACTTTCTAGAAGGACCTGCAATTTTGCTGGCTAGAATTACCTTGTCTCTCTTTTTTGATTTTTCAAACCAATTTCCAATAATCGTTTCAGTATGACCAAAAGTTTCTTTACGAGGTGGAACTGCGTAAAGTTCTGCAGTATCCCAAAAATTTACACCTTGATCTAAAGCAAAGTCCATTTGATCAAAACCTTCTTCTTGAGTATTTTGCTCTCCCCAAGTCATTGTACCAAGACAAATTGTACTTACTTCAAGATTAGTATTGCCTAATTTTCTGTAATTCATTAGAATTTAGTTAAGTTAACGATTATTAATCTTTTAAGGTATCTTGAATAATTAGTAAAAGACTATTATATTATCTATTATGGAATTTGATAAAAACGGAATATTAAATAGAGCTAAATCTGCTCAACAAACAGCAGTTGCAATGGATGAGGGCCTAAGAGCCTACATGCTTAAAGTATATAATTATATGGCAACTGGAATTTTATTAACTGGAATTGTTGCACTTATAACATTTAAAATGTCGGTCGTAACTAATGATGCAGGATCTATTACAGGTTTAACTCAAGTGGGTAGTGCAATTTATATGTCAGGATTAAAATGGCTTGTAATGTTGGCTCCTCTAGGAATAGTTTTTTATATGAGTTTTGGAATTAATAAAATGAGTGCCTCAAAAGCTCAAACTACTTTTTGGGTTTTTGCAGGATTAATGGGCTTATCATTGTCATCTATTTTACTAGTTTACACTGGAATGAGTGTTACAAGAGTTTTTTTCATTTGTTCAGCAACTTTTGGCGCAATGAGTATTTATGGTTATACAACCAAAAGAGACTTAACTAAATTAGGCTCATTTTTAATGATGGGATTAATTGGAATTATAATTGCCTCTATAGTTAACATTTTTATGAAGTCTTCAATGATGTATTTTGTAATATCTATTTTAGGTGTTTTAATTTTTGTAGGACTTACTGCTTATGATACTCAAAAAATTAAAAACATGTATGCAGCAACTGACACAGGAGAAATAATGGGCAAAAAAGCAGTAATGGGCGCCCTTACTCTTTATCTAGACTTTATAAACTTATTTATAATGTTGCTAAGATTATTTGGTCAAAGAAGATAATTTTATTTTTAAAGTTTTTTCCAGTTAATATTTTTTAGAAGAACTGTTAGATCAAAGGAATTTTTTAAAATTTTACCACTTGCATCTGTAATTAAATATTTTAGATTTTTATTCTTAGGTTTAAAGTTTTTACAAATTTTGTATAAAGCATTTTCTGCTGCGTTCCTAAACACACTAAAACTAACTTGTTTACTTGAAATACTTAAACCATAATCTCTCCAAGATCCTTCCGAAACCATTTTTGCGTATAAATCTAAAATAATTTTAAGTTCATTTTTTTCAAAAAATTGTTTTTCTTCTATTTTATTGTATGGATTATTTACTATTAGTTTTAAGTTACTGCGCATCAATTTTATGTTTATTTATTAAAGGTATTTGAAAACCTGTAAAAACTATTGTTATTGGTAGCATGCCCCAAACTTTAAAATTAACCCAAAATTCCTCTGTTTGAGTTCTCCAGATAAACTCATTTAATATTGCAAGACCTAAGAAAAAAAACATCCATCTTCTATTTAATATTTCCCATCCAATATCTGTAAGAGGGATTGATTTACCCATAATTTTTTTAAGAACAGGTTCTTTTGTAAAGAATTTTCCAAAAAATAAAGCTAAAGCAAACAAAATATTTATTATTGTAGGTTTTACATAAATGAATATTGGATCGTTAAAATAAATAGTCAGACCACCAAAAAATGTAATTAGAATACCACTGACCAACGGCATTGGGGGAATTTTTCTTTCAAAAAACCAAACAACAGCTAATGCGACTAAAGTTGCAACTATAAGTGGAGGAATTGCAACTGATAAATTTTTATCATTATTATAATAATAGAAAAAAAATATAGCTAAAGGTCCAAAATCTGTAACAAATTTTAAAAAAGATTTATTCACTTTAATACTTTAACATATTTGCCACATCACAAAACAATAATATTTTTTAGCATTGATTTTTATTTTTAAATACCCATACTAATGTGAATGCCAATTCAAAAAGCAAAATTCTCAATCGGAGATATAGTTAAACATAAACACTTTGAATTCAGAGGTGTTATATATGATGTAGATTTTGAGTTTAATAACTCAGAAGAATGGTATCAATCTATACCTAAAAATGTGAGACCTAGAAAAGACCAACCATTTTATCATCTACTAGCTGAAAATGATGAAATTACATATGAAGCATATGTTTCACAACAGAATTTACTTATGGACGATTCTGACGAACCCATAAAACACCCATTAATTGAGGAAATCTTTTCAGGTAAAAAAGGGTCAAGTTATTTCAAGCTTTCTAACTAAATTAATCTTTATTTAAACACATTTAGCTCAAATCTTAGTCACACTCATCAAGTATTTTGAACCATATTCTGATCAAGAGTGTTAAATTTTAACTTCACATTATTATCTCCCTCTACATTCTTGATCAGAAAACTCTTTCATAATAAATAGTTTTAGAATAATTCAATAATTAAAATATGTTTAATTTTTTTGAACCAAATAAAATTTTTAAAATTACTTCAAGAGCACCCAAGTATGTTTTATTTTTATTCATAATTGTACTTTCAATTGGATTAGTCGAAGCACTAATTTTATCTCCAGAGGATTACAAGCAAAGTCATGTAGTTAGAATTATGTATGTGCATGTTCCTTCAGCTTGGATTTCCTTAGGAATTTTTTCATCAATTACTTTTTTATCAATTAGTGGTTTTGTATTTAAAAATAAAAATTTTTTTTTAATTTCCAAAAGTCTAGCACCTTCTGGTTTTGTTTTTAACATTATAGCATTAGTCACGGGAGCTATTTGGGGTAAGCCAACTTGGGGTACTTGGTGGGCATGGGACGCAAGAATAACTTCTATGTTAATCCTTGCATTATTTTATGCAATGTATCTTATTTCATGGAGAATTTATGAAGATAAAGAAAAAGTTTTTAAAATTACAACTTTTATAACAATCTTAGGAATTGTTAATGTCCCAATAATAAAATATTCTGTGGATTGGTGGAATACACTCCATCAACCAGCTTCAATCAATATTTTATCAAAAAGTTCTATTCATTCCTCGATGCTTTTGCCTTTGATGTTAATGACTGCGGCATTTGCTCTTTTTTCATTGCTAATTTTCTTAGTGAAATATAATACAGAACTGATAAAAATTAAGAATAGAGGCTTAGATAGATTATGATAAATGAATTACTTTTTATGAATGGATATGGAGCGTATGTATTATCAGCTTTTGGTTTTAGTATGTTAAGTCTGGTATCTTTATATTTAGTAATAAAAATACAATTTGTTAAAGAACAAAATAAATTTGTTGCTAAATTTGGATCTCTCAATACTAAAAAAGCTAATTCTGCAAAACTACAAAGAATAAATAAACAAATTTTAGCTGACGCCATAAACAACTAACTTTTAAACCATGTATGGTAGTAAAGTTAAATTAAGATTCTTATTTATAGTAATACTTTTAATTACTTTAATCTTAACTATTTTTTTAATTCTAAAATCTCTTGAAGAAAATGTAGTATATTTTCAATCACCAACTGAAATTAAATTATTATCGGAACTAAAAGATAATAAGATTAGAGTTGGGGGTATGGTTAAAAAAGATTCTATTTCTATAAATGCAAATGAAGTAAGATTTATTATCACAGATTTTAAAAACGAAATAAATGTGATTTATACAGGATCTGTTCCAAATCTTTTTGCTGAAGAAAAAGGAGTAGTTGCAGAGGGTATTTTAAAAGATAGAAGTGTTTTTTTAGCTACCAAAATTTTAGCAAAACACGATGAAAACTATATGCCACCAGAAGTAAAAGCAGCACTGGAGGAAAAATAAATTGTTATATAGTGTAATTGGATATTATTCATTAATCTTAGGATTATTATCAGCAATAATTCTAATTTATTTTTCAATTAAAAATTTTCAAAACTCAGAATTATTAGATACAAATATTTTATCATTTTCTTTTTTACAATTTTTTTTAGTAGTAATAAGTTTTTTATGTTTAATTTTGTCTTTTGTGTTATCTGATTTTAGCAACGAAACTGTTTTTAATAATTCGCACACGACTAAACCACTTTTTTATAAAATAAGTGGTACTTGGGGTAATCACGAAGGAAGCTTATTGCTTTGGCTACTTGTTTTGACATTATTCATTCTGCTATTTTTAATAAAAACAAAAAATCAAACTATAAAGTACAAAATTTTAACTTTAGTATTTCAACAAATTATAATAATTGGTTTTTTTATATTTTTAATAAAAACATCAAATCCATTTAATTATTTGTTTCCAGTTCCAGAAGAAGGATTGGGGCTCAATCCAATATTGCAAGATCCTGCTTTAGCAATACATCCTCCAATTTTATATTTAGGATATGTAGGATCATCAATTATTTTTTCTTCGTCTTTAGCAGCGACAAGCCTTAATATGATATCAAGCGGTTGGGCATCTCATATAAAAAAGTGGGTATTAATTTCTTGGATTTTTTTAACACTTGGAATTTTACTTGGATCAATTTGGGCTTATTACGAACTAGGTTGGGGTGGCTTTTGGTTTTGGGATCCTGTTGAAAATGTTTCTTTAATGCCATGGTTGGCATTGACCACGCTTTTGCATTGTATATTAGTCTTAGAAAAAAAGCATATTTTAACATCATGGGTAATAATTTTATCAATAGCAACATTTACCTTAAGTATGAGTGGCACATTTTTAGTAAGGTCAGGAATTCTTAATTCTGTTCACACCTTTGCCAATGATCCAGAAAGAGGTTTGTTTATTTTGATATTTTTATTTTCTTTGATTTTTCTTTCGATATTTATTTTTTTCTTTTTTCACAAAACTAATAATAAAGACTCTAGCAGTTTATTTTGGCTAAGTAAGGAAACTTCAATAATAGCTAATAATTGGTTTATGATGTACTTTCTATCTGTAGTATTGATTGGTACTATTTATCCAATATTTCTTGATGTTTTATCATCTCAGAAAATATCAGTGGGACCACCATTTTATCACAAACTAATAATCCCTTTTTTAATTCCATTTTTGCTAATTATGGCAATTGGACCCAAATTGGGATGGATCAAGTCTAAATTATTAGAAAAAAATCATCTTATTTTATTTTTAATAATTTCAATTTTAATATCTGCAATAATTGTAATAAATTTTAACTCAAACTTTCTTTTAAATACAATCTTAGTTTCATGTGCATTATATTTATTTATTGTAACCTTAAGAGAGTCCTTCAACAAAAAATATAAAAATATTTCTCAAAATATTTCTCATATTGGATTTAGTCTCTTAATTTTAAGTATTTTACTTAACAATCTGTCTTCAAGTGAGATTATTACAAATTTGAAAGTTGGTGAGACATTCGAGGCAAATAAAACAAAAATAATTTTTAAAAGTATAAATCAAAAAGAAGAAAAAAATTATAAATCAATCAAGGGTACTTTTATAATAGAAAATATTGATGGAATTAAAAATAAAATGTATCCGGAACTTAGAATTTATAATCAACCAAATATTGTAACTAGCGAAGCTGATATCAAGACAACATTGATGTCAGATAAATTTATAGTAATTAATTTAGTTAAGAATCAAGAATATTTTAATGTAAGGTATCAGGTGAAACCATTTATGTTATGGATTTGGCTTTCTGTAGTTTTGATTTGTTTTGGTGGTTCAATGAGTTTTTTCAAAAAAAAATATGAAAAATAAAATATTACCAGTAACTGTAACTTTTATTTTTATTATGATTTTTGTGACTTTTTATAAAGGTTTACAGGACTCAAATATTTATACACCAGAAACAAGTAGTAATAATGAAATACCAGCTTTTTCGGTTCGATTATTTTACTCAAATGAAATAATAAATTCATCTGAAATTTTTGATTTAGATCAATTTTATTTACTAAATATTTGGTCTTCTTGGTGTGTTCCCTGTAGGCAGGAGCACTCATTACTAATGGATTTAGTTAAAAACAAAAATATAAAAATTTTTGGTCTTAATTATAAAGACAAAAAAAGTAATGCTAAAATTTTTTTAAAAGAACTTGGAAACCCATATGAAAAAATAATTTTTGATATAGAGGGTGTTAATGCTATTGAATTAGGAGCCTATGGAGTACCAGAAACTTTTTTAATTTTCAAAAATAAAATTATAAAAAAGTATATTGGTCCTCTTAACCAAGATTCTATTGAACAAATTAAACAATTAATTAAATGAAAATACTAAAATTATTTTTTATCTTTCTTTTAATTTTTTCTTTTAACCATCTAAAGGCAGAAAATAAAGACATGAATAATAAAATTACAAAAAATTTGCGATGTCTAATTTGTCAAGGACAATCAGTTTATGACTCAGATTCTGAGTTTGCAAATAGCTTAAAGTTTTTAGTGAATAAAAAAATTAATGAAGGATTAACAGAGAAGGAAATTTATAAATATTTTGCAGATAAATATGGAGAATGGATTTTATATGATCCTACTTTGAACAAAAACACCTATATTCTTTGGTTATTACCACTATTAATATTTTTAATTGGTGGTGCAATAATAATTAAAAGTTTTATAATTAAGAAATAAAAAAATACCTGACATGATATTAAAAAAAATTTTTTATACTTTTTTTATTTTTATTTTTTCATTTTCTTTAATTGCTGAAGAAATAAACATTGATGATAGAAACACAGAATTTAATGTTTATACAGGCATGTTTGATTTCAGCGATGATGGAAAAAGATCTGCATTAATTGGTTTCCAACATCAAAATGAAAACTTAAACAGAGATACTTTTTTGGGAAATCTTTCACCAATCACTGGTTTTATGATTACTGCAGATAGTGCAGGCTATATTTATACTGGAGTTCAAGCTCAATATAAAGTTGGAGCTTTAAATATTATTCCAAGTTTTACGCCAGGACTATACCACGAAGGAGATGGCAAGGATCTTGGTCATATTCTTGAGTTTAAAAGTGAGCTTCATTTATCCTTAGATCTTTCCAAAACAAGTGAACTGGGTTTATCATATAATCATATATCTAATGCAAGTTTGGGAGATAAAAATCCTGGGGCAAATAGTTATATGTTTAACTTTCTTAAAAACTTTTAATAATAATATTTATGAATTTAAAAGATTGTCATAATTTTAGTGATTTTAGAAAATTAGCTAAAAAAAAATTACCCTCACCTATTTTTCACTATATTGATGGAGCTGCTGATGATGAAATTACTTATAATAGAAACACAAGTGCTTTTGACGATGTTGATTTAGTACCAAATGTCTTAAGAGGTGTTGAAAATATAGATTTATCAACCACTATATTTGGAAAAAAATTAGATTTACCTTTTTATCTTGCTCCAACAGCACTCCAGAGATTATTTCATTACGATGGGGAAAGAGCAGTTGGAAAAGCAGCTCAAAAGTTTAATACTATGTTTGGTGTATCCGCTTTATCTACAGTAAGTGTAGAGGAAATATCTTCTATGATTGATACACCAAAAATGTTTCAGTTTTATTTTCATAAAGATAGAGGCTTAAATGACTCTTGCTTAGAAAGAGCAAAAGCTGCCAAATTTGATGTTATGGCTTTAACGGTAGATACAATAACTGGTGGAAATCGTGAAAGAGATTTAAGAACTGGTTTTACTTCACCTCCAAAGCTAACTTTATCAAGTTTGTTTAGTTTTGCTTCAAAACCTATGTGGGGAATAAATTATTTAACAAAAGGAAAATTTGAATTACCTCATCTGCAAGATTATGTACAAGAAGGAACAAGCACAAATACCTCAATTGGAAATTACTTTTCTACAATGTTAGATCAATCAATGAATTGGAATGATGCAGAGAAGCTTTGTTCACAATGGGGTGGTCACTTTGCTCTTAAAGGAGTTATGAGTGTTGAGGATGCAAAGAGAGCAGTTGATATTGGTTGTACAGGTATAATGGTTTCAAATCATGGTGGGAGACAATTAGATGGATCCAGATCCCCATTTGATCAACTTGCAGAAATTGTTGATGCTGTTGGGGATAAGCTTGATGTGATTTGTGAAGGGGGAATTCATAGAGGAACTCATATGCTTAAAGCATTATCTTTAGGTGCTAAGGCATGTTCAGGTGGAAGGCTTTATTTATATGCTTTAGCTGCAGCTGGACAAGCTGGTGTCGAGAGGGCACTAGAAAAGTATAAGTCTGAATTAGAGAGAGATATGAAATTAATGGGATGTACAAAAATTAGCGACCTTAATAGAAATAATTTAAGATTTAGAAAATAAGATCATGAATATAAATGGTTGTTACAATTTTGAAGATTTTAGAAAATTAGCAAAAAAAAAATTACCATCACCAATTTTTAATTATATAGACGGTGGTGCAGATGATGAGATTACTTTAAGAAGAAATACAGAAGCTTTTGATGACTGTGATTTAGTTCCAAATATTTTAAACAATGTTGGCGAACCAGATTTATCTACAACAATATTTGGAAAAAAAATTGATATGCCAATTTTTTTATCTCCAACTGCTATGCAAAGATTATATCATCATGATGGTGATAAAGCCTCAGCAAGAGCTGCAGAAAAATTTGGTACTTTTTATAGTATGTCATCAATGGCAAATACCACAATGGAGGAAATTTCAAATGTTTCTAGCGGTCCAAAGTTATTTCAACTTTATGTTCATAAAGATAAATCAATAACAGACGACTTAATTGAAAGAAGTAAAAGATCAGGATTTGATGCAATGTGTTTAACCGTAGATACCCTCGTTGCTGGAAATAGAGAAAGAGATCATCGAACAGGATTTACTACTCCTCCAAAATTAACTCTTCAAAGCCTTATTAGTTTTGCAGCACATCCTCAATGGGTATTTAATTATTTTACTCATCCTAAATTTGAGTTAGCAAATGTTTCAAAAAAAACAGATAAGGGAACAAATATTGCAAAATCAGTTATAGATTATGTTAATGAGCAATATGATCCCACAATGAATTGGAAAGATGCAGAATATATTGTTAAAAAATGGGATGGCCCATTTGCTCTTAAAGGAGTTATGTCAGTAGAGGATGCAAAAAAAGCTATTGATATTGGTTGCACGGCGATAATGGTATCAAATCACGGAGGCAGACAACTTGATGGATCTAGGTCTCCATTCGATCAAGTTAAAGCGATATCTGATGCTGTTGGTGATAAATTGGAAATTATTCTTGATGGTGGCGTTAGGAGGGGAACTCATGTGCTCAAAGCTTTATCAGCAGGTGCGACAGCTTGTAGTTTTGGAAAAGCTTTTTTATTTAGTTTGGGCGCAGGCGGTCAGAAAGGTGTTGAGAGACTATTAGAAAATATGCATAAAGAAATAAAAAGAAACATGATACTTATGGGATGCAAAAATTTGAAAGATTTAGATGCGTCAAAAATTATTTACCGCAAATAATTAGTTATAAAAAATATAAATACTTTTTTGCAATCATTAATAGACAATAAGTATATTTTCCGTTAGTTTCACGGACTTATGAAACTAGCAAAATCACTTAGTAGACTTGGAACTGAAAGCGCTTTTTCAGTTTTAGCAGAAGCAAAAAAATTAGAGGCAAAAGGTCATCCCATGATTCACTTGGGATTAGGTCAACCAGATTTTAAAACTCCAAAACATGTAGTTGAAGCAGCTAAAAAAGCATTAGATGATGGCCATCATGGTTATGTGATGTCTAATGGTATACCAGAATGTAGACAAGCAGTTACAAGATGGATAAAAAAAAGATACAACACTGATGTAGATTTTGAGAGAATTCTGATAATGCCAGGAGGAAAACCAACTATGCATTATGCAATTCAGTGCTTTGGTGAGCCAGGAGCAGAAATAATTCATCCAACACCTGCATTCCCAATTTATGAATCTATGATTAATTATACGGGTTCAACTGCGGTCCCTTATGACTTAACTGAAGATAAGGATTTAAAATTTTCTGCAGATAAAATTTTGTCTTTAATAACCGATAAGACTAGATTGTTAATTTTAATTAACCCAAACAATCCAACAGGTAGTTTTGTAGAGAAACCAGAAATAGATAAGTTAGCTGAAGGTTTAAAAAAACATCCCCACGTTACAATATTAAGTGATGAAATTTATAGTAGACAAATTTTTGATAATAAAGAAATGCCGACCTTCTTTAATTATCCAGAACTAAGAGACAGATTAATTGTTTTAGAGGGATGGAGTAAAGCTTACTCAATGACTGGTTGGAGATTAGGCTGGAGTTTTTGGCCAGAGCACTTAGTTGAACATGTAAATAAATTGCTTATAAATAGTGTTTCATGTGTAAATGCTGCAGCCCAGTTTGCAGGAATTGCAGCTTTAGATGGACCAGAAGATTCAATCCATGAAATGATGCACAAGTTCACAGAAAGAAGAAAATTAATTCATGAGGGCCTTAATGATTTGCCAGGTGTAGAATGTAGTTTACCTGGAGGTGCTTTTTATGCTTTCCCAAAAGTAATTGAGACTGGGATGAATGGTGCTGAATTTTGTAAAAAAGCGATGCACGAAGCGGGCGTTGCAATAGTACCAGGAACTGCATTTGGACAGACATGTAATGATTACGTAAGGTTTAGCTTTGCAGCTTCTAGAGATAATATTTCTCAGGCTCTAGAAAACATAAAAAAAATGCTAACTAAATAAGCTGTATTTTTTCATTATTTTTCATTAGTATCGACGTTATGAATGAGCAACTTCAAAAAGAATTAAAAAAAATCTTTAATGGAAGGTTTTCAGTCTCAGAGTCAACAAGAGCTAACTATGCAAGGGGTGAAGACACCTATGATCCTGTCTTATCTCAAGCAGTAGTTTTTCCAGAGACTAATGAAGAAGTATCTCAAATTTTAAAATTGTGCAATGACCACAAAGTTCCAGTAGTCCCATTTGGAACCGGAACATCCTTAGAAGGAAATGCAGTTGGTAATTCAAATGGCATAACGATTTCTTTAGAAAAAATGAATAAAGTTTTATCTGTTAACGCTGAGGATTTTGATTGCAGAGTGCAAGCTAATGTTACCAGAAAACAACTTAATGAATATTTAAGAGAAGATGGTGTTTTTTTCCCAATTGATCCTGGAGCAGATGCAGCCCTTGGAGGAATGGCATCTACATCAGCATCTGGGACTATGGCGGTTAAGTATGGAACTATGAGAACAGTTATATCTGGGCTAACAGTAGTACTTCCAAATGGTGATATAATTAAAACTGGAGCAAGAACTAAAAAGACTTCAGCCGGATATAATTTAACAAATTTATTTATAGGATCTGAGGGAACGCTTGGAATAATTACAGAAGTACAAGTTAGATTATCACCAGTTCCTGAAAGTGTAATGAGTGCTGTTTGTTATTTTCCAGATTTAGACTCAGCAGTTAAAACTGCTCAAGAAGTAATTCAATACGGAGTTCCGATAGCAAGAATTGAAATGTTAAATAAAGATCAAATGGAAATAAGCATTAAATATTCTAAATTAGATAATATTAAAGCCTCTCCTACACTTTTTTTTGAATTTCATGGAAGTGAAACATCCAATAATGAAGCAATTAGTATTGTAGAAGAGTTATCAAAAAATAATAATGGAAGTGATTTTCAATGGGCGTCTTCACCTGAAGAGCAAAAAAAATTATGGAAAGCAAGACATGATGTTTATTATTCTGTTAAAGCTCTTGGAAATAATATGAAAATATATTCCACAGATGTTTGTGTACCAATATCAAGATTAGTTGAATGTATTTCGTGGGCAGAAAATGAAGTTAAAAAATTAGGTCTTACTGCCCCGATGGTTGGACATGTTGGCGATGGAAATTTTCATTCAATAATTTTGTATGATCCTCAGGATAAAGAAAAACAAAAAAAAATTAGACAGTATAGTGATGATTTAATTAATAAAGCATTAGAACTTGAAGGCACTATAACTGGAGAACATGGAATTGGTTTACAAAAAAAACATTATCTTTTAAAAGAACACCTTGACAATCTTCCAGTTATGAAAGCTATCAAAAGAAGTCTTGACGTAAATAATATTATGAATCCTGGAAAGGTTTTTGACTTAAATTAATCAAATAAATATCTTATGAAAAAAATATTAATAACTAGAAAACTATTAAGAACTTGTGAAGATAAAGCAAAAGAAACATTTGATGCTAACTTAAATTTAAACGATGAACTATATTCTCAACAAAAATTAGTTGAGTTAAGCAAAGGCTTTGATGGAATATTATCTTCATTGACAGACAAACTAGATGCTGAAACAATAAATAAACTTCCTGATACTATTAAAATAATTTCAAATTTTGCAGTAGGTTTTGGAAATATTGACCTTGAGGCAGCTAAAAATAGAGGAATTGCAGTAACAAATACTCCAGATGTTTTGACTGATGCAACAGCTGAGATAGGAGTTTTGTTGATTTTAGGGGCGTGCAGAAGAGCATCAGAAGGTGTAGATAGCGCTAGGGAAGGTGGCTGGAAATGGTCAGCTGATTATCTTATTGGGAAACAATTAACGGGTGCAAGATTAGGGATCCTAGGTATGGGAAGAATTGGTCAAAAAATTGCAAAAATTGCAAAATCTTTAGGAATGGTAATTCATTATCATAACCGATCAAAATTAAGTGATGAAAAAGAACAAGGTGCAATTTACCACGATACTTTAAAAGGATTGCTTTCAGTATCAGATGTTTTGTCAATTTGTTGCCCAGCCTCAAAAGAAACAGTTGATATGATTAACAAAGAAACAATAGAGTATTTACCCAAAGGTGCTGTTGTAACTAATGTTGCTCGAGGAGACATAGTTGACGACGAAGCAATGATTGATGCTTTGGAAAGACGAAAGGTTTATGCTGTTGGCCTTGATGTTTATAAAAACGAACCTAATTTAAATCCTGGATATTTAAAACATAAGAGTGCATTTATATTGCCTCATTTAGGTAGTGCTACCAAAGAAACGCGGACAGCCATGGCTAATTTAGCTATAGACAATATTGATGAATTTTTTAAAACAGGTAACTGTAAAAATAAAGTAAATTAATATGAAACCCTTTGCAGGTTATTTAATTTTAGCTTTAGGAATTACTACTGGAATTGCTGCTAACAGTTTTGCAAAAATATCTGATGGTTTTTCAAAATTAACACCAACTATTGCTTGTTTATTATTAATGACAGTTACAATGTTTTCACTTGCTAAAGCAATGTCAGTATTACCTGTAGCTTTTAGCTATTCTACATATAGTGGATTAACAGTTGCTGGTGTAGTTTTGTTTGGAATTTTGAAATATAATCAAGTGCCTAATTTATATGGTTTTATAGGAATTTGTTTAATTGTAATAGGTGTTGTTATGGTTAATTATTTGGGGCAAGCAAATTAAATCCTAATTAAAAACAAGTATTAAAATAAGGAGAGTCATATGAGTGAAAAAATTGCTTTTATTGGTGTTGGAAATATGGGAAATCCAATGGCTGAAAACTTACTTAAAGCTGGTAATAAGATTAAAGTGTTTGATGTTTCAAAAGACATGTTAGCAAAAGCTAAAAAAAAAAATTTAGAAACAGTAGATAGTATTGAAGATTTAATTAATCATGAAATTTCTATAGTAGTAACAATGTTGCCTGAGGGCAAACATTCAAAAGAAATATATTTAGGTGACAGTGGAATCATTAATAAAGTTCAAAAAAATTGTTTATTAATAGATTGTTCAACTATAGACATAGAAACCTCAAAAGAAATTGGAAAAGCTGCAAATGATAAAGGTATTTTGATGATAGATGCTCCTGTAAGTGGTGGAGTAATGGGGGCTCAAAAAGCAACTCTTAATATAATGGTTGGTGGATCCAAGGAAGCTTTTGATAAAGCATTACCATTTTTAAAAGTTATGGGAAAAAACATTTATCATGCAGGTGAAATAGGTAGTGGTAATGGAGCGAAGATTTGCAATAATATGTCATTAGGTATCACAATGATAGCTGCATCAGAGTCCCTAATGTTAGCTAAGAGATTAAATATAGATATAAAAAAAGTTCATGAAATTATGAAAAATGCATCTGGTAATAGTTGGCCAATTTCAGTTTATCCTCCTCTTCCAGGACTCATTGATGGTTCTCCATCAAATAATAATTATAAACCAGGTTTTTCCGCTGGCATGATGAATAAAGATTTAAAACTTGCTAATGAATGTGCAAAGAATGTTAGCGCAGATACACCACTTGGAAGTATGGCATTAGACATTTATTCTAAATTTTGTGAAGAAGGAAATAGTTCTAAGGATTTTTCGGCTATTTCAAAAGTAATTGGAGGAAATGCTTGGGATTACCCCATAGAATAAAATTAAAATTATAAAAATTTATTTTAATTAAATCGAACCCATTTGCTATTGTTCTTACTTGATTCTAAAACAGTTTCTATAAACCTCATTCCTTCAATACCATCATAGATAGTTGGATAACAATCATTTGAATGTTCATAGTTTTGCTTATTTATTTGGGCAAATAACACTTTACAAACATCACTATAAATATTGGCAAACCCTTCTAAATATCCTTCAGGATGTCCTGAAGGAATTCTTGTGACCTCATTGGCCTCTTTACCTGCGCTATTACTTCCTCGTGTAATTCTTTGAGTTGGGTGTCCAAACTTTGTGTGGTAAAGATAATTAGGATCTTCTTGTTTCCACTCCAATCCTCCATTTTCACCAAAAACTCTGATTTTTAGATTATTTTCATTTCCAACAGCAACTTGACTAGACCATATTGCACCTTTAGCACCTTTTTTGAATCGAAGCATTATTTGTGCATTATCATCGAGCAATCTTCCTTTAACAAATGTGTGAATATCGGCTGATAATTCATCTACTTCTAATCCAGTAATAAATCTAATGAGATTAAATGCATGTGTGCCAATATCTCCTATGCAACCACCTTCTCCTGATCTTTTTGGATCAGTTCTCCATTCAGCTTGTTTTAAGCCATTATCTTCTACTTTTGTTGTTAACCAATCTTGAGGGTATTCTGCCTGAATTACTCTTATAGAACCAAGATCACCTTTTTGAATTAATGATCTTGCATGACGAACCATAGGATAGCCAGTATAGTTATGGGTAAGAGCAAAAATTAATTTTTTATTTTCCACAATATTTTTTAGATCAATTGCTTCTTCACTGGATAAAGCAAGTGGTTTATCACAGATAATATGTATACCTTTGTTTGCAAAAATTTTTGCTATAGGTACATGGAGATGATTTGGTGTGACTATAGAAACTACATCTATACCGTCTGAACGAGCAGATTCTTTTTCAGCCATTTCTTGGTAAGTTTTATAAATTCGATCCTCTGCTAAACCAAGGTTCTTTCCAGTCTCCTTTGAGTTATCAAAGTTAGAAGAAAATGATCCTGCTACTAACTCATAATAACCATCAAGTCTTAACGCTATTCTGTGTACCCCACCAATGAAAGCATCTTTTCCTCCACCCACCATTCCGATGCGTATTTTTCTTTCCATTAATTTATACCTAGCATTTTTTTATTAGCTTTAATATCAGCACCACTACCAGCAAAATCATCAAATGCTTTTTCAGTAGTATTTATGATATGGCTTTTAATAAATTCAGCACCTTCTCTTGCGCCATCTTCTGGATGTTTAAGACAACACTCCCATTCAAGCACTGCCCAACCATCATAACCATATGATGTTAGTTTTGAGAAAATGGATTTGAAATCTACTTGACCATCACCAAGCGATCTAAATCTACCAGCTCTATTCACCCAAGATTGATAGCCACCATAGACACCTTGTTTTCCTGATGGATTTAGTTCAGCATCTTTAACATGAAACATTTTTATTTTTTCATGATAAATATCAATATGTGTAAGATAATCTAAATGTTGTAAAACGTAATGACTAGGATCATAAAGCATATTACATCTTTTATGGTTTCCAACTTTTTCTAAAAACATTTCAAATGTTATACCGTCATGAAGATCTTCGCCTGGGTGTATCTCATAACATAGATCAATTCCATTCTGATCAAAATGATCAAGTATTGGTTTCCATCTTTTTGATAATTCATCAAATGCATTTTCAATTAATCCTTCTGGTCTTTGTGGCCACGGATAAACATATGGCCATGCAAGCGCTCCAGAAAAAGTTACATGTCTATCTAATCCTAGATAGTTTGATGCTTTAGCTGCCATCATTAATTGATTAACAGCCCATTCTTGTCTTGCTTTTGGATTACCTCTTACCTCTGGTGCGGCAAAACCATCAAACGCAGTGTCATAAGCTGGATGTACAGCAACTAGCTGTCCTTGAAGATGAGTAGAGAGCTCTGTAATCTCAATGTTATATGATTTTGCAATGCCTTTGATTTCATCACAGTAATCTTTACTTTCAGATGCTTTCTTTAAGTCGATTAATCTACTATCCCAGCTAGGAATTTGCACACCTTTGTATCCTAAAGAAGATGCCCACTTACAAATACTATCTAAAGAATTAAATGGCTCATCTTCACCTACAAATTGTGCTAGAAAAATTGCAGGACCTTTAATATTGTTCATAATTCCCCCTTCGCTTTAAATATATCAACAATCAGTTTTATATAAAAAAAATACTAGCAGGCACATCGCTTCTTGGATAGACTAATATGCATAATAATAACAACAAGAGAGGGGAAAAAAATGAAAAAAATAATGATTTTATTATTTGTATCTCTATTTTCTTTTTCTGTAAATTCTAATGCTAAGTCAATTACTTTGGGTTGGGCCGCTTGGGACCCTGCCAACGCTTTGCAAGAATTAACTAAAGAATTTACTGCAGAAACAGGAATAGATGTAAACTTTGAGTTTGTGCCATGGCCAAATTTTGCCGACCGTATGTTAAATGAGCTTAACAACAAAGGTAAAACATTTGACCTGTTAATTGGTGACTCGCAATGGATTGGTGCTGGAGCTGTGTATGGACATTATGTTAAATTAAATGACTTCTTTGATAAAGAAGGAATTTCGATGAATGATTTCTCACCTGCAACAGTTTATGCTTATTCAACGTGGCCTAAAGGTAGCGAAAACTATTATGCATTACCAGCAATGGGAGATGCTTTAGCTTGGGCTTATAGAAAAGACTGGTTTGATAGACCAGAACTTAAATCTGAGTTTAAGAAAAAACACGGATATGATTTAGGTGTACCTACAAATTGGAATCAATTACATGACATGTGTTCTTTCTTCCAAGGAAGAGAAATTGATGGTCAAAAAAGATATGGTGCTGCAATTAATACAGAGCGTGGATCCGAAGGGATTACCATGGGTGTTACAGCGGCAATGTATGCATGGGGCATGGAATATGAAAATCCTAACAAGCCATACGATATGGAAGGATATTTCAATTCACCACAAGCTGTAGAAGCAGTCGAATTTTATAGAAAGTTATATGAAGACTGTGCACCTCCAGGACACTCAGATGCTTATATGGTAGCAAATCTAGATGCCTATAAATCTGGACAAGTAGCTTTTCAAATGAACTGGTATGCTTTCTGGCCTGGTGTTTCTAAAGAAGACAAAGACGGAAGAGTATCTGGTTTCTTTGCTAACCCAAGTCAAAATGTAAGTGCAGCTACTTTAGGTGGACAAGGTATATCTGTAGTTAAATACTCAGATAAACAAGATCTAGCTCTTGAGTATATTAAATGGTTTGCGAGACCTGATGTACAGCAAAAATGGTGGGATCTAGGAGGATATTCATGTCACAATGATGTTCTGAATGCACCGTCATTTCCTACATCTACTGTTTATGCACAAGGTTTCTTAGACTCAATGGGAATTGTTAAAGATTTTTGGCAAGAACCGACTTTTGTTGAGCTAATGCTTCCTATGCAAGAAGCTATTCATGACTATGTTGTTAATGGAAAAGGAACTGCCAAAGGTGCTTTAGATAAAATTATCGAAGAGTGGGTTGAAGTATTCGAAGCAGACGGAAAACTTTAACATTAATACTTTAAGAAATTAAAAAATTAGGGGGGGTACTACCTCCCCTTTTTTTATTAAAAATTCATATGAAAGTAAAAAAAAAATTCAAGGGACTTTCTGATAAAGCTGTAGGTTGGCTTTTTATAGGACCATCCGTACTTCTTCTGCTTGCTATAAATATTTATCCATTGGTCTATGCGATTAAAATGTCATTCACAAATTTTTATGCAAATAAAATTGGGAGAGTACCAGAGTTTGTTGGTTTAAAAAATTATATTAAAGTCCTAAATAAAGAAGCTATATGGGAAAAGATGCAAGTTACTGCAAGCTTTATGTTTTGGACCTTGTTACTACAAGCAATAATAGGGTTGGGTTTAGCTCTGCTTCTAAACAGGAAATTTAAAGGAAATGAACTATTAACAACATTAATTGTATTACCTATGATGTTGTCACCCGCAGTTGTAGGAGTTTTTTGGACCTATCTTTATAACCCACAAGTAGGTTTATTTAATTATGTAGTTAATTTTTTCTATGATTTTGGAAGCTTTGATATGATTGGTTCAAGTATGCTTGCCCCCTGGTCAATTGTTATTGTTGATACTTGGATGTGGACACCTTTTACAATGTTAATTTGCTTAGCTGGCTTAAGGTCTGTTCCAAATTATTTATATGAAGCAGCAGAGGTTGATAGAGCGAATAAATGGCAGCAATTTATATACATTACTCTGCCTTCAGTTTTACCATTTTTATTATTAGCCCTTCTATTTAGGGGAATTGAAAATTTTAAAATGTTTGACATGGTAGTTGAGCTTACCTCTGGTGGACCAGGTTCTGCAACAGAGCTTGCTTCAATTAATTTGAAGAGAGAAGCATTTGAAAAATGGAAAACCGGTTACAGTTCAGCATTTGCTGTCATCCTTTTTGTAACTATTTTTGGTTTTGGAAATGTTTACGTAAAAGTAATGAATAAGATAAAGGAACGCTAATGGATACTTCTAGATCATATTTGGAACCTTCTTCTTTTTCAAAAAAAATTGCAGCTGCAATTATTATAGTTTACACCGTTATTACTTTAATTCCCATATCTTGGATGGTAATGACTAGTTTCAAAAATGTAGATAGTGCCATTTCATATCCACCTGAAGTATTGTTTGAACCATCTTTAGAGGGATATGTAAACTTGTTTACTAATAGATCAAGACAATCACCAGAATATCTCGACTCATTACCCCCACCAGAAAATTGGTATGAAGAGCTTGTTCGAAGTAGAGAAATGGTAATCACTGGGCCTTCAAAATTTTTAGGAAGGTATTCAAACTCAATGATAATTGGTTTTGGTTCAACTTTTGCATCTGTGTTCTTAGGTGCATTAGCAGCATACGCTTTCTCAAGATTTAGAGTTCCTTTAAAGGATGATTTATTATTTTTTATACTCTCAACCAGAATGTTCCCGCCCATAGCAGTGGCTGTTCCAATATTTATTATGTATAGAAAAATAGGATTGGGGGACACTCATTTAGGAATGATTATTTTATATACAGTTGTAAATTTAAGTTTAGCAGTTTGGCTACTAAAAGGTTTTATGGATGAAATTCCAAAAGAATACGAAGAAGCAGCAATGATTGATGGATATTCTAGGCTTCAAGCATTCTTTAAAGTTGTTCTGCCACAAGCGATGACTGGAATAGCGGCAACTGCAATATTTTGTATGATATTTTCTTGGAATGAATATGCCTTTGCAGTTCTGCTCACCCAGTTTAACGCTCAAACTGCACCACCTTTTATTCCAACAATCATTGGTGAAGGAGGTCTTGATTGGCCAGCAATTGGTGCAGGGACTACTTTATTTTTGTTACCAGTGATGATTTTCACAATAATTTTAAGAAAACATCTTTTGAGAGGCATTACATTTGGAGCAGTGAGAAAATAATGCAAGAAGAAAAATCATTAATGAGAAAAATATTTCGAAGAGTTTATTGGGAAAACTTATCAACGATATTAATTTTAATTGGGGTGTTCATGTTACTGCAACCCTTTGCAATGTGGATGTTTACTTATTCATTTATTGTAATTTTAGTTGGAACAGTTGGTTTCATAATCACAAGTCATTTTCCGGATTAGCATGTCTCAAATTAAAATAGTCAATTTACAAAAATCTTTTGGTGATTTTACTGCTGTAAAAAACTCTAACTTAAAAATTAATGACAAAGAGTTCTTTGTCCTACTAGGACCATCTGGTTGTGGAAAAACCACAACATTAAGAATGATTGCCGGATTAGAATTACCGACATCTGGAGAAATATATTTAGGAGAGGAAGAAGTTGGGATGTTAAGAGCTTCAGAAAGAGATATAGCTTTTGTTTTTCAGCTCTTTGCTCTTTATCCACATATGAATGTTAGAAACAATTTATCTTTTCCTCTTAAAATGCAGGGATATAAAAAAAATGATATCAAAACTAGAGTTGAAGAAGCTGCTAAACTTTTAAGAATTGATCATTTATTAAGCTCAAATATTTCATCATTATCTGGTGGAGATAGACAAAGAGTAGCCTTGGGTAGAGCTTTAGTTAGAAGGCCAAAAGCTTTTTTAATGGATGAGCCTTTAGGTACTTTAGATGCTGAGTTTAGAGAGTTAATGTGCCTAGAATTAAAGAAACTACACATAGATATTGGCGCAACTACAGTATATGTAACTCATGATCAATTAGAAGCAATGTCTTTGGCAGATCGTATTGCAGTAATGGATGGAGGTCAAATTTTACAAGCTGATGAACCTAACATTATATATAATAAACCTAAAACCAAATTTGTAGCATCTTTTATAGGGTCTCCCGGGATGAATTTTATTGATATTAACGAAGGAATATCCAACGAACAATCATCTATTAGTATTGAAGATGTTAATTTCAATATTCCAAAACAATTTGAAAACTCGAAGAGTAATAAAAATTTTTTTGGAATACGTCCAGAAAATCTTTCATTAACTAACAAGGGAGGTCTCAAAGGTTCAGTTTTTGGAGTAGAGTATTTGGGTTCAAGAAAAATTATTACCGTTAAAACAAACATTGGTGAGATTAAAGTTAAAACCGATATTTCAATTAACATTAAGTTAAACGAAAATGTTCAAATCAAACCATCAAATGATAATATAATTATTTTTGATGGTGAAACAGATAAATCTTTAAATAGTGAGTTTATGAAATAATGGCAAAAGTAGAATTAAAAAATTTAACTAAAACATATGACAAAAAAATATTAGCTTTGGAGGATATAAATCTTACAATTGAAGATGGTCAATTTTTTGTTTTACTCGGTCCCTCAGGTGCTGGAAAAACTACCACATTAAGATGCATTGCAGGTTTGGAAAAAATTGATTCAGGAAGTGTTTTGTTTAATAACGAGTCTGTAACTGAAGATCAGCCAGCCTCAAGAGATGTATCTTTTGTTTTTCAGCAATTTTCATTATATCCTCATTACACTGTTTATGAAAATTTAGCTTTTCCTCTAAGATCTCCAATGAGAAAATTACCTGAGGATGAAATAAAAACGAAAATTGAAAGTATATCTAAGATGCTTAAAATTTCTAATAAATTAAAAAATAAAGCAACCGAATTATCTGGTGGAGAAATGCAAAGAGTTGCAATTGGTCGAGCTCTCGTTCGTGAACCAAGCATATACTTAATGGATGAACCTCTTTCCTCGTTGGATGCAAAATTGAGAGAAAGCCTTAGAGTTGAATTAAAAAACATACAAACAAATCTAAATGCAACTATTCTTTACGTTACACATGACCAGGCTGAAGCAACAACATTAGCAGATAAAATTGGGGTTCTTAAAGAAGGAAAAATAGTTCAAATAGGAACACCCGAAGAAATATATGAAAATCCAAATTCAATTTATGTCTCTCAAAGACTAGGTTCACCTAAAATCAATGTTTTACCTGGTTCACTATTCAATATAAACGGTAACACCTCAACCTTTGGAATTAGACCAGAAAATATATTATTAGGAACTGGCAATTACTCTGGAAAAATTATTTCAATAGAAAACCTAGGTTCTGAAACAGTTGTTGCTATTAATTTTGAAGGGCATGAAGTGCTCTCGTCAATTCAAGGTGCTTATAAATCATCTATTAATGAAACAATAAATTTTGATATTAATACAAATAAAGTTTTAAAATTTAATAAAGAAGGAAATAGAATTAATGAGCGTTAACTTTTTAATTTCTCAAGCAAAAAATATTCAAAAAGTAATTAATGAGAATGCATCAGAAATTGAAGCACTAGATCAGAATATAGGAGATGGTGATCACATATTTAATATCCAAAGAGGTCTTAAGCTAGTTATTGAGCTTGAAGGTACAATAAAAGATTTACCTTTAGCAAAAGCTTTAAATATGATTGCTATGAAAGTTTTGTCAGGCATTGGGGGTTCTTCAGGGGCTTTATTTGGAACTTTTTTTATCTCTATGGCAAAATCTCCTGACCTAGATAAAGATATTGAATTTAGAAAAGCATGTGAGATGATTATAAATGGTATTCAAGCGATGAAGGAAAGAGGAAAGGCAGATGTAGGAGAAAAAACAATGATGGATGTATTAATACCAGTATCTGTAAAACTTAATGAGATTAAAAATAATAATAGCGAGATAAAACAAGGTTTAAGTGAGATAATCAAAATTGCAGAAGACAGAATGTTATCAACAAAAGATATGTTAGCAACAAAAGGTAGGGCATCCTTTTTAGGTGAACGTGCAAAAGGACATATTGATCCTGGAGCTCGTTCTTCGCAACTTATTATCGATACAATATGTAAATTTATAATTAATCAATAGGAGGAAAAAATGAAAAAATTTATTAATAAAGCTGATGACTTTTTAAAAGAAAGTCTTAATGGATTCGGTAAGGCGCATGGTGATATTATTCAAGTTAGTTTAGATCCAACTTTTGTTTCCAGAAAAAATAAAAAAAAAGAAGGTAAAGTATCTTTAATTTCTGGTGGAGGAAGTGGTCATGAGCCTATGCATGGAGGTTTTGTTGGTTATGGAATGCTTGATGCTGCATGCCCAGGATTTGTTTTTTCAGCACCAGCTCCAGATCAAATGCAGGCAGCAGCAGAACATGTTGATAGCGGAGCAGGAGTTTTGTTTATTGTAAAAAATTATTCCGGAGACATTATGAACTTTCAAATGGGAGCAGAAATGTATTCTGGAACAAACGATAGTATCATTACAAACGATGATGTTGCTGTTGAAGACTCAACATTTACAACTGGTAGACGTGGTGTTGCTGCAACAGTTTTAGTAGAAAAAATAGTTGGTTCTTTAGCTGAAGATGGAGGATCATTGGAAGAGTGTAAAAAACTTGGAGAAAAAGTTAATAAAAATGCAGGCACTATGGGAGTTGCCTTTACAAGCTGCACAGTTCCGGCAGCAGGAAAACCAACTTTTGATATTGGTGATGATGAAATGGAATTCGGAGTAGGAATTCATGGAGAACCTGGAAGAAAAAGAGAAAAAATTAAACCATCAAAAACAATTGTTGGAAATATTTTAGATGCCATTCTTGATAATCTAAAACCAGAAAATAATGAAAAGATATTACTTTTCGTTAATGGCATGGGAGGCACTCCTCTTACAGAATTATATTTAGTTTATGATGATGCATTTCAAATCCTAAAATCTAAAGGAGTTGAAGTTACAAGAAGTTTAGTAGGTAATTATTGCACCTCTCTTGAAATGCAAGGAGCCTCTATTACTCTTCTTAAATGTGATGAAAAAATTATTAAAAATTGGGATGCGCCCGTTCATACAGCAGCGATGCGATGGGGTATGTAATAATTTCAATTATAGATTGTATTTTTTGTTTATATGGTACAAATTTTCCAGGACTCCTCAATAAATTTATGTTTTAATAATATTAGTTAATTAACTTAAGAGGAGAAATAATAATGATTAAAGAAAAAAAATCATTGAAGGGAAAATCACCTTCAAGACGTAAGTTCTTTAAAGCTGCTGCTGCAACTGGTGTTGCCGCTGTTGCTGCATCATCTTTAGCTGCTCCTGCTGTTGCCCAAGAGAGGGTTGAAGCAGCGATGGTAGCAACTTGGCCAAGAGACTTTCCTGGTCTAGGAACTGGTGCACAAAGACTTGCTAAAAGATTATCAGATATGAGTGATGGAAGAATTCAAGTTACTTATTATGCTGCTAACGAAAGAGTTAAAGCGTTTGACTCATTTGACGAAGTTGCTTCTGGTAACTCTCAAATGTATCATGGTGCTGACTATTACTGGGTTAAAAAACACCCAGCATTCGGTTACTTTACCGCATGTCCATTTGGATTTACTTACTCAGAAATTAATGCTTGGATTCACCACGGTGGTGGACAAGAACTTTGGGATGAGTTGACTGATGATTTCGGTACTCAAAGCTTTATAGCAGGAAATACTGGAGTACAAATGGGCGGTTGGTTTAACAAGAAAATTAGATCAGCTAATGACCTAAAAGGTTTAAAAATGCGTATGCCTGGATTAGGTGGACAAGTACTTGGAAAACTTGGTGGTTCTCCAATTTCACTACCTGGTGGACAAATTTATGAAAACCTTGTGTCAGGTGCAATTGATGCAACTGAATGGGTAGGTCCTTGGAATGATGAAGCTATGAAGTTTCATGAAGCAGCTAAGTATTATTACTATCCTGGTATGCACGAACCTGGTTCGATGTTAGCTTGTGGTGTTAATAAATCTTGGTTTACAAGCTTAACTAAGTCAGACCAAATGATAATTAAAACTGCTTGTGCATGGGCAGATGAGATTACAATGGCTGAGTACAATGCTAAAAACGGTGCAGCTTTATCAAGACTTGTAAATGAAAATGGAGTTAAACTTGAGAAGTTTAGCGACAAAGTTTACGATGCTTTTGCTAAAGGTGCTGCTGAAGTTTACGATGAAGTTCAACAACACAGTGATCTTGCTGCTAGAACGCACAAAGCTTTTGTTAAAGCTAGAAAAGAGATCGGTGCTTGGACTAACTTGTCAGACTCACCTTACATTGCTCAAAGAAACAGAGCTTTAGGACTGTAGTACTTAAAGTTACTTTAAAATTTTTTAAAAGGGCCCTTTTTAGGGCCCTTTTTAATAAGTAAGTAAATTCATTTAAATTATGTTTGTAAAAAATAATTTACCAGTACTAATAAGAGTATTTAGTTATTCAATATTAGCTACTACTTTTGTTTTTTTATTTAATAATGTTTTGACAGTTTGGTTTGATTGGCCTGGAGTTAAAAATTTATTTTCACATTATGGTTTGTTTGGATTTAAAAAATTGAGTAAACCATTATCAGATACAGTTTTAAATTTTGCATTTTTACAATTATTTTTTTATTTGATTTCAATATTGTTGGCAATTTTTTATGTAAATAGATCAATAAAACAAACATTAACAGCAGATTCAAAAATTTTAGATAAATTTACTGCTTATATAATTCGTTCATCGTTTTGGGCAGTGTTAATTGTTGGGCTTGCAGATTTGTTAATCTCATTTTTAGTTGTTGAAAAATTAGTTGCACCATTATTTGGAGAATACTTAAAAATTAAATTAGTAGTTCCAGCTTTTAGGATTACATTTGTCCATTTTCCATTAATTTTAATTTCATTTGTGGTTGGATATTTTACTAGATCTGTAGGTTTTATTTGGTTAGCAGTGCTTGTTGTAGGAAGTGAGTTTTTTATAGTATTATCTAGATTTATATTTGAGTACGAACAAGCATTTCAAGGGGATTTAGTTCGTTTCTGGTATTCAGCCCTTTATCTCTTTGCAAGTGCTTATGCGTTAATTCATGAAGGACATGTTAGAGTTGATGTTTTATATACAGGTTTTAGTGAACGTAAAAAAGCCTGGACTAATTCAATAGGATCATTGATTTTGGGTATTCCTTTATGTCTGATAGTTTTATTTTTAGGGATGGGTGGTAAGGCAAGTATCATTAACGGCCCAGTTATTTCCTTTGAAATCACACAGCAGGGTTCAAATGGATTATATCTACTTTATTTGATGGCAGTATATTTGGCTGTATTTGCTGTCTCAATGTTAATCCAATTTACCAGTTATTTTATGAGCAGTAGCGATAAACTTTTGAAAAATTAAATTATGGAACATTTATTTTTAGCTTTACTTGTGATCATCATGATAGGAGCACTGGCCTCAGGTTTTCCAGTAGCTTTTGCTTTGCCCGGCTCAGCAATTATTTCAATAGGTCTTGCGGCTTTTTTTGGATATCTTTTTGAAGGAGATGTGGGCGCCTATTTTGCAACTGATGGTCCAAAAGAGTGGTTAACTGCAGGGATTACAAATTTCAGAAGTAATTATTGGGATGTAGAGACAGATACCTTAATAGCTATTCCATTATTTATTTTTATGGGAATTATGTTGCAAAAATCCAAGATTGCTGAAGATCTTTTAGTTACTATGGGTCAGTTATTTGGTCCTATTCCAGGAGGATTAGGTATTTCAGTAATTTTCGTTGGAGCTTTACTTGCAGCAACTACAGGTATAGTTGGAGCAACAGTTATTGCGATGGGATTAATTTCATTACCAACTATGTTGAATAACAAATATGACAAAAGTCTTGCTAGCGGTATTGTTTGTTCATCAGGAACTCTAGGTCAAATAATACCTCCATCAATTGTATTAATCATTATTGCAGATCAATTAGCTAGTGCTGCAGATGTAGCTAATACAATGCGTCAAACAGATTATAAAATTCTTACTGGTGAATTTAATATGCCTGGAGAATTTAGAGTAGGTTCTACTAGCGCCGGAGATATGTTTTTAGGAGCGTTGTTACCTGGATTAGTTTTAGTTGGATTGTATATGTTATATGTTTTTGTTTATGCAAGAATAAACCCTAAAGCTGCACCGCCAGTAACATTTAAAGGAAACTTTGATTTTAAATTTTGGATAAAAGTTGTTGGTGTAATAATTCCACCTCTTGCATTAATTTTTGCTGTGCTTGGATCTATATTAATGGGAATTGCGACTGTAAATCAAGCTGGATCCATTGGAGCAATCGGTGCAACTATGATGGCAGGTTACCGACTTCATAAAGGCAGGAAAGATGCATATTACCCAATAATAATCTCGGTTATTTCAGTTATCCCTATATTTTATCTCGCAAAGAATTATAACTTAAACATTAAAGCTATTGATACGAGAGATTTAACAGCAATATTAATTACAGGATTTTTTACATTTACGTTTTTAATTGGAATTGTCTGGAGTTTTTGGAGATCTTATAAGATTGACAATGTCTTAAAAGAAGTTGTTACAGAAACATGCGTTACTACTTCAATGGTATTTATAATTCTTTTAGGGGCTGCAATGTTGACCTCTGGTTTCAGAGCCTTTGGTGGTGAAGAATTGGTAAGAGATTTTTTACAGGATTTGCCAGGAGGCTTCTGGACACAGTTTATTGTCGTAATGGCAGTAATTTTTCTTTTAGGTTTCTTTCTTGATTTTATTGAAATAGCGGTAGTAGTTGTTCCTATTATTGCTCCAATATTATTAGCTGAACCAGGTGCAAATATAAGTGCAATTTGGCTGGGAGTTATGATTGGAGTTAATTTACAAACATCTTTCTTAACCCCGCCATTTGGTTTTGCATTATTTTATTTAAAGGGAGTTGCTTCAAAATTAGTTACTACTTTAAATATATGGAAAGGAGTTGTTCCTTTTATAGTACTTCAGCTTATTGGATTAGGAATTGTTGGTTTTTATCCTTCATTAGTAAATTATTTACCCGCAAGGACATATTTAACCTCTAATGTTGCTCCCCCTCCAATGAATCCCAAGCTTCAATATTGTTTGCAGGAATATAAATTTCCTATTTACAATAATGAAGAAGAAAAAATTAGAACAGCAATAACAAATTTTCAAAAACTAACTCCTTCTAATCTTCCAAATGATAAATTAGATATATTTGAAGAACATTTTGATAATGCTCTAGGAACTTTTGCAATTGTCAAAAAACTTCAAAAAACAGAGGAAGAATATAATGTTTTTGCAGAGGATTATAGAGATTTACATTTTACAGTAAGAAAAAAACAAAAAAAGATAAGAAAAATAGATAACAAAATTCAGAAATTAAATTCAGAAATTAGAAATCTAGATAAAGATGATCTAGCAAGTAAAAATAAATTAAAACTTAAAATAGAAAATTATAAATTAGAAATAGAAGAATTAAATAATGCAATACCAGAGACCTGGAATTCTAGAAATAAAGAATTTGAAATACTTCATAAGGCAAAAAATACTAGAACAAAAAGATATAGAAAAAATGTTGATGAAGCCTATGACACGCTCGATCAAATAGCAATGTTTATAAATGATCACGATAAGTTAAAAAATCTTTCACCTGAAATTAAAGAATTAAAATATTCTATAAATAATAAAGAATATGAAAATTCAATTTCTATTATTGATAGTCTTTTTGAAAAGGTAGGCGAAATTTCTGGTACTGATGAATTTGCAAATAAATTAGATGACTTAATCTCTGTTATAGATAATGATGAAGTTGACCAAGATAAATTGATATCTGCTAGCTCAGAAACGTTTGCTTTATTTGATAAAGAAGTTTCTTGGAGAGGAGATGCAAATAAAAATTTACTACCTGAATTAATTAAATATAATGAAGCTATTAAGCATAATATTGGATTAAGACTTCAATCAAGATTAACTAAGGATCAAGCTAAATTTGTTGCAAGATGTAACTCAGTTCATAGAGATATATCTTTAAATTTTTAATTAATGGAAAATTATATTCTTCCAAAAAGACAGGCTATCACTGTTTTTTTTGTATTTGCATTTGGATATTTTTTATCATGCTTATTAAGAGCTATCACAGCCACACTTTCTCCAGTTTTAACTTCAGAATTTAACCTATTAGCAGCTGATTTAGGACTTTTAGCTGGTGGATATTTTCTAGGATTTGCTTTTATGCAAATACCACTTGGATATTTGTTAGATAAATATGGCCCAAAAAAAATTGTCTCATCTTTTTTATTAATCGCATTAGTAGGAACTGTGTCATTTGCTTTAGCTGAAAGTTTTTCAGGATTGTTAGTTTCACGAATTCTAATCGGTGTTGGTGTAAGTGCTTGTTTAATGGCTCCATTAACTGGTTACAGAATATGGTACGCAGAAAACCAACAACAAAGAGCAAACTCATGGATGCTAATGATTGCATCATTAGGTTTTTTGTCATCAACACTGCCTGTACAACTTTTATTGCCTAGTTTTGGATGGAGATGGATATTTGGTGGTATTGCTATCTTAATTTTAATTAGTATTTTTTTAATGTTAGTTTTCATTCCAAAATGGAATTTAACTAAAAATAAAGAGTCAGAAGAGTTAGGTAATACCGGAACTTTATCAGAAGTGTGGAAAAATAGATTTTTTATAAGTGTAATTCCAATGGGTTTATTCAATTATGGTGGCTTAATGGCTATACAAACTTTATGGGCAGGCCCATGGATGACTAGAGTCGCTGGCTATACACCACTTCAGAGCGCTACAGGATTATTTTGGATCAATGTAACTATGTTGGTGTCCTTTTTTTTGTGGGGTTATTTTTTACCAAAAATTTCAGGTATAGGGTTTAGTGCTAAAAGAATACTTAAATTAGGTTTGCCAGTTAGTTTTTCTGTAATGTCAGTTATAATATTATTAGGTCCAAAAGCTGGGGCTTTTTACATAACCTTATTTATTTTAAGTTCAATTTCTTTATCAGTTACACAGCCAGCTGTGGGCCTTTCTTTTTCAGGTTATTCTGCTGGTAAAGCACTAACTTCATTCAATTTATTAATATTCGCTGGAACATTCATAATGCAATGGCTAATGGGCTTAGTGATAGATATTGTTAAAGCTATGGGTCACTCAGAAATATTTGCGTTTAAATCAGCTTTTTCAGTTTTCTTAATCTTAAGTATTATTTCTTATATATTTTTTTTAATACTAAATAGAAAAAAATATGAAAATAAAACGTAGGAATTTTCTTTTGGAATTATTTTTTGGTATTATTGCAATTTACTTAATTATATTAATTTTCTTATTCTTTTTTCAAAGAAATTTAATGTATCATCCTGATGAGAATAATTATTCTGGAGATAATTTAGAAGTTAACATTGAAAAAGTTACTATCAAAACAACAGATAATATTAATCTTTTAGGCTGGTTTCATAATAAAAATTTAAAAAGTTATAAAACAATAGTTTATTTTCATGGAAATGCAGGGACACTTGAAAACAGAATCCATAAATTAAATCATTTTAAAGACATGAATGTTAATTTTTTAATTATTGCATGGAGAGGGTTTAGCGGAAATAAAGGAAGACCAAGTGAGGAGGGTCTTTATACTGATGGTGCTAGTGCAATAAACTGGCTTAAAGAAAAAGGTCTAAAAGAAGAAGATATAATTATTTATGGAGAGTCATTAGGAACTGGCATTGCTACTGAAATTACTCAGAATAAAAATTTTGCAGGATTAATTTTAGAAACGCCCTTTACATCAATGATAGAGGCTGCGAAAAATTTTTATCCATATATTCCAGTAGGTTTAATTTTAAAAGATAAGTATGAAAATAATGAAAAAATTAAAAATATTAATATCCCAGTATTAGTAATGCATGGTGAGGTTGACCAAATAGTTCCATTTTGGATGGGTAAAAAAATTTTTAATTTAGCAAGTGAACCTAAATATTCATATTTTACAAAATATGACGATCATATGATGGAATATGACGATAAGCTTGTATTAGCACTTAAATCGTTTGTTGATAGTTTAAATTAAGCCATAATCTCAACAAAGATAATTCAAATTTTATTTTTAGGTTAATTTATGAAAAATTTTTTATTATTTTTTATTGTCCTTTTTTCTTTAAATAATTTATCAAACGCCAAAGAAAATTTAGCATCCGTAGATAGCCTTTTTCATATTGATCAAATGAATTCGCACGATAAAAATTTCGCATTATATTTTAAACCCCGTGAAAAAGCTGTCTTAGCTCGAGGAGAAAATTCAAATTATATTAATGATTTTCCAAAGGATCTTTATATTTACAACTACAGAACAAAAGAGTCTTTGCCACTGATTTCCTATGAATGGTTTCCTAAAACAGCAAAATATTTTTTGCAAGAGTATGATTTTCCAGTTTTCCCAGATGACTTTGCATATTATCTTTTAAAAGATAATAAAACTTTGGTGATGATCAGTGCTGTAAAAAGTTTAAAAGCCAACTTTAAATTTGATATTATTGAGAAAAAACTAGAGCTTTATCCGGTAAATGGAAAATTTGATTTTATTATTTCTTCGATAGCTAAAAATTGTGGACATTATGAATTTAAAGAAAATTATAAATGTAGTTTTTATAAACCTTTAATTTCCAGTACCTTAATTAATTAATTTGAGTAAATGCCTCTGCGAATTTTTCGGCCTCAAAAATTTGCAAATCATCTTCTTTTTCACCCAATCCAAGAGCAATAATTGGTAGTTTATATTTTTTAGCAACAGCTAAAAGAATACCTCCTTTTGCTGTCCCATCTAATTTTGTCATAATAAGACCAGTTATCGGAATAATTTTATTAAATTCTTCAACTTGATTAATTACATTTTGACCCGAGGTTGCATCCAAAACTAAAACAACATCATGAGGAGCATCAGGATCAATTTTTTTAGTAACGTTTGCAATTTTTTTATATTCTTCCATTAAATTTTTTTTATTTTGTAATCTTCCAGCTGTATCAATTAAAACTTGGTTAAAATTATTATTTAACGCTTCTTCTATAGCCTTGTAAGCAACTGATGCAGGATCAGAGCCCTGAGATGATTTTGTAATTTGAACATCAACTTTGTTCGCCCAATTTTCTAGTTGCTCTATAGCTGCCGCTCTAAAAGTATCTGATGCAGCTAACATTACTTTATTTCCATTACCTTTTAATATTTTACTTATTTTTCCAATAGTTGTTGTTTTTCCAACACCATTGACACCTGAAATTAATGTTGCATTTAATTTTTCTTTTTTTTTGAAGAATTCAATATTTTCTAATGGTTTCATTATTGAAATAATATAATTTTTTAAAATATTATTTATTTCGTCTGTTAAATCTTTATTGGGATCAATTTTTGTTTGAGATATTATTTCTCTTATTTCTGAAGCCGAGATAATACCAACATCTGATTGAATTAAATAATCTTCAATTTTGTCTAATGTTTTGTCATCAATCTCTTTTTTTACAACTATATCTCTTAAACCCGTTGTAAAAGCTGAGGCGCTTTTTTTAAAACCTGATTTAAATTTTTCAAAAATTCCCATTAAATTTTAAAATTTATCTCCTCAATATCTGAAACTGGTCCTTTCATATGAATACTATTGTTTTCATCAATCGAAATTGTCAATCTACCTGTAGCAAATTCAATATCAACTTTATCATTTACCAGTCCGTTTTGTTTTGCGGCAAAAGCTGTTGCGCAAGCTGCAGTTCCACAAGCTTTGGTAAGTCCGGCTCCTCTTTCCCATACTCTAACTTTTATTAATTCTTTGTTAACAATAGTTGCTAAAGTAACATTACATTTTTCTGGAAATAGAGAGTGGGTTTCAATTTTTGGTCCAATTTTTTCAATTTCAAAATTTTCGTTATTATCAACAAAAAAAACAACATGTGGGTTTCCAACATTTACAGCAGTTCCACCAGAAAATTCATTATTATTTTTGTCATTAATTTTAATACCTAAATTTTTCGTATTTAATTCTTTAGACAATGGAATTTCATTCCATTTTGTTTTTGCAACACCTATTTCTGTAGAAACTATTTTTTCTCCAACAATATTTGATTTTAATTTGCCAGATAAAGTTGTTAGGATAATTTCTTTTTTTTTATTTTCTTTGCCCAACAAATCAGCAATACATCGTGTACCATTTCCACATGCACCAGACATTCCTCCATCTGAATTATAAAATTCTAGTGAAGCATCTGAAATATCATTTTTTTTAATCAATATTAGTTGGTCACAACCAATAAATTTTCTGTCACAAATCTTTATTATTTGTTCTTTCGTTAAATTTGTAATTGTTTGCCTATTATCTATGATGACAAAATCATTACCTAAACCGTCCATTTTAAATGCTTTAATATCCATATATAGATATTTAACTTATTTATTGACTTTTTGAACCTCTATTATAGGTTGTTGCCGTTTCCGCAAAAACATTAACTTTGCGGTGTCTTTGGAAACAAAGAGATCGACACTAGTCAGCGAGGGTTCGCCCACTAGTGCGATTATTGCTGTGTGTAATAAATATGTTTGAAAATTTAACAAATAAATTCGAAGAAATTTTTTCTTCTTTAAAAAAATCACCTTCACTTGATGAAGCTCAAGTAGATGAGGGTTTAAGAGGCATTAGACAAGCTTTATTAGAAGCAGATGTTTCCCTCGATGTTGCTAAAGATTTTATTGAAAAAGTTAAACCAAAAGCGTTAGGACAAGAAATTATTAGATCAACCTCTCCAGGGGATATGGTTGTTAAAATTGTCTACGATGAATTAGTTAATTTACTTGGTGAGACCAATAATGATGTAAATCTTAATGCAGTTCCACCAGTTCCAATGATGCTAGTTGGACTTCAGGGTTCTGGTAAAACAACTACGACTGCCAAATTAGCTAAGTATTTAGAAACTAATAAAAAGAAAAAAGTAATGATGGTTAGTCTAGATATTTATAGACCTGCCGCTCAAGAACAACTTAGATTTTTAGGTGAGCAGAATAATATTTTAACACTTCCTATAATTGAAGGTCAGCAGCCAACAGATATATGTAGAAGAGCAATTAGTGCTGCAAATCTCAACGGAGCTGAAATTATTTTATTTGATACAGCTGGTAGAACTCAAATTGATTTGCAAATGATGAGTGAGATTAAACAAATTGAAAGTGTAATTAATCCAACAGAAACCTTCTTAGTTGCAGACTCATTAACAGGACAAGTTGCAGCTTCAGTAGCAAAAGAATTTAAGAATACAGTAAACCTCTCTGGAATAATTTTAACAAGAGCAGATGGTGATGCAAGAGGTGGAGCTGCAGTTAGTATGAAATATGTATCTAATGTGCCAATTAAATTTTTAGGTATAGGTGAAAAGATTGATAATCTTGAAGTATTTCATCCAGATAGAATTGCAAACAGAATTCTTGGTATGGGAGATATTGTATCTCTTGTTGAAAAAGCTGCACAAGATTTAGGCGAAGAGAATATTAAAAAAGCAGAAGAAAATTTGAAGAAAGGGCAGTTTTCTATGCAAGATTATTTAACTCAACTAAGACAAATGAAAAAAATGGGAGGAATTGAGGGAATCATGTCTTTTATGCCAGGAGTTTCAAAAATGAAATCTCAAATGGATTCAGCTGGAATTGATGAAGGTATTATTACAAAAAATGAAGCAATAATTTTATCAATGACAAAAAAAGAAAGAGAGAACCCAAAACTTATAGATGGTTCTAGAAAAAAAAGAATTGCTAATGGCTCTGGCACAGATCCAGCCACTATCAATAAGTTGCTCAAGCAATTTAAAATGATGTCTGAAATGATGAAAAAGATGTCAAAAGGAAATCTGAAAGGTATGTCTGATAAAGGAATACCGCCAGAGCTATTTAATCAATTAAAATAATAAAAGGAGAAAGAATGTTAAAACTAAGATTATCAAGAGGTGGAACAAAAAAACGTCCTGTTTACAAAGTTGTTGTAGCAGATAGTCGTTTTGCAAGAGATGGAAGATTTATTGAAAAAGTTGGATTTTTTAATCCTCTTTTGCCAAAAGATAAAAAAGAAAGAGTTGGTCTTGAAGCAGAAAGAATTAAATATTGGCTAGGTCAAGGTGCTCAACCTACTACTAGGGTTGCAAGAATTTTAGGTGAAAATGAATTAATGCCAATGCCTGCTAATGGAAATAATCCTCAAAAAGCAGTTCCAAAAAAAGAAAGAAAAAAAGAAGGTGAAGAACCTGCTAAAGAAGCGGCACCAGCAGCAGAAGCTCCTAAAGAAGAACAAAAATAATTTAAAAGTTATTTATGTGGCTAGCAAAAGTGTTTACACTTTATCCAGAAGTTTTTCCTGGACCTTTATCTAAAGGTTTGTACGGTAAAGCTTTATCCAAAGAGTTGTGGGATTTAAAAATAGTTAATATTCGTGATACAGCTGAAGACAAACATAAAACAGTTGATGATACTCCATATGGTGGTGGCTCTGGCATGCTCTTAAAAGCAGATGTTTTAGCAAAATCTTTAGATCAAAATAAAAATCAAGGCGAAAGAATTATTTATTTATCTCCCAAAGGTAAAAAGTTTGATCAGTATTATGCTCAAGATTTAGCAAATGAAAAATCAGTATCTTTTATTTGTGGACATTTTGAAGGAGTTGATGAAAGAGTACTTTCTACGAGAAATATTGAGGAAGTTAGTATTGGAGACTACGTTTTATCTGGAGGTGAAACCGCAGCATTTGTAGTTATTGATAGTATATTAAGACTTTTACCAGGAGTTTTAGGAAATGAAAATTCTAAAGTAGATGAGAGCTTTCAAAACGGTCTATTAGAGTATCCTCAGTACACAAAACCTCAAATATGGGAGAAAAAAGGTGTTCCTGAGGTCCTATTATCTGGAGATCACGACAAAATTAAACACTGGCGTTTATCTCAATCTGAGGCTATAACACGCGACCGAAGACCAGATTTATGGCAAAAATATAAGAAAGATTAACTTGATAAATACTAACATGAAAACAATTGAAGAAATTAATCAACATAACGTAAAAAAAATTCTCGCAGAGAAAAAAATTCCAGAGTTTTATCCTGGAGATGTAGTTAAAGTTGGTGTTAGAATTACCGAAGGTAAAAAAGAAAGAATTCAGTATTTTGAAGGCGTTTGTATTGCAAAAAAAAGTAGAGATTTAAATTCATCATTTACTGTTAGAAAGATTTCTTTCGGAGAAGGTGTTGAAAGAACTTTTCCATTATATGGAACATTAATTGACTCAATTAAAGTAATTAGATCAGGTAAGGTGAGAAGAGCTAAATTATACTATTTAAGAGACAGAACTGGTAAGTCAGCAAGAATTGCAGAAAAGATAAGAAAAAAAATTGGGATTGATGTTGATGTAAAACCTGAAACTGTTACTGAAGAAAATGTTGTTCCCGCAGCAGAAGCTTCTAAAGAAGAATCACCAGCAGCAGAAGTGGCACCAGTAGTTGAAGCTCCTAAAGAAGAAGCACCAGCGGAAGAAACTACAAAAGAAGAACAACCGTCAGAAAGTACCTCAGAAAAAAAATAATTTTTTTCTCAATGTCTACTACTCTTTACGATAAAATTTGGAACGATCATCTGGTAGACCAACAAGATGATGGAACAGCCTTACTATTTGTTGATAGACATCTTGTTCATGAAGTTACTAGCCCTCAAGCCTTTGAAGGCCTAAGAAATTCAAATAGAAAAGTTAGACATCCAAATTTAACTTTAGCTGTAGCAGATCACAATGTTCCTACAACTGATAGAACCAAAGGCATCTCTGATAAAGAGTCTAAAATTCAAGTAGATACTTTAGAAGCTAACTGTAAAGAATTTAATATTCAGCTTTTTGGTATGGACGATAAAAGACAAGGGATTGTCCATATTATTGGTCCAGAGCAAGGTTTTACTCAACCAGGAACTGTAATTGTATGTGGAGATAGTCATACTGCAACTCATGGTGCTTTTGGATCACTAGCATTTGGTATTGGTACTTCTGAAGTTGAGCATGTATTAGCAACACAAACATTAGTTCAAAAAAAAGCAAAAAATTTTAGAATTAATGTTAATGGAAAACTTCCTTTAGGTGTTACTTCTAAGGATGTTATACTTCAAATTATTGGAAAAATAGGAACAGCTGGTGGAACAGGTTGTGTTATTGAATATGCTGGGGATTTAGTAAGATCATTAAGTGTTGAGCAAAGAATGACAATTTGCAACATGACGATTGAAGGTGGAGCGAGAGCAGGATTAATAGCTCCTGATGAAAAAATTTTTAAGTATTTAAAAGGTAAACCAATGTCTCCAAAAGGAGATAGTTGGGAAAAAGCCCTAAATTATTGGAATAACCTTAAAACTGATTCTGATGCAATTTTTGATAAAGAAATAAATCTTAATGCAGGTGAAATTTTACCAATGATCACCTGGGGAACATCACCACAAGATGTGATCACCATCAATGATAAAGTTCCTAACCCAAATAGTGAAAAAGACGAAGATAAAAAAAATTCAATTGAAAGATCTTTAAAATACATGGGTTTAAAACCTGATATGTCTGCAACAGATATCAAAATAGATAAAGTATTTATCGGAAGTTGTACTAATGGAAGAATTGAAGACCTTAGAGAAGCTGCTAAAATTTTAAAAGATAAGAAAATATCATCTCATGTTAATGCAATTGTCGTTCCAGGTTCTGGGTTAGTTAAAGAGCAAGCGGAACAAGAAGGTTTAGATAAGATATTTGTTAATTCTGGTTTTGAGTGGAGAGAACCAGGATGCTCAATGTGTTTAGCAATGAATGCAGACAAATTAAAACCTGAAGAAAGATGTGCTTCTACATCAAATAGAAATTTTGAAGGAAGACAAGGTAGAGGTGGAAGAACCCACCTGGTTAGTCCAGGGATGGCTGCAGCAGCCGCAATATCTGGAAACTTAGATGATGTTAGAAAGTATCAAAATTAAATGCAAAAATTTAACAAATTAAAAAGTATTCCAGCATATTTACCTATAGTGAATATTGATACAGATATGATCATTCCAAAACAATTTTTAAAAACTATTAAGAGAACTGGTCTTGGAAAAAATCTATTTTTTGAAATGAGATATGATGATCAGGGAAAAGAAATCAATGATTTTGCTTTAAATCAAAATCCATATAATGGGTCTAAAATTTTAATTGCTGGTAAAAATTTTGGATGTGGTTCATCTAGAGAGCACGCACCTTGGGCATTATTAGATTTTGGAATAACCTGTATAATAAGCTCAAGCTACGCAGATATTTTTTATAGTAATTGTTTTAAAAATGGAATTTTACCAATAATTCTTGAGGAAGAAAAAATTAAAGAATTATCTGAATACGCCAATAGAAAAGAGGAGATATCTGTTGATTTAAAGGAAGAAAAAGTTGTGTATGGAAATAATGAGACTAAATTTAAAGTAGATCCATTTAAGAAAAAATGTTTACTTGAAGGATTGGATGATATTGCTCTATCACTAAAAAAATCAGACAAAATTGAAAGCTTTGAAAATGATTTAAAAAATACAAAACCATGGATTTTTAATGATTAAAGTAAAAAAAAGAAAAATACTTTTATTACCTGGTGATGGTATAGGTCCAGAAGTCATAAATGAAGTTAAAAAAATTATTAAATGGTTTAATGACAATAAATCATTAGATTTTGAAATAGACGAGGACCTTGCTGGTGGTTGTTCATACGATAAACATGGAACGCCAATAACTGATGAAGTATTTTACAAAGCTTTAGAAAGTGAAGTAGTTATGTTAGGTGCAGTTGGTGGACCTAAATGGGATAATTTAGAATTTTCTAAGAAACCTGAAAGAGCGCTATTAAAACTAAGAAAAGAATTAAAATTGTTTGCAAATTTAAGACCTGCAATTTGTTTTGAACAATTGGTTGACGCCTCAACGCTAAAACCAGAAGTAGTATCAGGTTTAGATATAATGATAGTAAGAGAATTAACCGGTGGAATTTATTTTGGTGAACCAAGAGGAATTAAACCAATAGAAAATGGTGAAAGAAAAGGAATTAATACACATACATACACTACTAATGAAATAACTAGAGTTGCAAGGGTTGCTTTTGATTTAGCTAAAAAAAGATCTAACAAAGTTACTTCATGTGAAAAATCAAATGTAATGGAAGCAGGACAACTTTGGAAAGAAGAAGTTCAAGAACTTCATGACAAAGAATATAAAGATGTTGAATTGAACCATATGTTGGCTGATAACTGCGCAATGCAGCTTTTAAGAAATCCAAAACAATTTGATGTTATAGTTACTGACAATTTATTTGGTGATATGCTTTCAGATCAAGCATCAATGCTAACGGGTTCATTAGGACTTCTACCATCAGCATCTTTGGGCGC
This sequence comes from uncultured Pelagibacteraceae bacterium, assembly GCA_902560225.1. GTDB lineage: Bacteria > Pseudomonadota > Alphaproteobacteria > Pelagibacterales > Pelagibacteraceae > Pelagibacter. The sequence continues at coordinate 39,383 of CACEKT010000006.1, forward strand.
AAAAAACAAAGATGGAGAGATGAGAGCAATGTATGAACCTATCCATGGCTCAGCTCCTGATATTGCAGGAAAAGGGATTGCTAATCCGATTGCATCGATTTTAAGTTTTGCGATGGCTCTTAAATACTCTTTAGACTTAGATAATGAAGCTGATATTCTTGAAAAAGCTGTTCAGGGAGTGCTTAACGATGGTCTAAGAACCAAAGATACTCTTTCTGAAGGAACGAAAGAAGCATCAACCTCGGAAATGGGTGATGCGATAATTTCAAAATTGCAATAAATCTATAATTATTCTAAGGTCCCCAAATGCCAAGTTATACAGCACCAGTAGATGATATGTTATTTCTCTTTGAAAAATTAAGAGACAACAAAAACTACAATGAATTAGAAAAATATAATGAAGTTAATTTAGATTTAGTAAAAGATATCTTAGAAGAAGCAGCCAAAATAAATCAAAATCTTATATTACCTTTAGCTTTAGCTGGAGATGAAAATCCTGCCAAATTAGAAAATGGAGTTGTAAGGACACCACCAGGTTATAAGGAAGCTTACAATAAATATATTGAAGATGGTTGGATATCCTTATCTTGTGATCCAAAATATGGCGGCCAGGGAATGCCCAAGACAGTGAGTGCATTTTTTGATGAAATGTTATCTGCAACATCTCTTTCCTTTAAGCTTTATAGCGAATTAACTATAGGAGCATACAATTGTATTTCACATCATGCATCTGATGAAATGAAAGATAAATATTTACCTAAAATGGTTGAAGGAAAATGGAGTGGAACAATGTGTTTAACAGAGCCAGTTTGTGGAACTGATTTAGGAATGTTAAAGACTAAAGCTGTAGAACAACCTGATGGTACTTTTAAAATTAGTGGACAAAAAATATTTATAACATCAGGAGATCATGATCTAACAGAGAATATTATACACTTGGTTATTGCTAGAGCAGCCGACTCTCCTCCTGGCACTAAAGGCATAAGTTTATTTCTTGTTCCTAAATTTATTTTAAATGAAGATGGATCTGTTGGTCCAAGAAATGGAGTATCTACAGGTTCAGTTGAGCATAAAATGGGAATTAAAGGCTCTGCAACATGTGTTTTAAATTTTGATGATGCCGTTGGATATATGATTGGAGTAAAAAATAAAGGCTTAAGTCAAATGTTTACAATGATGAATTTAGAAAGAATTTTAGTAGGTATTCAAGGTTTGGGTATATCAGAAATAGCTTACCAAAATTCACTTGCTTATGCCAAAGAGAGAAAACAAGGAAAAACAAATAATACTAAATCTACAAATGGTGCAGATTTTATAATAGAACATGCAGATATCAGAAGATCTCTTTTAAATATGAAGTCAATTATTGAAGGAGAAAGAGCTTTATGTTTTTGGTTGTCCCAACAAACAGAAGTAAGCCTTAATCATCCTGATGAAAAAGTAAAAAAGGAAGCTTCCGACTATGTTTCTTTAATGACACCAGTTGTAAAATCATTATTTACTGATTTGGCCATGGAAATTATTAATGATGCTATGCAAATTCATGGTGGGTATGGCTACACAAAAGATCAAGGAATTGAACAACTTTACAGAGATAATAGAATTACTCCAATTTATGAAGGTACAAATTCAGTTCAAGCAGCAGACTTAGTTTTTAGAAAGTTATCAAACAAAAATGGAAACATAATTAGTAAATTTTTGGAATTGATTAAAACTGAATGTGATAGCAAAAACGAAAAAGTAAAAATTTTTAGTAAGGAATTAAATTATTATTTAGATATTTTATCAAAGTTTACCGATTGGATTAACGATAAATCAAAAGAAGAAAAAGATGATGTTAGTGCTGCAGCAAATGATTATTTAAAAACTCTTGGATTTGTATCTTTAGCTTATACATGGATAAAAGTTCTTGAGGTCAGTTATAATGATTATGATAAAAATAAAGATTTTTATGATGATAAAATCAATACAGCAAAATTTTATTTTGAAAAAGTGTTACCAAGAGCAGAATATCATTATAAATCTGCAATATCTGGAACTATAAGAGGAATATCGGCATCCTTTCTAAAAAATTTTGAGTTATCAATAACTATTGTTTTTTCTGCTGCGACATGTGCCCATTTTTCAGCAACAGAACTCCCAGCAGCAAAAAAAGCTATTTTGACAGTTGAAAAATCAAATTTTTCTAGATCTTCAACAATATGCTCCTTACCATTAAAACTTATTTTTTTTCCTACACTTCTTGATGAAGCTAATAAATAAAGATTTTCAATCTGTACTCCTTTTTTTTCAAGTACCTCTAATATTTTTCTACCAACGTTTCCCGTTGCACCTACAATTGCTATATTCATGATAATGTCTTATTTTTATACTAAATGAAGGGTAAATCGCAAACTGTTCCTACATATATTTTTTCATTGATTTCTATTTTAAACTGATCTTTAGTATTCCAATAAGGTTTATTAATCATTGCGATTCCAACTACTTGCTTAAAAGTAGGAGAGTATGCGGCTGATCTTACATAGCCAACAATGTTATTATTATCGTCAAATAACGTTTTTTCACAATACATATCAATTGTATTATGATCAATTTTAACACCTCTTAATTTTCTTGTTATTCCATCTTGATTTATTTTCCTTAATTTATCCTTTCCTAAAAAATTAACTTCACTATCAAGATTTATAAAGTTATCAAAATTTGCTTCAAAAGGGTTGTCTCTATTATCAAAATCATTTCCATAAGATAGTAATGCCCCTTCTATTCTTTCAATTAGATTAGGGCAACCTGGTCTTACATTAAATTCTTTTCCATTCTCAAATAGATAATCATACAAATCTTGACCTGCTTTATCATTTTCAACATAAATTTCAAAACCACCTTGTTTTGACCAGCCTGATCTAGCAATAAAATATTTATTATTTTTGAAATCAAAATAACTAAAATTAAAAAATTTTAATTGTTTTATTTTTTCACCAAACAATTTACTCATTAAATCGTTTGAGAGTGGTCCTTGAACTGCTAAAATATTTACATTTGGTTCTTTAATCTCAACTTCAAAATTATTTCCTGCAGCAAGACCTTTCGCAAAAAAAATCACATCTGAATCAGCTATTGAAAGCCACCATTTATCTTCTGCTAATTTATTTATAATTGGATCATTAATTAATAATCCTTCATTATCGATCAGTGGAGCATAATAACATTTTCCAACTTTCGATTTTGATAAATCTCTACATGTCATCAATTGAACTAATTTTGCTGAGTCTTTTCCTGAAATCTCAACCTGTCTTTCTGCTGCAACATCCCAAACTTGTACGTAATTCTTTAAATGTTGATAATCAGCCTCAAGAGATTTAAAAGATGCTGGTAATAACATATGATTATAAACAGTGTAAGAACTAACTCCTTGAGCCTCTATTCTATCGGTATAAGGTGTACTCCTTAATCTTCTGGATTTAGCTATTGGAAAATTTTTCATTTTTACTTTCTAGATTTATTATAAAATAATTAGAATTTTTTTCTTAACTCAAATTTTTGAATTTTACCAGTGGATGTTTTTGGCAATTCACAAAAAATAACTTTCTTTGGAACTTTAAAATTTGCTAACGTTTCTTTGCAAAAATCTATTAATTCTTTTTCACTAACTGGTTTATCTTTAACCATTTCAATAAATGCACAAGGCACTTCACCCCATTTTTCATCAGGTTTTGCTACTACTGCCGCAATAGAAACTGAAGGATGTTTAGATAGTGTATTTTCTATTTCTATCGATGATACGTTCTCTCCTCCTGAAATAATTATATCTTTTGATCTATCTTGTATTTTAACGTATCCATCAGGAAACATTACTGCTAAATCTCCAGAATGAAACCAACCACCACTCATGGCTTTATCAGTTGCTGATTTATCCTTAAAATAACCTTTCATTACAACATTGCCTCTAATCATAATTTCACCAATCGTTTTACCGTCTTTAGGAACTTCCTTCATAGTTTCAGGATCCATAATTATTACGCCTTCAGTGTTTGGGTATCTTACTCCTTGTCTTGCTTTTATCTCATTTTGCTTCTCTTCTTCATACTCGTTCCATCCATCATTCCAAGCACATTGAGTAACATGACCATATGTTTCTGTTAATCCATAAACGTGCATTACCTCAAAACCAAGCTCTTTCATTTTTTTAAAGATTATACTGGGTGGCGGAGCTCCTGCGGTTAGAACATAAACTTTATGTTTTAATTTTTTTCGATCACTTTCTGGAGCACCTGTAATCATATTAAGTACAATTGGCGCACCTCCAAAATGAGTTACATCATATTTATCTATTAATTCAAAAATTTTTTTAACATCAATATTTCTTAAGCAAATAGTTTTTCCATTCAACATTGGAATAGTCCAAGGGTAACACCACCCATTGCAATGAAACATTGGAACAATAGTCAAAAAATTTAATCTATTTGGCATACTCCAAGCAACCGTACTTCCCGTTGACATAAGATATGCACCTCTATGATGGTAAACAACTCCTTTTGGATTTCCTGTTGTGCCAGATGTATAACTCAATGAAATTGCCTGCCACTCATCGTCTGGCATTTTCCATTCATAATTTTCATCTCCAGTATTTAAAAAACTTTCATACTCTAAATCTCCAATTTTTTCTAATTTTGATTGGTCGGCATACTTATCGTTTATATCAATGACTATAATCTTTTTATTTAAAGTTTTTAATGCTTTTTTTACTTCTACATGAAGCTGTCTGTCTACAACCAACACCTTAGCTTCACTATGTTCTAAAATATATGCAATAGTATTAGCATCCAATCTTATATTTATTGTATTTAATACTCCACCAGTCATTGGAACTGAATAATGAGCCTCAAATATTTCTGGGGTATTAAAAGCTAAAAATGAAACTGTATCACCTTTCTTAATTCCAATCTTTTCTAATGCACTAGCGAATTTTGTAACTCTTTTATAAACTTGACTCCAATTATATTTTCTATCCTCATATACTATTGCTTCATAATCAGGATAAACATCTTTAGCTCTTTCTAAAAAGGATAAAGGAGTAAGTGGAACAT
>CACEKT010000007.1 GCA_902560225.1 uncultured Pelagibacteraceae bacterium
ATCTGGGAAATTGATGAAAAAAATCACGAGGAAGGTTTAGTAATGCATACCGCAGGATGGCCCTTAGACAATAGTACTTATGGTGGAAGTTTTATGTATCATGCAGAAAATAAACAGATTTTTTTAGGTTATGTAATAGGTTTAGACTACAAAAATCCTTATTTATCGCCCTATGATGAATTTCAAAGATTTAAAACTCACCCAGCAATAAAAAAGATTATTGAAGGTGGAAAAAGAATTTCTTATGGAGCAAGAGCGTTAATTGAGGGAGGAATTCAAAGTCTTCCCAAAATGTTTATGCCTGGAGCTTTACTAGTTGGATGTGATGCAGGTACTTTAAATATGCCAAAGATAAAAGGTTCTCATACCGCAATGAAAAGTGGTATGATAGCTGCAGAAGCTATTCATTATCATTTAAATCATGGGGATGAGTTATCGTTGTATGGTAAACTTTTTAAGGAAAGTTGGTTATATAAAGAATTATTTCAAGCAAGAAATGTGAAACCTAGTTTTAGCTGGGGTTTAATTTTAGGAATAATATTCACAGGTATTGATCAAATACTGTTTAGAGGAAAACTTCCTTTTACTCTTAAACATAAACACGCGGATCATGAAACTTTAAAATCTGCAAAAGATATGACCAAAATAGATTATCCAAAATATGATAATATTATTACATTTGATAAAACCAGCTCAGTTTATTTGACAGGAACCAATCATGCCGATAATCAACCTGTGCACCTAAAACTTAAAGATCCTGATTTACCAATCAAATATACATTAGAAAAATTTGATGAACCTGCCCAGAGATATTGTCCAGCAGGTGTATATGAAGTTCAAAAAGAAAATGACGTAAATAAATTTGTAATAAATTCTCAAAATTGTATTCATTGTAAAACTTGTGATATCAAAGAACCTTCTCAAAATATTATTTGGGTAACTCCAGAAGGTGGTGGTGGACCTAAATATGGAAATATGTAAATTAAGATAAGTCTATTGCAAATTTCTTTAAAGTTTCAATAGGCAAATGTTTAAGTGTATTCTCGTGTGTTCTTTTTAAAAATATTGGACAGCCTTTCCCTGCTTCAACTGCTTTAGCATACCAGCTTGCACATAAACACCATCCATCTCCATCTTTTAAACCTGGAAATCCAAACTCAGGATGTGGAGTTATCAAATCGTTACCTGCCTCTTTCATCCACTCTAAACATTCAGTTGTAACTTTGGCACAGACTGTATGAAGTCCATGATCATTTTCATCTGTATTGCAACAGCCATCACGAAACCATCCTGTTAATGGATCATTTGAACACTCTTCTAAGTCCTCACCTAGGACATTTTTTTGTTTATCACTCATTTAAATTTTTGTTGGATTTGGTTGTCCTTTATAAACTTCTTCAGGATCAAATTTTTTTTCTTTTTCAAGAAATTCCATTTCAATTTTTCTACCATTATTTATTGGTCCCATAGGAATAGATCTATAAAAACAAGATCTGTATCCAACATGGCAACTTGCTCCATCTCCAATATCAACTGTTAACCAAATAGAGTCTTGATCATCATCAATTCTAATTTCAGTAACTTTTTGAGTAAATCCACTTGTTTTACCTTTATGCCAAATAGCTTTTCTGGATCTACTAAAATAATGTGCCTCTTTAGTTTCTATTGTTTTCTTTAAAGCTTCAACATTCATATAACCATGCATTAAAACATCTTTCGTTTTTGAACACATAGTAATAACTGGTATTAGGCCATCATTATCAAATTTTGGCGAAAGAAGTTTTCCTTCCTCAATTTCAAGCACATTTTCTCTTTTTTTGAACATATAGAGTGATTATGTAGCACATATATCAATATATTAAATATTTTTAAAATGGGGTAATTACTGTATAAAAAAGCGTTATGAAATTAGTAAAAGATATAGACAATAAAGAAATAAAGCAAAAACAAGTTTCTGATAAGGAAGCTGAAGAAGCAATTAGAACTATTTTATCTTGGATGGGTGAAGATCCCAATAGAGAAGGATTGTTAGAAACTCCTAAAAGAGTTGTAAAAGCATTTAAAGAATATTTTCAAGGTTATGGAGAAGATGCTAAAAAAGTATTAGATAAGACTTTTGGAGATGTGGAAGGTTATAGCGATATGGTGGTTCAAAAAAATATATCTGTTCAAAGTCATTGTGAACATCATATGGCTCCAATTATTGGAAAGGCTCACGTTGCGTATATTCCCAATGAAAGAGTTGTAGGATTAAGCAAAATTGCAAGAGTAGTTGAAATATTTTCAAAAAGATTACAGACACAGGAAAGACTAACAGTGCAAATAGCAAACACTTTAATGGAAGCTCTAGATGCAAAAGGCGTTGCAGTCACAATAGATTCAACTCACCAGTGTATGACTATGAGAGGTATTAAAAAAGAACAAGCGACAACAGTAACTAATTTTTATTTAGGTCAATTTAAAGAAGATCTTAGTTTTCAAAATAGATATTTACGATTTATTAGCACTACGTTAAAAGACTAGTGTGTCTGAACAATTTAAAGCGCTAATTCTAAATCAAGAAGGCGATAATTTTACTCGTGATGTTAAATCTATTGATAAAAGTTTCTTAAAGCATGGCGATGTAACAGTTAAAGTTGAGTATTCTGGTCTCAATTATAAAGATGCTTTAATTCTAAAAAATGGTGCAAGACTTGTAAAAGAATTCCCTCATATACCTGGTATAGATTTTTCAGGTATAGTTGAAGAAAGTGATAATGATAAATTTAAAAAAGGTGATGAGGTAATTTTAACTGGATGGAGAGTAGGTGAAATTTATTTTGGTGGCTATTCTCAGTATGCAAAAGTAAATGGAGAGTTTTTAGTTAAAAAACCTAAAACACTTTCATCAAGAGAAGCCATGGTAATTGGAACTGCAGGAATAACAGCTTTACAATGTGCTTTTGCTACAAAAACAACCAGAGAAGAACTTTTATTAGGAGATAAAGTTGAAAATGTAATTGTTAGTGGCGCATCTGGTGGAGTAGGCAGTATGGCAGTTATGATACTTAATAAACTTGGTTGCAATGTAACAGCAGTAACAGGTAAAGATAGTAACGCTGATTATTTAAAATCAATAGGTGCTAAAAACGTTATTAATACTAATGAATTAATGAAAGATGCAAGACCACTGGACAAAGGTTTATGGGATGGAGCAGTAGATACTGTAGGAGGAAAAGTATTAGAAAATATTTTATCTCAAACAAAAGATGCTGGTATAGTTTCATCATGTGGTAACGCTGCTGATATTAAATTAAATACGACAGTAATGCCTTTTATTATTAGGGGAGTTAAACTTTGGGGGATAAACTCTGTAACAACTTCTATTATAAGAAGACAATTTTTATGGAATGAGTCATCAAAATTAATTGACTTTCAATTATTAGAGAAATCAATAAAAGAAATTAGTTTAGAAAATTTAATGGATATTTATGTTAAGATGTTAAAAGGTGAAACTTCAGGTAAGTATTTAGTTAATTTAAATAAATAATGGATTGGGATAAATTAAAAATTTTTCATGCAGTTGCTGAAGCAGGCAGTTTTACTAATGCAACAGTTAATTTAAACCTTAGTCAATCAGCAATTAGTAGACAAATCCAATCACTTGAACAAGATTTAAAAGTTCAATTATTTGAAAGACACGCACGAGGATTAACCCTCACTCAAAATGGAGAGTATGTCTTTAAAACTGCCCATGAAGTAATAGGTAAACTTAAAGAAGTTGAAACTTCCCTTGGTGATCAGAAAAATAAACCTACAGGAAAGCTAACAATTACAACTGTTAGAAGTTTTGGAACTCATTGGTTAACTCCTAGAATTCAAGAATTTATGAGGTTAAATCCTGAAATTGAAATAGAGCTTATTTTTGATGATAAAGAATTAGATTTAAGCACCAGACAAGCAGATATTGGTATTTTTATGAGAAGACCAAAACAATTAAATTATATTCAAAAAAAATTAGTTGATATTAAATATTATATATATGGATCAAACAAATATTTGGAGAAATTTGGGATGCCAAAAAATATAAATGATTTAAATAAGCACAAGTTTATTTCATTTGGTAAAGGAGCGCCTTCTCCTGTTTATAATCCAGATTGGGCTTTAAAGTTAGGTGTGAGTGATGGGAAAAAAAGAAAAACAATAATGAGAGTTAATAGTGTAATGGGTTTGTTACTAGCAGTTGAATCTGGAGTAGGCTTAGCAGCATTACCAGAATATTTAGTATCAAATTCAACGAATGTTCTTAAGGTTTTGCCAAAATCAGAGGGACCAATTACCGAGGCTCATTTTGTCTATCCTCAATCTTTAAAAAATACCGCAAGAGTCCAAGCATTCCGAAATTTCTTATTTAGTAAAATAGGTGATTGGAAATAAGAATTTTTCAAAGCTTATATTTCTTAATTAACTAATAATAAGCTTTACAACTGCGACAATATATGCGATTGATAATCATTCGCATTGAGAATAATTCTCATTCGCAAAATAACGATACAATAAGGATTATATGAAAAAAATATCAATTTTATCATTAATTATTTCATTATTTGCTTCAGCTTTTGCTGTTGCTAATGAAGTGAATATTTTTAATGCAAGGCACTACAAAGCTGATGCTGAGCTTTATGACAAATTTACAGCAGCAACTGGAATTAAAGTTAACTTAATTAATGGAAAATCAGGAGCTCTTGAAAAAAGAATGATTGAAGAGGGAACTGATTCTGCTGCAGATCTTTATATTACTGCTGATGCAGGTAGATGTGGAGCTTTCCAAGCAAAAGGTATGACACAAAGTGGATTAGTGTCATCAACAATTAAATCATCTGTTCCAAAAAACTTTAGAACAACTCATTGGGTTGGTGTAGCTAAAAGAGCAAGAATAATTTACTACTCACCAGAGAGAGTTACAGGAGCTGAATTATCTGGAATGACTTATGAAGGTTTAGCTGATCCTAAGTGGAAAGGTAGATTAGTAATTAGAAAATCAAGCAACATTTATAACAAATCTCTTGTAGCTTCATTAATTGAAAATAATGGAAAAAAAGCAACAGCTGATTGGGCAAAAGGTGTTGTTGCGAATATGGCTAGAGAGTCTACTGGTAACGATAGAGCTCAAATTATGGCAGTAGCTGCTGGAGAAGCAGATATTGCTGTAGCTAATACTTATTATTTAGCACTTATGTTGTCAGGTAACAAAGGTGCAGAACAACAAGCTGCTGCTAAAAAAGTTAAAGCGTTTTTTCCTAACCAACAAGGCAGAGGAACACACATGAATATTAGTTGTGCTGCTTTAGTTAAAGGAGCGCCTAACAAAGCAAATGCTATAGCTCTTGTTGACTTTTTATTATCACCAGAATCTCAAGAACATTTTACTAATAATACATTTGAGTTTCCAATGATTAGTGGAGTTTCACCAAGTCCATTAGTAGTAAATAATTTAGGATTAGATTTTAATCAAGATCTATCAACAAAAGTTTCAAGCTACGGTAAAAATCAAGCTGCTGCTCTTGAAGTAATGACAGCTGCAGGTTGGAAGTAAGGAATAAGTGAAAAAGAATTTATTTTATTTTGATAAAAATAATTCTTCTGATGCAAATGGTTCACTAGTAGGTCAGATAACATGTGAACCATGCGCAACAGAGTGTAAAAAAATCAAAAAAAAAATAAACAATAGAAAGTTATCAGATATTAAAGACGATGAGGTTTCATACATCCTTTCTCCATTTAGTATTAATAGTTAATTTTCTACGACAATGCTCACAGTTTAAAATTAGGATTTTTACCCTTTCCTAATAAACGATTGTGAGCATTCAAAATTTCAGTATAAAAAATTTTTTAATACATTATAAAACTAAAGATGTTTAAATATTTAAATATTTGGTTTTTTGCTTCTTTTTTAATTTCGATTAGTGTGGCAATCCCAATTGTTACTGTATTTTCAAGTTTTTTTGAGGATACTTCAAATTATTTTGAAATTCTTAAACAAACTTTTTTTCTTGAATATATATTGAATTCTTTAATTCTTTTAATTGGTGTTTTGCTCTTAACATTTATTTTTGGGGTAGGTTCAGCATATCTAGTTTCTTTTTATCAATTTCCTGGTGTTAATTTTTTTAAGTGGGCTCTAATACTATCCTTTGCTGTACCTCCTTATATATACGCTTATTCTTTATTTGCTTTTTTTGAAAATTATGGAACAGCATTTACAATTTTGAAAACTTTGTTTGGGGAGGCAAATTACAACAAAAATATTCCAAAATTTGATGGTATGTTTGGCTTGATATTATCAATATCATTCTCACTGTTTGCTTATGTATATATCCTTGCAAGATCATCATTTTTATATCAATCACAAAGTCTAATAGAATTAGGAAAAAATCTTGGTTTTTCAAAATTTAAATCTTTTTATTCAATAATATTACCTTCAGCTCGACCAGCTATTGTTGCCGGGTTATCATTGGTCGCAATGGAAACATTAGCTGAATTTGGTGCAGTAGATTTTTTTTCTGTAAACACTTTAACAACAGGGATTTATAATGCTTGGATAACTTTTGATGACTTAGCATTTGCAAATAGAATATCATTTTTTCTTTTAATATTTATCTTTATATTATTTTTGACTGAAAATTTATCCAGAAAAAAAGCAAAATATCATTTAGATGCAAAAGGTGGATTTAAGAAAAAAGAAAAAACTAAACTTTATGGAAGTAAGTCTTTTTTTGCATTTATTCTTTGTTTTACTTTATTTTTCTTAAGTTTTTTATTTCCGTTAAGTCAAATGTTATATTGGACAATTAAATTTCCTGAAAATTTAAATGGTTTACAGATAACTGAACTTTTATTAAACACTTTATATCTAGTTTCACTTTCAAGTTTAGTTTTAATAATTTTTGCTTTGATATCTAACTATGGAAATAGAGTTTCAAATAAAAAAATATTAAATATTTTGTCAACTTTTTCAATCTCTGGTTATGCAATACCTGGAGTTATTCTTGCTATAGCTTTTATAACTTTTATTGCGTGGTTTGATAATAATGTCATTAAATCATTAGGGTTTTTATCTATAAAAAAAGTATTCATTGGTTCAATTTCAGGCTTAGTTGTTGTTTATTTTGTAAGATTTTATTCGTTAGCCTTTAATGGAATAAAGTCAGGATATGAAAAAATAAATATTTCTGTCGATGAAAGCGCTTATCTTCTTGGATATTCTAAGAGTAAAACTTTTTTAAATATTCACATTCCTTACTTAAGAAATTCTCTTTTATTTGTTATTATATTAATTTCATTAGAAATAATTAGAGAATTACCAATTACACTTATTTTAAGACCATTTAATTTTGAAACTTTTGCTACTACAGCCTATATTTCTGCATCTGAGGACTTATTAGAAGCTGCAGCTGTACCATCTTTGTGCTTAATAGTAATTGCAAGTTTTTTTATTTTGTTTACATCTAAATATATTTTAAGAGAGAACAATGAATAAAAATTTTTTTGAAATTAAAAATGCTTCATTTAAAGTCGGGGGTACAATTAAGGTAAATAACATATCTTTTACAATTGAAAATGAGGGTGATATTATTTGCCTTTTAGGACCATCTGGTATTGGAAAAACCACAATTCTTAGATCTATAGCTGGTTTAGAAAAAATTGAGACTGGTTCAATAAAACTTAAAGGAAAAACTCTTTCATCAGATGAAATAAATATAGAACCAGAAGATCGAAATATATCGCTATCATTCCAAGAAAATTCATTATTTCCTCATTTCACAGTCGAGGAAAATATTAATCTCGGCAAAATAAGAAAAAATTCAGGAAAAAAAAAGAAAATAAATATTAAAAAAATTATAAAATTACTTAATATTGGTAAAATATTACAACACTATCCACATCAAATTAGTGCAGGAGAAGCCCAACGAGTATCTCTAGCGAGATCATTAGCCTCTCAACCAGATCTTTTACTTCTAGATGAACCTTTATCTAATGTTGATCAAAGTTTTAAAGAAGAAATACAAGTTCAGTTAAAAAAGCTCTTAAAAGATTTAAAAATTACAACAATAATTGTTACTCATGACTCATATGAAGCTTTTTATCTAGGTAATAAATGTGGAATAATTTTAAATAAACAACTCAAACAATTTGATGACCCTTATAACGTTTATCATTTTCCTAATTCAGTTGAGGTTGTGAATTTTCTAAATCGAGGAATTTTAATTCCAGCCAAAGTAACTGGGGAAAATACATTAGAAAATATAGATTTAGGAATTATTAAAGGTAATTTTATAAAACATTATAAAAAGGGAACAGATGTTAAATTATTATTACAACCAGAAGACTTAGAACATGACGATCAAAGCAATCTAAAATTAGAAGTGGTGGATAGAAAATTTAGAGGAACAAATTTTATTTATACACTTAAAACTTCAAATAATACTTTAATACCAGTGTTTGTTCATTCACATCACGTACATCAACACGAAGTTGATGAAAAATTCGGAATTAAGCGACCAATAAATATTGATCATATAGTTTGTTTTTAATAAAAATAAATGCTTTCGAAAAAACAATTATTAACTAAGGGTATACTTGATGTAGCACCACATATGTTGTCTGTAATTCCATTTGGAATAATTTGTGGAGCAATAGGTATTGAATTAGGTTTTAACCCGTACTTAGTTTATGCAATGTCCATAATTATTTTTGGAGGAGCGTCTCAAATAGTTTTTTTACAATTATTATCGGGAGGTGCTTCTGCTTTAATTGCTATCACTTCAGTTGGTGTGATCAATTCAAGACATCTGCTGTATGGAGCTGTTTTATCTGAATATTTAGAAAAACTATCTTTTATAAAAAAATTATTAATTTCTTATTTAATTGTAGACCAAGGTTTTGCTGAGTCTAATAAATTTTTTAAAAAAAATAAAACAGAGGAAAATTTACATTATCATTTAATTGGTACTGGAGGAACACTTTGGGTTTGCTGGCAAATTGCGACATTAACAGGAATAATATTAGGCTCATTTGTACCTGAAGAAATTGGATTGAAATTTGCAATTCCACTTACTTTTATTGCAATAGTTGTACAAGATTTAAAAAAGATGGATCATGTACTTGTTATGTTTGTTGCGGGTATAAGTTCTTTAATATTTTTTAATGCTCCATTTAAATCATATATAATTATAGCACCAATTATAGCTTTACTAGTTGCAGCATTTATATTGAGGTTTAAAAAATGACATGGTTATCAATTATAATTGCAGGAATTGTAACTTATTTTGCTAGAATGACCATGGTTGCAATAGTTAGTAGAGATATGTTGGGAGATAGAATTAAAGCTGTATTAGCTTATGTTCCTTCAGCAGTATTTCCAGCAATAATATTTCCAGCAGTATTTATTAATGATTATGGAACATTTATTGAAATGAATGATCCTAAAATATTTGGTGCTTTAGTAGCAATCATAGTTGGATATTTTTCAAGAAATGTAATTGCAACTATATTATCTGGATTATTTTCTTACTGGGTAATAATTTTTATATTCAATTCTTAATTAAATTTTTTTTTTATTTACAACGAAAAACAATTTTCTTGGAAATTTGCCTTCTTCAAATTTTTCTAACAAAATATTTTTAAATCCTTTAAGTAATGAATTAACTTTTTCTTTTGAAAAATAATGTACTATGAAACCATCATTTTCATAAAGATCTTCGCCTATATAAATTCCATTTTTAAAATCTCCATCACCTACATGACGCACAGTATATATATTTATACCTCCTGGTTTTAAAATTCTTAAAATTTCACTATTTAATTTTTCTAAATCATCTTGTGTTAAAGCCATACAATAAAGCATATGAGAGTAACATCCATCTATTGAATTATCTTCAAAAGGAAGTTTTTTTCTTATATCGAATATCTTTGTTGATAAAAAATTTGATAAGTTTTTTTCTTTATTTTTTTGGTTAATTATTTCAATCCCAGCTTTACTATAATCTAACGCTATAGTATGAATTGAATTATTTGCAAATAAAATAGAATCTCTACCCAGTCCAGCACCTAGCTCTATAATTTTTATTATTTTGTTTTCTTGAAATATTTTTAAAGCTTTTTCTGCAGACAAACTTGGCGTCAGACCAAACATCTCAGGCTTATTTGAGAAATTAATTTCCCAATGCTGAGATTGCTGGTCTAATTTTTTTTGATCCAAATCTATTTATGTGGATCAGGAACTTTTCGTAGATAAGGTTTTATCGTTTCCCATCCATCTGGATATATCTTTTTTGCTTCATCATTTGTTACTTTAGGAACAATAATTACTTTTTCTCCTGGCTTCCAATCAGCTGGTGTAGCAATTTGATGTTTAATAGTTCTTTGCATAGAATCTATAGCTCTTAAGATTTCATGAAAGTTTCTACCAGTTGTCATTGGATATGTTAAGAACAGACCAATTCTTTTATCAGGTCTTATAACATAAACAGTTCTTACTGTTTCATTGTCAACTGCCGTTCTTCCTCCAGATGTAACACCTGCATCGTCCTCAAGCATGTTATAAAGTTTAGCGACTGCTAAATCTTCATCTGCAATAATTGGATATTCAGGTTTCATTCCACAAACATCAGTTATATCGTCTAACCATTTTACGTGATCATCTACTGGGTCTACACTTAAACCAATAACTTTAACATTTCTTGCATCAAATTCTGGCTTCATTTTAGCTAACGCACCGAGTTCAGTCGTGCAAACTGGTGTAAAGTCTTTTGGGTGTGAAAATAATACACCCCAGCTGTCTCCAAGCCACTCATGAAAAGAGATATCTCCCAATTGAGTTTTAGCTTTGAAGTCTGGAGCGACAGTATTTATTTTTAAAGTCATTTATTTTTCTCCTGTAATGTTTATTTTAGAATGATTATAAATTATTAACTTTATAATTCAACGTTTTTTAATATTTTAAGCGCAACTTATAGGACATGTTTTAAGTTACTATGTAAGATGCTAGTGTTTTGTTATGGAAAATTCAAATCACTCAGACGTATTAATTATAGGAGGAGGCTGTGCAGGTATCTCGGTTGCTTCTAGACTAAACAATTTAAAATCTAATTTAAAAATTTCAATCATAGAGCCATCAGATAAATCACTTTATCAAGCTGCTTGGACTTTAGTTGGTGCTGGAGCTTATGATAAAAATAGCACCATTAAACCAATGTCAGAGGTTATGCCAAGTTATGTTAATTGGATTAAAAGTTATGCTGAAACTTTTTTGCCAGAGCAAAATAAAGTTAAAACTTCAGATGGGGATTATACATATGATTATTTAATCGTATGCCCTGGTCTCAAATTAAATTTCGATGGAGTAGAAGGATTAAAAGAGTCTTTAGGAAAAAATAATGTTTGTACAAATTATGATGCTGACATGGCAGAATACACTTGGGAATGTTTGAAAAACTTAAAAGGTGGAAATTTATTATTCACAGAGCCTCCCATGCCGATTAAATGTGCAGGAGCTCCACAAAAAATTGCTTACCTAGCAGCTGATCATTTAAAGAAAAAAGGATTACTTAAAGAAAGTAATTTAGAATTTTTATGTGCTAAACCTGTAATATTTGGAGTTCCACATTTTCAAGGACCACTTAACGAAATATGCGACTCTTATGGGATTACTAGAAGTTTTCAGCATAATTTAAAATCTGTTAATGGCGATACTAAAGAAGCTGTCTTTGTTCAATCTGATAAAGATGGAAATACAAAAGAAGTTACAAAAAAATTTGACTTTATTCACGTAACTCCACCACAAACTTCACCAGATTTTATTAAAAATAGTCCTTTAGCTGATGCTGGTGGATGGGTTGATGTTGATCATAAAGGCGGAACATTAAGACACACAAAATATGAAAATATTTATAGTCTAGGAGATGTAATGAATGCTCCTAATGCAAAGACTGGTGCTGCAGTTAGAAAACAAGCACCAATAGTGGCTCATAATATCATTAAAGATATTAATAAATCATCAGAAGAATATAGACTTTATGATGGTTATGGAGCTTGTCCACTAACTGTCGCATATGGCAAAGTTATGTTAGCAGAATTTTGCTATGGCGGAAAAGTTACACCAAGCTTCCCTTTTGATCCTACAAAACCAAGTTCTTTATATTGGCAGATGAAATCTAAACTCTTTCCATATTTGCAGTGGAACGTTATGTTTAAAGGAAAAGAATGGAGTAAGCCGGCTCATAAAGCAGTTGAAAAATAGTTTTAATTTAATAAATTTCATTAATTATAATTATGATTTTTGAACAGCTATTTGATACGAAATCCTCAACATATACTTACATTATTGCTAGCGGAAAAGGTAGAGAAGCGCTGGTGATAGATCCTGTTATTGAAAAGACAGATGAATACCTTGAAGTTTTAAAGAATCTAGAATTAAAGCTAGTAAAGGTAATTGATACACATATTCATGCTGACCATATAACTGGTCTAAATGAGCTGAATAAAAAGACAAATTGCACAAGAATTATGGGTGCAAAATCTAAATCTGAGGTAATTGATTTAAAAGTTAACGACAATGAAAATATAAAATTAGAGAATATTGAACTTAAAGCTCTTTATACACCTGGTCACACAGATTGTTCTTACAGCTACTTAATGGATGATAGAGTTTTCACTGGAGATACGCTTTTGATTAATGGCACAGGCAGAACTGATTTTCAGAGCGGAAGTCCATATGATGCTTATGACTCATTGTTTAATAAATTGCTTAAATTGCCAGAGAAAACTCTAGTATTTCCAGCTCATGATTACAATGGTAAAAAAAATTCTACTATAGGAACTGAAAAAAATAATAATCCTCGACTTCAAGTAAGTTCAAGAGATGAATATGCAGAAATTATGAACAACTTAAAATTACCAAATCCAAAAATGTTAGATATTGCAGTTCCAGCAAATTTAAAAGGTTTAACACTAGATCAAATAAATTAAAAATTAAATAATGACTCAAACGACATTTAATTGGAAGTGTAAGCATACTTGGAAAAAAAGTGCAAAAAATACTTTGTGGTGTGTAATCGGATGTGCCATTGGTGATTTTGGTACAATATTTTTTTTTCAAATAAATCAAATTTTATTTCCTGTTTTAGCTATTATGATTTTGGCAATTATAAACGGTTTAATAACTAGTATTTTGCTAGAAACTGTAATTTTAATTAGACAGGGTTTCTCATTTTATGGTGCACTAAAAACAGCCTCGGGAATGAGTCTTATTTCAATGTTAAGTATGGAAATAACAATGAACACAACTGATTATGTGTTAACAGGAGGAGCTATTTTAACCTGGTGGGTTATTCCAATTATGTTAATTGTAGGTTTCTTAACTCCATGGCCTTACAATTATTGGAGACTTAAAAAATATGGTATTAATTGCCATTAAATTTTATTTAATTCTTCGATTATTTTTTTTACCTTCAGTATGTATAAATAAAATACCAAAAATAATTATTCCAACCACACCTATGCTTTTATTAAAATCAAAGGGTACTCCAAAAATATAAAAATTTATAAGTGTTGACCAAATCAATTGAGAATATTGAAAATTAGTAACAAAAGATAAATTTGATAACTGTATTGCAAAT
The DNA here is from genome assembly GCA_902560225.1 of uncultured Pelagibacteraceae bacterium. Classification (GTDB taxonomy): domain Bacteria; phylum Pseudomonadota; class Alphaproteobacteria; order Pelagibacterales; family Pelagibacteraceae; genus Pelagibacter. Next base: position 13,659 of record CACEKT010000007.1, read on the forward strand.
ATTATTAAAAGATGGCTAGAAAAACCAAGGACTCCTAAAATAATTAATCCTATCCATAAATTTACATTTTCAATAGGTGTCCATTTAAATACAATATAAATTGTAAAGGTAGTTGCACCAACTACAGCAGCATAAAATAACGCTACTAAGGGATTGTTACTACCAGAAATAAACTTAGTGAAAAATTGATATAAAGCCCAGCATATTGGTGGAATTAAAGGGAAAATTAAGTCCAAACCTAAAATTTTCATACTAGGACTCATAGAATAAATTATACAGCTAAAGCTTAATAACATTAAAATTATACCTTTTGGTGAAAGTACATCTTTTAAAAATAGGGCTGAGAGAATAGAGACTATTAATGGTGCTGAAAAAAATACTACGTAAATATCTACAAGATCAAATTTTTGTAAAGAGTGTATAAAAAAAAAGGTAGCAAAAACCATTAGTATAGATCTAACTATATTAATTTTAAAATTATTTTTTAAATTTATCCTAGGTTTTAATATTGCAAACAATATTAAAATCAAAAGAAAATGAAAAAAAAATCTACCCCATATAATTTGATTCAAGGGCATCATAGTTCCGAGATATTTAGCAGTAGAATCTTGACAAACTAAAATAAAAAAACCTGTGGTTGCAAGAAATATTACTTTAATTAAATGTTTTTTTTGATTTTGAGACATTTAGATTTTTGATTTAAATTATTATATAATTAATAATCTAAACAAGCCATTTTAAATTATTTATGTTAGTAAAAAGAAAAGTTTCATTCTCAATAAAAAAAAATTTGAGGTTATCTTAAATTCAGATGATAAAAAAAATTGGTTTTATAGGTACAGGCTTAATGGGCCTACCCATGGCAAAAAATATATTAAAATCTGGATATAATTTGACAGTATATAATAGGTCAAAAAATAAAGCTGAAACATTGAAAGAATTTGGAGGTGAGGTTGCCAACAACATAAAAGACATTGTACAAGATAGCGATATTATAATTACAATGTTAACTGATGATGATGTAATCGACAAGGTTATGGGTAGTTCGGACTTTTTAAACAATCTAAATGATGGAAATATAGTAATTGATATGAGTTCAGTTAAACCTGCTACAGCAAAAAAATATGGAAATAGTTTTAAATCTAAAAAGGTTAATTATTTAGATGCTCCAGTCTCAGGAGGTACAATAGGTGCAGAAGATGCGTCTTTAGCTATAATGGTTGGAGGAGACCAAAATATATTTGATAATGTTTATGATATTTTAAAGACTATGGGTAATCCAACTTTAGTGGGTCCAATTGGAAGTGGACAAGTTTCTAAATTAGCAAATCAAATTATAGTAGGTCTTACTATAGGCGCTGTTGCTGAAGCAGTTACACTTTGTGAAAAAGCTGGAGTAAATCCAAATAAAATGATTAAAGCTTTATCAGGTGGTTGGGCAGATAGTAAAGTTCTTCAAACACATGGAAAAAGAATGGTTAATAAAGATTTTACTCCTAAAGGAAGAACCTCTGTACAATTAAAAGATATGAATAACATTCTAGAATGTGCAAATAGTTTTAGTACTGAATTACCTATTTCAAATTTGGTAAAAGATATGTATAAAATTTTAGTTGAAAATGGATATGGTGAAATGGATCACAGTTCACTTTATAAAGAAATTGAAAGGATAAATAATGAAACTATTAAGAGTAGGTAATAAAGGAAACGAAAAACCAGGAATTTTAGATATTGATGGAAAAATAAGAGATATTAGTTCTCACATAAGTGATTTAAACCCTGAAAATTTAAACTTTGAGTTAATTTCAAAAATTCAGAAGATAGATCTTTCAAAACTTCCAGAACTTTCATCAAATGAAAGAATAGGCTCTTGCATTACGAGTCCTGGCAAGTTTGTAGCAATAGGTCTTAACTATTCAGATCATGCAGCTGAAGTTGGGGCAGAAATTCCTAAAGAACCTATAATGTTTATGAAAGCTACAAGTTCAATGTGTGGACCTAATGATGATATAGAATTAGTTGCAGGATCAAAAAAGCTAGATTGGGAAGTTGAACTTGGAATAGTTATCGGTAAAGAAGCAAAACATATTACAGTAGCTCAATCACAAGATCATATATTAGGATATTGTCTAGTAAATGATGTTAGTGAGAGAGAATGGCAAATAGAAAAAATGGGACAATGGGTAAAAGGTAAATCTCATGATACTTACGGACCTACAGGACCTTATTTGGTAACAAAAGATGAAATAAAAGATGTAAATAATTTAAAAATGATTTTGGATGTAAATAATGAGAGAAGACAGACTGGAAATACGAAGACTATGATTTTTGATGTTAATTATATTGTATCCTATGTAAGTAAATTCATGTCTTTACAACCAGGTGATTTAATTACTACGGGCACTCCCCCAGGTGTAGGCATGGGAATGAAGCCCCAGTTATTTTTGAAAGCAGGAGATGAAATAAAACTTTCAATAGAAAATTTAGGTGAGCAAAATTCTAAAGTTGTACCTGTATAATTAAAACATGCAAAAAAGAGATCTATATTATGAAAGAATACCTACTAAACTTTTAAGAGAAGACGTTAAATATATAGGAAGTGTTTTAGGAAAAGTAATTAAAGAACAAGAAGGAGAAAAGTTCTTTAGCTTAGTTGAAAAAGTTAGAAAACTTTCAAAAGTAAACAAAATTAATTACAGCAATCATTCAAATGGAAAAATAATTAGGGTTATTAAAAATTTAAGCCCAAAAAATACCTTTAAATTAACAAGAGCTTTTACTCATTTCATGAATTTTGTAAACCTAGCTGAGTCATTAGATGCTTCGCGAAATTTAGATGAATATGAAAATAGTAAGAAAAAAAATTCTACTAAAAATATTTTTATTGAAGAAATTTTTGAAGATCTTTTTAATAATAAAAAATTGTCAGAAAATAAAATTTATAATTTAGCAAAAAATTTAAATATAGGAATAGTTTTGACTGCTCATCCAACCGAAGTGAAAAGAAGAACCTTGATTCAAAAATATCATAAGATAATGGAAATACTTGAAGCCAGAGATCTTTTAAAAAATTATCCATCAAAATTAAAGATATTAGATAAGAAACTTTTTGACGAATTTACAATTATTTGGAATACAGATGATCTTAAAAGATCCAAACCAACTCCATTTGATGAAGCTAGATGGGGTTTGGCCATTATTGAGGATAGTCTATGGGATACTATTCCAAAAGTTTATAGAAGATTGAATTCTATATTTGTTCAAAATATAGACAAAGGATTGCCTAAAAATTTTAACCCAATTGAATTTGGATCATGGATGGGTGGTGATAGAGATGGAAATCCAAATGTTACTGCAGAAGTTACAAAACAAGTAATTTTACTCTCTAGATGGGAAGCAGCAAAACTTTATGAAAAAACTCTTACTAAAATAATTAGATCTTATTCAATGGAAAAATGTTCAAAAAAAATATCTAGAAAAGTTGGTAAGACACATGAGCCTTATAGAGTTTATCTTCGACCACTAAGAGATAAAATGAGAATAACGCATAGATCTATTGAGCAACACTTGGTTAGAAAAAAACCTTTAAATAAAAAAAAATTACTTAGTTCAAGAGAGGAAATATTAAAACCTTTAAGAGTAGTAAGAGAGTCTTTGGAGCAAAATAAAAATGAAAATATAGCAAGCGGAGAACTTCTTGATTTAATGAGAAGAGCAAAATGTTTTGGAATTAATTTGGCAAGACTTGATATTCGTCAAGAGTCGTCAAGGCATAGTCAAGTTATTGCTGAATTAGTTAAACGAAAGTATAAAAAAAATTATTATAAGTTTACTGAAGATCAGAAGATTAATTTTTTGAAATCAGCAATAAATTCAAAAAAAAATATTATAAATAATTACAAGTTTATAAACAAAGAAAATAAAGAAGTTTGGTCAACTTTTAGGACACTTTCTGATGAACCATCAGAGTGTTTGGGAGCCTATGTAATATCTATGACTACATCGGCATCAGATATTTTATCTGTTTCATTTTTACAAAAAGAAGCAAAAATTAAACATAAACTTAGAGTGGTTCCACTTTTTGAAACCCTAGATGATCTTATTAACGCTAAATCAATAATGAAAAGTTTATTTGAAAAAAGATGGTATAGAAAACTGATTAAAAATAAGCAAGAAGTTATGATTGGATATTCAGACTCAAGTAAGGATGCTGGAAAACTATGTGCCAGCTGGCATCAGTACAAAGCACAAGAGGAAATAGTTAAGTTGGCAAAAAAATACAACATTGACGTTACTTTTTTTCATGGAAGAGGCGGTTCTGCTGGAAGAGGTGGAGGTCCTATTCAAGCAACTTTAAGATCTCAGCCACCTAATTCAGTAAATGGCAAAATTAGAATTACAGATCAAGGAGAAGTTATTCAGCAGAAATATGGATATGAACCTTTAGCAAAATATAATCTATGTAGTTACATAGGAGCTGTAGCTGAAGCAACTCTTAATCCACCTCCCGTTCCAAAAAATAATTGGAGGTCTTTAATTGAAAAAATGTCTGATATTTCTAAAAGTTCATATAGAAAAAATATAAATCAAAGTACTGAATTTATTAAATATTTTCAAACTGTAACACCGCATGTTGCTTTAGGAAAATTATCAATTGGATCAAGGCCTTCAAAAAGAAAAAATGTAGATAATATAAAAAGTTTGAGAGCTATACCTTGGGTATTTGCATGGACACAAATAAGACTTATGCTACCAGCGTGGTTAGGAAGCGCTGAAGCATTGAGATATTCACACATCAAAGAGTTTAGAAAAATATTATATGATATGGAAAAAAATTGGCCATTTTTTAATTCAATGTTAGATATGTTAGATATGGTAATTTCTAAAGCTGATCCTGATATTTCTAAAATTTATGAAGAATATTTAGCGGATGATGATTTAAAAAGAGTAGGAAAAAAACTTAGATTTCAGTTTGAAATTATTAAAAAACTAAATAAAAAAATTACACCTAAAGAAATAGCGAAATCAAGAAAGCAATTTAGAACTTCAGTGATTGTAAGAAGTATATACTCAGAAGTATTAAATATTATTCAACCAGTTGTTATTAAAAAACTTAAAGATAAAAAAAGTATAGATGATAAAAAATTTCTTGAAGACGCTTTAATGACTTCTATTGCAGGTATTTCTGCTGCCATGAAAAATACTGGATAAATGATTGAAATATTAGTTGCTTTTGGAGCAGGACTTATAAGTTTTTTATCTCCTTGTGTCTTACCTTTAATACCTGGGTACATATCTTTTATTTCTGGACAATCATTAAAAGAAATTTTAGATGATCAAAAAATTAATTTTTTTCCATTAATTTTATTCTGTTTTGGTTTTTCAACCGTATTTATTATTTTAGGGGCTTCAGCATCATTTCTTGGACAAGCTCTTTTACAAAATTCAGAGATATTAAGAATTTTAGCAGGAATAATAATAATTATTTTTTCACTTCAATTGATTGGATTAATTAATATTAGTTTTTTAAATTTAGAAAAAAGATTTGAAGCTAAAAGATCTAAAAACATATTATACCCATATATGATAGGTTTGGCTTTTGGTTTTGGTTGGACACCTTGCATTGGTCCAATATTAGGATCAATATTGGCTTTAGCATCTATTGAAGAAACTTTATTTAGAGCAGTTATTTTACTAAGCTTCTACTCTTTAGGTTTGGCAATACCATTTATTTTGTCTGGTTATCTTACTCAAAGATTTTTAATATTTTCTAAGAATTTTAAGAAAAACATAAATTTAATATCTAAAACAGGTGGCGTTATTCTATTAATAACAGGAATATTAATTTTAACTAATCAATTACAAATAATTGGTTTTTATATACTTAAAATTTTTCCATTTATGCAAAATTTCGGTTAAAAGTATTAATGAAAATTTACCAAATAGATTCTAGTGCAAGAAAAAAAGGTTCTACCTCTCGAGCATTAGCAAAAAAATTATTAGATAAAGTTAAAAAACCAGGTGATGAAGTTATTTATAGAGATTTAGATGATGAAATGCTTTTTGTTAGTGGTTTAACAGAGTCTGGAATGAAAATTGATGAAAAAGATCAGACAGAAGAACATAAAAAAATGTTTAAACTATCTGATAAACTTGTAAGCGAACTTAAAGAAAGTGACATTATTATTATTTCTGCTCCAATCTATAATTATGGCCCCCCAGCAACATTAAAAGCTTGGTCAGACTTGGCTGCTAGAATTGGTGAAACTTTTAAGTTTAAACCCAATGGTAGAAGAGAAGGTTTACTTAAAAATAAAAGAGCTTATCTAGTTATAACTTCTGGTGGAACAAAACTTAATAGTTCAGAGGATTTTTTAACCCCTTGGCTAAAATTTATTTTAAATTTTTTTGGCATTGAAAAAATTGATATAATCTGTGCAGACCAAATGGCTTTAGATTATGAAAAATCAATTAAAGAAGCAGAGGAACAAATAGAAAATTTATTTAAAGATTAAATTTTCTTTTTAAATGTCTGAGTTTTCCTTCAGTGCTATCGTAATCAATATAGCAACCTTGTAAATATCTTTCACCTTCACTGGTTTCATAAGATGTTCGTCCATGAAGTAATCTGTAATTATCCATCATCATTAAATCTTTTGGCTCTAATTTAAATTCTATTCTGTAAGTATCTGAATTATACATTTCAGAAAGTTTCTTTCTTGCCTGATAGTACAAGTCTAATTTTTCTTTTTCTAAAATTGGTACATAATCTAATCTAGGACTAAATCTTACTTGTTTGAAACTTTTATCTTCATGAAGTTCAATTAAAGGAGAAATAGTTTCTAAAATTACTTCTTTATCAATAAATTTAAATCTAACTTTTACTTCTGTTAAAATTTTATAAAATTCTGGATATTTATTCTTAAGATCCTCAGTAACATTATAACCATCTACTAATGTTGATAGTCCGCCTGAAACCTTACTTTGAATGCAGTGCAAAAGCTGAATACATGGAACAGGATTTCTATAGGGATTATCAGTATGAGGTGATAAAGCTAAAGACGTATAAGCTAAATCGTTTGGATTTGGTTTAGATTTTACATCAAAATACTCACCAAAATTTGTTCTTCGAACACTTCCAATAGAATTAGCAAATTCAACAATATAATTTTTAGTAGTAGGTATATTTTTAATTATAACAAAGCCATACTTGTAAAAAGAGATAAGCAAATCATGCATTTCTTCACTATTGTAAAAGTTTTCTTGGTATTTAAAATTTTTAATATTTTCTAAAGTAGAGTCCCATTTTATTTTTTTAATTGATTTTACAACAGCATCTTCTTTGGAAAATTCTAATATAATTTTATCAATTTCTAATTTTGAATTTGTACCATCATTAAAATCAACTTCTAAATAATTTTCATTAATATTCACCTTATTTAATGAAACATTATTATTCAAAAAAGTTGGATCATAAAGTCTTTGTTGAGTTGTACTATCTAAATACTCTTTATTATTAACTCTTTCTCTTAGCCAGAATGGATGGATTTCTTTTTTCTCTACCCCATTATTGAAATAAACTTTGTTTTGAATGAGCTCGATTTTCATATTGATAATCTAAGGATTATTTAAAATTTAACTTTAATCAACATAAATTAAATAGTATGAGTTCTTTGTGAATAATTTTGATTCAAAAAAATATCCAATCTATGCTAGTTTTTTAAATCAATTAGCAAAAGATTTGACGAGGTTTTATTACTCCAAGTTAAATAGACCCTTTAAAGTATCAAACAAGCTCAAAGGTAAAGGTTATGACCCAGTAACCACATCTGATAAAGCATTTGAAAAATTTATAAGATCCAAAATTTCTAAAAAATTTCCAAATCATCAAATTATTGGTGAAGAGTATGGTCACAAAAATACTAAAAGTGAATTTTCTTGGGTAATAGACCCAATTGATGGAACCAGATCATATGTAGTAGGTAATTCAAGTTGGAGCAATCTAATTTCACTCAATTACAACGGAGAACCTGTTTTAGGATTAGCTAACTTTCCAAAAATGAAAAAATACTATTTAAATGTAAATAAGAATTCAGCATATGTTTTTGAAAATAATAAAAAAACAAAACTAAAAGTTGACACTAAAGTAAATTTTTCAAATGCAAAATTAGCTGCTGCTTTTCATAATACTTTATCCTTAAAGCAACAGTCAAAAATTAGTAAGTTTATAAAACGTATGCAATTTCCTTGTTTTGATGCATTGACATATTGTCAATTAGCAGAAGGGAGAATTGAAATAGTTGCGCAATGTGCGAATAAAATTTGGGATATTCATCCTATCATTCCGATAGTAAGAGCAAGTGGAGCCATAGTAACTACTTGGGGTAACAAAAATCCTGTAGTAGGTGGAAATATTATTGTTTCAAATAATATAAGAAATCATAAAAAAGTTTTAAAATTATTAAAACCGTTGGCTAAATGATACCAGATAAGGCTCAAAAAATTATTGATTTTTGGTTTAAGGAAACACCTTTTGAAAAAAGATTTAAGAGTGATCAAAATTTTGACCAACAAATAAAAGATAAATTTTTAAAAGATTATGAACTTGCAAGTCAAAATGAGTATGATGACTGGCAAGATCAGCCAATGAGCTGTTTAGCTTTAGTAATTATATTCGATCAGTTTTCTAGAAATATTTTTAGAAATGACAAAAAGGCTTTTGAGCAAGATCATAAAACAAGATTGATTGTTAATGATGCGGTTTATGCAGGCTATCTTGAAACTATGAATCATGATCAAAGACTTTTTATGCTTTTACCGCTTATACACAGTGAAGAAATAACAGATCACGATATGGCTTATTATTTATTAAGTAAATATTTAAGAGAACATGAGAACTATAATCAAATTAAAAAATTTTGGAAAGATCATACAAATGCTATTAAAAGATTTTATAGATATCCTCATCGAAATAAAATATTAGGTAGAGAATCTACAGAAGAGGAAATTGCATTTCTTAATCAACCTAACTCCTCTTGGTGAGGATGAATTTAAAATATATTTATAAAATTATTGATAAAAATGATTGGTATAAAGCTAGAATATCAGGATCTTATTCAGGATCTTCAAAAGATATTGAGGATGGTTATATTCATTTTTCTGGTGAGGATCAGGTTCTAGGTACACTTAAAAAATATTACAAAAATGAAAAAAACTTAGTGTTGCTTAAAGTTGAAACATTAAATTTAGATCATTTATTATGGGAGCAAGCATCTGATGGCAATATGTTTCCACATTTATACTCACCCTTAAACATTAAATACATAGTTGATGAATTAGATATACTCATTGATGAACACGGTAATCATGTGTTACCAGACAATTTTTAACTTGAGCTACCAAGTAGGTTAACCATCAAAACTCCTATAATAATAAATCCTAAACCAACTATCGTATAAAGATCTGGTATTTGATTAAATCTATAAATTCCCACAATAACTGTTGCAATAATTGTTAACCCTGCAAATGAAGCATAGGTAACTCCAACAGGAATATTTTTCATTACTATTGATAGAGTGTACATACAGAGCACTATTGTAATTGCTGTAATTATACTTGGAAAAATTACCGTAAAACCTTGAGCACTTTTTGCAAAAGTATTTGAGGTTACACCTAAAATAACTGCTAAGATTAAAACTAAGTATGAGCTGGTCATATTCATATATGATATTTTATTATTAGTATTAGATTATGATACTCTAATATTAGCCGAACATATATTATTATTTATCTTCCCATTTAATAGCATCTTCCATTCTATCATCTCCCCAGAAGACTTCATTTTTAGATATAAAGGATGGGCTACCAAAAATTTTATGATTTCTAGCAGAGTCCGTATTTGATAAATATTTTTTTTCTATTTCATGATGTTTTGCGTTTGCTATTATTTCATCCTTATTTAGATTTAATTCATTACAAACCTCAGAAATACTTGGATCTATTGCTGGTTCTTTTCCTTCTTGAAACCATTTTTTATAAGTAAGTCTCACATAATCTATGCCCCAACCTTTATCTAATCCTAAAATTGCAATTTGATTTGCTAAATCGAATTCAGATAAAGGGTAGGGAACAGGTGTTTTTGCAAAAAAACCATATCCTTCAGCACGTCTTTCAATATCTCTCCACATATAATCAACTTTATTTTTTTTATCCTTAGGGAAAGGGATATTGTTCATTTCTTTCATAATCGCTCTAACGCTGAAAGGCTTCCAATTAAATTTCATATTATGTTTTTTTTCAACATCTAAAATTCTTGTTACTGAAAGATAAGTATATGTGCTTCCAATTGAAAAATAAAAATCAATGTTATTCATGGTTTTTTTAATTTATAAAAGTTATATTTATTTAGGCATTGGTGTAGCGCCAGTTTCTAAACTGACAACTTTTCCATTATCATATTTATAGACTGCCATTACAGCTTCCACATTTCCATCATCAAATGTTACAAATGCATGATGAATACCAACTTCATCATTTTCGTAAACAATTCTAACTTTATCTTGATTAATATCACCACTCATAGCCCATTTTATTACGTCAGCTTTACCTAAAACATTCCCTGATTTATGCATAGTGAATTTAAAATCATCATGCAAAAGTTCATTCATAGCTGCTTCATCTTTATTTTTCATTGCAGCACTGTATTTTTCTAATATAGACATATTTATACTCCTTTTATTATTATTTGATTTGTATCAGCGTTATCTAATCTGATTTGTCTTATTGGCTTATATTCTTCAGAATGATACCATTCTAAAGCTTTCTCGTAAGAAGGAAATTTAATTACAATGTTTCTGGTATTTTTCCACTCACCTTCAACATGTTCAAATTCGCCACCTCTTACTAAGAATTCTCCTTCAAACTTAGTTACTATCTCTGTAACATTAGCTAAGTATTCTTTATAGCTTTCAGGATTTTTTACCTCAATTTGAGCAATTGCATAACCTGACATAATTTAGTCAGCAGGTACTACTACGCTTTTAGAACCATCGGCAGCTTTTGAGAATGCTTTATTGTAGTCAATAACTTCATGTATCATTAAATCATCCATCAGTCCTGAATTTAAAAAAGCAACTTTCATTCCAACAACTGTTTCAGCATCTCCTTCTACACAACAGACTACATCAAAACGTCCACGAACCCATTCGTAACTAATCATTTTTCCACCGATAGCTTCAATAACTTTTTTTGTTGATGCATGTCTATCCGCAGAAGGATCTTTTTGCATTCTTTTTAAAAGTTCTTTGCTTACTTTTCCGATTACATAATATTTTGCCATTTTAGACATCAATCTTAGTTAATTCCCACACATCCATTTTGTTTACGCACTCATCATAAATTGGTTTTCCAATTGGATTTTTTCCAGACACCATCTCTTTCATTTTTTCCATATTATGAACAAATACCTTAAACATAACACCGCTTTTATCTGGTTTTACTGCTCCTATAGTTTTTTCTGGATGAGCTGCTGATTTTCTGACACTCATTCCCTCATCTGATTGCATCCATCCCATAAATTTTTCAAGCTTTCCTTCTTTTAAATCTGCGATCACTAACACTTCTTTTTCCATTATTTCCTCCTTATTTTTAATTTTAAATTATTAAGTTTAATTACTTTAGTATTTTTGTTGCACCTATTTCAACATATTTAATAATCATATTTTTCATCTCTATTTGACTGGTGTCATAATTTTTTGACCCTCAACTCCAATCGCAACAACAATTGCTTTAACAGGGATATCTCCAATATTTTTTGACTCATGCACCACACCCACATCCTCTACAAATGCGTCTCCAGCTTTATAGATATAGCTTTTACCGCCTTGGGTGAGTTCAATCTCACCTTGTTGAATCATTATTAAAACTGGAAAAGAGTGAGTATGAGGAACAACTGGACCTCCAACAGGAACGTTAAATTCAAAAGCTGTTATCTTAGCTTTACCTGAGGGATATACTATTTCGTTACCCATTCCAGTTTGACTAGTGGATATAATTCTTTTTACATGTCCATCAGCTAAAACTGAATTATTTATAAAAAATACTGCAAATAAAGTGGCTATTAATTTTTTCATGTTTTTCCTTTCTAATTTAATCAGAACAACCAACCATTACTATTTTTTCATTGAGTTAAAACTACTAAGCGTGTCATCAAAAGCCATAAACATTGACATCTTTCCATCTGTCACTTCAAAATAATGACCGAAAATAGTGTCCATTCCTTCAGCTGTTGCTTTACATTTAGCAAATACTTTGTTCCCTTCTGCAATCATAAATTCAGGAGTTACTGAAAAATTATTCCAATGTTGTGGAATCAACGACATAGTTTTCATCATCGCTTCCTTACCTTTATGAGTTCCAGACATTGGATGTTTATCTCCAGGAAAAATCCAAGTTATATCATCATGAACTACTTCATTAAAGAATGTTTGCATATCTCCTTTGCCAAACAATTCATAACCTTTTTTTACAAGTTCTTTTGGTTCCATCTTTATTTCCTTTCTATATTTTTTATTTTTACTTTATTATGTTAATTTAATCTGACCAAACGCTCAGTACCGACATTTCATATTAAAATTTATTTTACATTAATCTATTCAGGTTACAGAAATGTTAAGATCAATTAAGAGATATGCATAAATCAAATAACGATTTAATTATAAATATAGATTTTTTACAACCAATTAGGGTAAGGAAGCCCTTTTTTCAAAAGAAACTCTTTGTTAAACATTTTGGTACTATATTTGTCACTTCTGTCGCAGAGGATTGTAACAATAGTTTTTCCTGGACCTAATTCTTTACCTAATCGAATAGCTCCAGCAATATTTATGCCACAGCTAGTTCCTAAGCTTAAACCTTCATTTTGAATTAAATCATAAAGAATGGGTAATGCTTCATGATCATCAATTGAATATGCATCATCAATTTTAGCATTTTCAAAATTTTTAGTTACTCGACTAGATCCAATACCTTCAGTAATAGACTCTCCCTCTGATTTTAGTTTTCCATTTTTAATATAGTTATAAAGAGAAGATCCTTTAGGATCTGATAAATAAATTTTAACATCTTTATTTTTTTCTTTTAAGGCATTGCTAATTCCTGAAATTGTTCCACCCGTTCCAGACGAACAAGTGAAACCATCAATTTTTCCTTCAGTCTGCTTCCAGATTTCTTGACCTGTTCCTTCATAGTGACCTTTAGCGTTTGCTGTATTATCAAATTGATTTGCCCATATTACACCGTTATTATTAGTAGGTCTTAATTCTTCTGCTATTCTAGAGGCAACTTTTACAAAATTATTATCATCACTATATGGTTTTGGTGGAACTAATCTTAATTCAGCGCCTAAATTTTTAAGTAAATCTTTTTTCTCTTGAGTTTGATTATCATTCATTACAATTATTGTTTTATATCCAAGTGAATTTCCCAGTAAACCTAAACCAATACCAGTATTACCAGCTGTACCCTCTACAACAATACCACCTTTGGAAATTAATTTTTTATCTTGTGCATCTTTAAGTAATGCTAATGCAGCTCTATCCTTAACAGATCCTCCCGGATTTAAAAATTCTGCCTTTCCATAAATATTACAACCTGTAATCTCAGATGCGGCTCTTAATTTTATTAAAGGGGTATTTCCTATACCGGAAATAAAATTATTTTGTATATTAGTCATTATTCTTCTTTGTCGTCACTATCAGCCGTAATACCATATGGTTTGAAATCGTCATTTGCAACACCGACATTTTTTGCTGGTATACCAACCATAACAGCTTTTTCAGGCACATCTTTTGTGACAACTGCGTTAGCACCAATTTTTGCAAACTTTCCAACAGTTACTGGTCCTAAAACTTGAGCTCCTGAACCTATGACAACACTATCTCTAATTGTAGGGTGTCTTTTAATATTACGTTGATCATTAGAATTTATACTTGGAGCAATTCCTCCAAGTGTTGCCATATGATATATAGTTACGTTATCACCAACATCTGATGTTTCTCCAATAACTACACCCATGCCATGATCTATAAATAAATTTTTTCCAATTTTTGCTTTTGGATGAATTTCAATTCCTGTTAAAAATCTAGAAAATTGTGAGATTATTCTTGCAATTAAATCAAACTTTGCGACAGAAAAAAAATTTGCAATTCTGTGAAAAAAAATAGCTTTAACACCCGGATATGTCAAAATCAAACTTAATTTTGATTTTGCCGCAGGATCACGGTCAATTATTGATTGTAAAAAATTGTTCATGTTAATTTTTTAATTTCTAATTAAGTTGTCAGTTATATAGTGATTTTATTAGATATTTAAAGTGTAACTTATGTTTTAAAATAGCAATTATTTCTAATGTATCTATAAAAAATAATCTGATTAATTGATTTTAAATTTTTAATTTCTAGTTAATTTTAATAAATTTATAGCACATGACCCATAATAGGGCGCAATATTCTTTGACACTAGATTTTTATTTTAGTTAAATTAATTTTTAATAAATAAAGGGGATATAATGAAAACAATTAAGACTTTACTTGTCGCTGGATTAATTTCTATATTTGTAACTGTTTCATCATTTGCTGAAAAAGTTAAGATAGGAGATCCAGGTTGGACAGGAGCAACAGCTATTGCAAATTTATTAGCAGCAGTAGTTACAGATAAAATGGGTGGAGAAGCAGAACTTGTTCCAGGAAACAATACTGCAATTTATGGAGCAATAGATAGAAGCAAAGGTGAAATTGAAGTTCATCCTGACATATGGTTACCCAACCAACAAGCTTATACTAATGATTTAGTTCCAAAAGGAACTTTAAAATTAAGTAGCAAACCTTATGAAGGAAACCAAGGTTATTGTGTATCCCAACAGTTTGCAAAAAAAATGAACATCACTGCAATTGAAGACTTAGGCAGACCTGAAGTTGTTAAAGCTATGGATAGCGATGGTAATGGCAAGGGTGAGTTTTGGATTGGTGCAGATGGATGGGCTTCAGCTAATGTTAACCAAGTTAAATTAAGAGACTATGGTTTATATGATGCTGGTATTGAGCCAATAAGAGCTGCTGAAGCAGTTAAAAATGCAAGAGTTCTGGATTCAATTAAAAAAGGTGAAGGATATGCATTTTATTGTTACAAACCACATGCAATTTGGGGAATGGCTGACGTAGTTATGTTAGAAGAACCAAAATTTGACCCAGCTAAGTACAAAATGGTTCAACCTAAAGAAGATGCGGACTGGTATAACAAGTCTTATGTAGCTTCAAAAGATGCACTTAAACAAATCCAAATTGGATGGGGCACATCTCTAGAAAAAAAATCACCAGCAATTGTAGAATTCTTTAAGAATTTTCAATTAACAGCAGATGATGTTTCGTCTATGGCATATGCAATTTCAGTTGAGAAAAAAGACCCAGCTGATGTAGCGAGAGCATGGATGAAAGCAAATAAATCAACTGTTGATGGTTGGTTAGGACTTTAATCTAAATAAAACTATTTATACTCGGCAATTTAAGATTGCCGAGTATATTTTCCTATATTAAAAGATAAAATGGAATCATCAGATTCAGCTATAAAAATAGAAAATGTATGGAAAGTGTTTGGCAACACTTCAAACGAAGCATTGAATTCTATTCAAAACCAAGGAATTTCAAAAAATGAAGCATTAGAAAAATATAATTCAGTTATTGGAGTTTCTGATGTTTCTTTTGATGTAAAACAAGGGGAAATATTCTGTGTAATGGGTCTTTCAGGTAGTGGAAAATCTACATTGGTAAGACATATTAATAGACTTTTAGAGCCCACATCTGGAAAAATTTTAATTAATGATCAAGATATAATGAAATTTGATCGAGAAAGTTTACAAGAATTAAGAAATAAAAAAATAGGTATGGTTTTCCAAAACTTTGCCTTAATGCCCCACAGATCTGTTGTTGATAATATCGCAATGCCCCTAGAAATAAGAGGGATAAGTAAAAATGATAGATTAGATGCAGCTAATAAAATTTTAGATATTGTTGAATTACAAGGTTGGGGAAACAAATTTGCACATGAATTGTCTGGTGGTATGCAACAAAGAGTAGGGCTTGCAAGAGCATTGGCTGCTGATCCAGAATTCCTTTTAATGGATGAACCATTTAGTGCGTTAGACCCTTTAATAAGAAGACAATTACAGTCAGAATTTATTAAACTTTCAAAGCAAATGAAAAAAACAACTGTCTTTATTACTCATGATTTAGATGAGGCAGTAAGGGTAGGTCATCGTATAGCAATAATGAGAGATGGCAAAGTAATACAAATAGGGACACCTGAAGAAATTGTAGTAAGTCCTGCTGATGAATATGTGGCAGATTTTGTTAAAGGAATTTCAAGACTTAAAGTTGTGCAGGCAAAATCAATTATGCAAACTTTTGAGAATTATGAAAAAAAAAATGCCGAAATATCTAAAGATTTAGATAGTGTATATGAGCATGAATTATTAAGTAAACTTATAGAAGTTTCAAAATCAAATCAAAAACCACTAATAGTAAAGGATAGTAATAAAAAAAATGTTGGTGTGATTACACAATCAGATCTTTTAAAAGCAGTAATTGAGGGAAGTGATGGAGAATAAACAAATAAATAATCCTACCAGATCAGAATTAATTACAGAGTTTGTTAAGACAAATCACGAATATTACATTAAAGAATTCCAAAAAATTGGAAGCAAACCATCTTTTTCGTTCTCATTTAACTTATATGCTGCAATTCTTGGACCAATTTGGTTTGGTATGAGAAATATTTGGAATTGGGCATTAGCTTTTTTGATTATTGAAACCTTTTCAGTTGTTCAAATTATAAGAGGTTTATTTGGTAATATTACAGCAGATGCAGTTCAAAAAATAGAGCAGGTTCAATCCACTATCGCTTTTAGAAACAAACAATTGGAAGCTGCGATTACAAATAATCCAGACAAAGTCGATGTTTATAAAAGAAATATAAAGTCTTTAGAAGATGCTATGCAAGGATATATAGATGAAGTAACTAGAATTGAAGCATCAGCTATCTGGATTACTATTTTTGGATTTATTTTATTAATTTCAATTAAAATAGTTCAAGGAATTTTAGCTAATTCTGTTATAGAAAAAAGATATTCTGAGTGGTTGTCGGACAAAACGATAAGTCCTGGTATGAAAATCAAAAACTATATCTCAAGCACTATTTTTACGTCAGTAATTATGTTTTTTTCTGTAGTTCATTATAGTTTTCCAGGCTTTATTACAATTATGGATAATTTTCCAACCCATCCAGATATCAGATTAACCTCAATAAAATGGGTAGAAACAATTTTTGATTTTGCAGTAATTAAAGGAGACGCATTATTTACAGCAATAACCATTGGAATTAGGTCTGTATTAGATTTCTTAGAATTGCTTTTTGTTAAAACTCCTTGGATTGTAATTATAACAACCATAGTAACTTTAACTGGTTTAGCGGCGGGGCCTAGAGCCGCAATATATTCAACAGGATTTTTATGTTACATGGGTTTTTTAGGTTTCTGGGTTAAAGCTATGACTACTCTTGCACTACTTGGAACTGCAGCAGTATTAAGTATTGCAATTGGTATCCCACTAGGAATTTTTTGCGCAAGACGTCAAAGATTTTATTCAATGATTAGACCTATAATGGATTTTATGCAAACAATGCCTGCATTTGTTTTTATGATTCCAGTAATTGCTTTCTTTGGAACTGGAAAGGTTGCAGCAGTTATAATCACAATGATATTTGGTGGAACACCAGTAGTAAGATTAACAGTTCTTGGACTTAGAGGAGTTCCAGAAACAATTAGAGAAGCAGCAATAGCATATGGTGCATCTAAATGGTATTTATTAAGAAAAGTAGATTTACCTTTAGCAACACCATCAATTCTGGCAGGAGTTAATCAAACTGTGATGTTAAGTTTGGCAATGGTTGTAGTAGCATCTTTAATTGGTGCGAAAGGACTTGGACAAGATGTTTTGGAAGCTTTACAATACGCAAATGTTGGACAAGGTATTTTAGCAGGTGTAGCAATTTTATTTGTTGCATTGATTCTTGATAGGGTTGTTCAAGGTAAAAAAAGAGTTTAACTATTCCTAATGGAATATGTTTTATTAGGTTTTTTTACAGGATTAAGTTTAATTTTAGCATTAGGTGCGCAAAATATTTTTGTTATTGAGCAAGGTTTAAAAAAGCAACATGTATTTCTTGTTTGTCTAATATGTTCAGCATCAGATTTAATATTGATATTTTTAGGTATATTCCTCTTTCACTATTTTAATCAATACTTTAACAAAACAGTAGAATTAATATTTAATTTACTTTTGATCTTATTTTTACTGCATTTTATTTATACAAAAATTAAAACTCATTATTCAGAAATCAATTTTAATTATGAGTTAACAAATATTTCGAAAATAAATATATTTATAAGAACACTTGGATTTACTTATCTAAATCCACATGTTTATTCTGATACAGTTTTTTTTCTAGGAAATTTTTCTAAAAATTATCCATTAAATCAAAAAGTAGCTTTTGGATTAGGTGCATCTATAGCCTCATTTTTATTTTTTTTTGTGTTAGGTTATTTATCTAATTACTTATCAAAATATGCTAAAAGTAAAAAAATTTGGAAAATAATTAATATTTTTATTATATCTTTTATGAGTGTTTTAGTTTTTTATATTATTAAGGAAATATTATGAGCAATATTTATGTAGATGATATTGGAAAAGGTTTTCCATTCGTTTTTGTACATGGGTATCTTGGTTCATCAGAAATGTGGTGCTTTCAGAAAAATTATTTTTCAAAATATTGTAGAGTTATAGCTCCTGCTTTACCTGGGTTTGGTGAAAGTCATAATGCGAAATCTTTAAACTCTATAAATGATATGGCAAAAAACATAATTGAAATACTAAATCAAAAAAAAATTAATAGATTTAATTTAATTGGTCATTCTATGGGAGGCATGATTGTTCAAGAAATAACAAAAATAATTGGGCACAGAGTTAATAAGTTAATTTGTTTTGCGACAGGACCTATAGGAGACATTCCTGGTAGATTTGAAACAATGGATGAAACAAGAGAAAAATTAAAAAAAGATGGTACAAAAATTTCATTTTCTAGGGTTCCACCAAAATGGTTTGTAAATGGCAATAAAGATAAGAATTATTTTTTATGTGAAAATGCAGTAATTAATGTTTCTTTAGAAGCAGCTGATAATGCTTTGCTTGCCATGAAAAATTGGAGAGGAATTGATAATTTAAAAAATATTGAAAATGAAACTTTAATTATTTGGGGAGATAAAGATATTTCATATAATTTTGATCAAGTTGATACATTGAATAAAAATATTAAAAATAGCCATTTAGAAATTTTTAAAGGATGTTGTCATAATGTACATTTAGAACAACCAGATAAATTTAATATTTTAATAAAAAATTTTTTAGATTAATGTTGTTAAAAAAATAAAAATTATAATGGCAAATATTAAATTTACTAGTGTACATAAATCATTTGGATCTAATAAGATAATTAAAGATTTTAATCTTAAAGGTAAAGAGGATGAATTTTTAGTTTTAGTTGGGCCTTCAGGCTGTGGAAAATCAACATTACTTAGAATGATAGCCGGCCTTGAAAAAATTGATGAAGGTGAAATATTTATAAACGATAAAAAAATAAATGACCTCCACCCCTCGAAACGACAGACAGCTATGGTTTTTCAATCTTATGCTCTTTATCCTCACATGAATGTATTTGAAAATATGTCATTTGGTCTAAAAATAGAAAAAAGACCTAAGGAAGAAATTAATTCTAAAGTTATGCAGGCAGCAAAAATTTTAAAAATTGAAGAACTTTTGGAAAGAAAACCAAAACAACTGTCTGGAGGGCAAAGACAAAGAGTTGCAATAGGAAGAGCTATAACCCGTAATCCAAAGATTTTTTTATTTGACGAACCTTTATCAAATTTAGATGCTGCATTGAGAGCAGAAATGAGAGTTGAAATCTCAAAGTTACATAATCAAATTAAAACTAATATGATTTATGTAACACATGATCAGGTAGAAGCTATGACTTTAGCTGATAGAATTGTTATATTAAATCAAGGCAATATAGAACAAGTTGGAACACCTGAGGAAATATATAACGATCCCGATAATATTTTTGTAGCTCAGTTTATTGGAACACCCAGGATGAATATATTAGAAATTAGTGAGGAAGATATTATTTCTGAGAATACAATTAAGTTATTTGATAATGATATTAAATTTGAAAATTTAAAACTAAAAAAATCTAAACTTTTTATAGGCATAAGACCCGAACATCTAAAAACTGACTTAAAAACAAATTTTACTTTTAAACCAGAAATCGAATTAATTGAAAATCTTGGTAATGAAAAAATTGTATATATGAAAAAAGATAAGCATCAATTAAGTGCAAAAATTCCTAGTAATATTAATTTTCAAAATTCAATTGGTTGTGATTTAAAAAACTTATTTGTTTTTGATCAAAATGGAAAAAGAGCAAGATTTTAGTACAACTTTTAATTGATAATTTATTTCTTCTTTAGTTTTAAAAATTAAAAACCTATTTTGGGTTATTTTTAAATTGTATTTTTTTTTTAATCAATACAAAATTATTTTTTTAAAAAATACTCATATGATTAAAAAGGGGGATCAATGAAAAATATAGTAAAAATATTATGCGTATTTGCATTTTTTTGTACAAATATTTCTTACGCAGATATTAAGTTTTGGACTACAGAAGTCCAGCCAGCACGTATGGCTAAACAAGAAGAAATGGCTAAATCTTTTGAAGCTAAAACTGGAATTAAGGTTGAGGTAATTCCAATTGAAGAAAAAGATCTTGGTACTAGAGCGACTGCTGCAGCTGCTGCAGGTGATTTACCAGATGTAATTTATCATACTTTACAGTATGTTTTGCCTTGGGCTGAAGCAGGTATTTTAGATGTTGATGCTAATAATGATGTCGTAAAATCTCTTGGTAAAAAAACTTTTGCTCCAGGTGCACTTAATATGGCAAAATCTGGATCTAAAATTGCTGCTGTTCCAGTTGATGGCTGGACTCAAATGGTTGTTTATAGAAAAGATCTTTTTGAGCAAGCAGGTTTAAAACCACCAACAAATTATGCAAACATTACTAAAGCAATAGAGACTTTATCAGGTAATAACATGTATGGTTTTGTTGCTGCAACTAAAACTGATGAAAACTTTATGAGTCAAGTTTTAGAGCATGTATTGTTAGCAAATGGTGTTAATCTAGTTAAAAAAGGTGGAACAAAAAAACAAGGAAAAGCTCTTAAAAATTCATTAGAATTTTATAAAGTTCTTGCAAAAGCTAGTCCTCCAGGTGAATTATACTGGAAACAGTCTAGAGCATTATACTTTGCTGGAAGAGCTCCAATGATTATTTGGTCACCATTTATTATGGACGAATTGGCTGGATTAAGAGATTCTGCACCACCTACTTATAATGTTGATCCAACATCAAATGAATTAGCTCAAAAAACTGGTTTTATAACTAATTTTAGTGGACCAAATAATAAAAAAGGTGCTGCTTGGGCTGATATTAGATATATGGGCGTTACAGCTGATGCTGATACAGATGAAGCTAAACAGTTCATAATGTATTCAATGGATGAAGGATATACAAGCACACTATCAATAGCACCAGAAGGTAAGTTTCCTGTAAGAAGAGGAAACTCAAGTGATCCAAGTGCATTTACAAAAGCATGGAGCAAGTTACCTGTAGGTGTAGATAGAAAAGCTCCACTGACCGATTTGTATTCTGCAGATGTTATAAACAATATAGTTGCAGGTTTGGATACAGCTAGCAGATGGGGAGTTAAAGAAGGAGAACTTTCTAGAGCATCTAAAATTATTAACGCTCAATTCTTAAATAGAATCACAAGAGAATACATTGACGATCAAATTTCTGTTGATGAAGCCGTTGATAAAATAAATGCAGAGTTAGCTAAGTTCTAGCAATTTAAATTTGCAAAAAAAGCGGATAAGATTACTTATCCGCTTTTTTTTTATGAAAGATACACTAGCAAACACAGAACGAAAAACTGCATATATACTAACCTTGCCTGCAGTTTGTTTAGTTTTTGCTGTCATTTTATTTCCAATTTTTGCAAATATTTGGATTAGTTTTAAAGAAGTTGAATTAAAAGATATCAGAATTCCTGAACCAAGGGCAAAAAAAATCGTTAAATCTATTTCAGGGGATCCTACTAAAATAAAGATTTTATATAAATTAAGAAATAGCTCCTTAATTCAAGAGTTAAGAGATGTTTCATTTCAAGACAAATTTCCCAAAAATTTTAAAATTGAAGAATTAGATTCAAGATGTGAGTTTAGAAAATCTATTTTAAAATGCAAGTTTGGCAATTGGCCAAAAAAATATAAAGAAAATTTCCAAGTAGTATTTCAAACAGATGATGGGTCAAAAATAGACAAAAAAAAACTTAAATTAATAAAACCTAAATTAGACGGTAAGTCAGACAATATTTTGTTAAACACAAATTTTACCTTAAAAAATTTTAAAAAAGTTTTATTTGAAAATGAGTTTATAGATTTACTACTAACAACATTTTACTACACTTTTTTTGGTACTATTGGTTCAATTGTATTTGGCATTCTTACAGCTCAAATGGTAAATCAAAAATTTTATGGCAGAACATTTATGAGGAGTGTTTTACTTTTTCCATATGTGGCTCCTGTAGTAGCTTTAGCTTATACATGGGAACTTCTATTAGACCCAACTAGTGGAACACTAAATAGTTTATTAATAAACTATCAAATTATTGAAACCCCCATAAATTTGCTAGGACAAAAATATGTTGAAATAAATATTCTTGGATTTGATTTTAAATTAAGATTAGCTCTGACAACAGTTATAATGTTTGAGATTTGGAGATATTTTCCATTAGCGTTTTTATTTATTCTTGCAAGACTTCAAGCTATTCCAAAAGAATTATATGAAGCTGCGGATGTAGATGGCGCCAGTCCATTCCAAAAATTTTTTAAAATAACTCTACCTCAAATTACAGCAGTAATTTCAATTTTATTTATGATTAGATTTATATGGAACTTCAATAAATTTGAGGATGTTTTTTTACTTACGGGGGGAGCATCAGGCACTAGAACTCTGCCAATAAATGTTTATCAACAAGGATTTGCAATTTCTGACATTGGAATGGGATCAGCTGTTTCAATGGTAATTGTAGTTTTACTTTTAATGTTTATGTTTTTTTATTTTAAACTTTTAGGGAAGAGAGTAGATGAGAACTAAAAATACAATTATATTTTCACTTATATCTACATTTTTCTTAATGTTCTTAATTTCAATTTGGAAAATATTAGCAACTCTACAGGGTTTAAAAATCCAAAATTTTAATTTACAGATAATTTTTATTCTTGGTTTTTTAATATCATTAGCTCATTTAACTATAAGTAATAAAATTAGAAATTTTTATAAATCAGTTATTTTTTCTTTAATTTTTGTAATTTGTGATGGCTACTTAATTCAAAAACTTCCTTTATGGTATAATATAGGAGTATTTTTAATTTTATATTTTTTTGTAAATCAAATTAAGAAATATAACTTTAATAATTTAAAAGAAGAACATTCCACACAAGTAATATTTTTTGATTTCTTAACTTTATTTGGAATTTTATTTTTTTCATTTGTAATACTTTTCCCATTTTACATGATGTTAGTTACAAGTTTTAAAACTCAAATGGCTTTATTAGTAAATCCTTTAGATTTTAGTATAAATTTTAGTCAAGATATCAAAGATTTATTTAAATCATATTTTGTAATTTTTAAATCTTATAAGTTTGGAAAGTACATTCTAACCAGTACAATTGTATCATTGGGAACAGTTATAATAACATTACTTTTTGCAATTCCTGCAGCCTATGCAATAGCAAGACTGAATTTTTTTGGAAAAACATTTCTTTCAACATCAATATTAATAATTTATATGTTTCCAGCAATAGTACTTGTTATTCCTTTGTATACAGTTTTTAGTCAGCTAGGTTTAAGAAATTCAATAGAGGGATTATTAATTGTTTATACAGCTACAACACTACCAGTAGCTATTTATATGTTACAAGGATATTTTAAAAGTATACCAAAAGAGCTAGAAGAGGCAGCAATATTAGATAAACTTAGTTGGTTTGGTATAATTTTTAAAATTATTATACCTCTAAGTATTCCTGCTATCTCATCAGTTGCATTATACGTGTTTATGATTGCTTGGAATGAATTTTTATTCTCCTTAATGTTTTTGGATAATCCTAATTCATTTACACTTTCTAGAGCTATACAGTATTTAAGCGGAGATGCAGAAACCCCAAGACAGTATTTAATGGCTGGATCAGTAGTAGTTACATTGCCAGTTCTATTTATATTTGTTTACTTTGAAAAATATTTAGTCAGTGGTTTAACTGCGGGAAGTGTAAAAGGATAATGACTAGTTTAATTAAAATTGCTCAAAAAATCTTAATAGGCAACAGAAGAAAAGGTTATACATTACCAACAAATAACAAACTTTATCCAGCGCAGTGGAACTGGGACTCAGCTTTTATAGCATTGGGTTATTCTTACTTTAACTTTAACTTTGCAATTAAGGAAATCAACACTCTTTTGGACGGACAATGGAAAGACGGAATGGTTCCTCATATATTGTTTCACGATACAAATACTAGTTATTATCCAAATTACACAGCATGGAATTGTGGTAACAAAATTCATTCATCCGGTATCACTCAGCCACCAGTTCTTGCAAGTATTTTAAAACAAATTTTAGATAAAAAAAAAATTAACGAAAAGCAAAGTTTGGAAATTAAGAAAATTGTAAAAAAAATAAAAAAATTTCATGATTGGTTCATTAAATATAGAGATCCAAAAAGAACTGGATTGGTATCAATTCTGCATCCATGGGAAAGTGGATATGACAATTCTCCAATATGGGATGAACCAATGAAGAAAGTTGTTGTTGAAAAAAATATAAAATACAAAAGAGCAGACAATAAATTAATTAATCCAGATTACAGACCTTTAGACATTGATTATGATAGATATGTAACAATCAAAAATAATTTAAGAAAAAATAATTATAATCCAAAAAAAATATATAAATCTTCTTTGTTCAATGTAGTAGATGTTGGATTTAATTCTATTTTTCTTAAAGCAAACAAAGATCTGGTTTCTATACTAAAAAATTTTAATTTAGATTCATTTGATATAAGTAAATATATAAAGATAACTGAAAAAAATATTCTAAAATTATTTGATAAAAGAAAAGGAACCTTTTTTTCATTAGATATAAAAAATAAAAAAAAAATTGAAATTCCTTCAATTACAAATTATTTTATTTTATTTGCAGATTTAAATAATGAAAAGATTAACAATAAATTAATAAAAAATTTAAAAAAGCATAATCAGAAAGAAAAGTACTTCTTTTCATCTATAAAACCAAACCATAAAAGTTTCGAAGAAAAAAGATACTGGAGAGGTCCAGTTTGGATTAATTGTAATTGGATTTTATATAAAGGATTAAAAAATAAAGATCATTTATTTTCAAAAAAAATAAAAAATCTAACTATTAAATTAATCGAAAAAAAAGGAATTTATGAATATTATAGCTGTAAAAATGGTAAACCAATGGGAGCAAGTAATTTTTCATGGTCTGCAGCTCTTTATTTAGATTTAATATTAAGTAAAAATTAATTTGAAAAACCGTATTTTCTAAGTCTTGCGTCACCAGTTCTAGCATGCGCTTCCATACCTTCATATCTAGAAATTCGAGCACAAGCAGCCCCAACAGATTTTGTAGACTCTTTAGACATTCTTTGAAAGCTTAGGGTTTTGATAAATTTACCAACAAATAAACCACCTGTATACCGACCTGCTCCTTTTGTAGGTAGAATATGATTAGTACCAGAACATTTATCTCCATAAGCAACTGTAGTTTCTTCTCCAATGAATAATGAACCATAATTTTTTAACCTCTTATGAAACCACTCTAAGTTCTGAGTTTGTACTTCCAAATGTTCAGGCGCATATTCATCACTAATAGTAGCTATTTCTTCATCTGTATCACAAAGAATAACTTCACCATAATCTCTCCAAGCAGCTCCAGCATTTTCTTTAGGTAGTTCTGGAAGTTCAGCAATTAATTCTGGTACTCTTTTAATTACATAATCAGCAATTCTTTTACTTGTTGTATAAAGCCACGCTGGAGAATTATAACCATGTTCTGCCTGGCCAACTAAATCAACTGCAACTAACTCTTCGTCTGCCTTGTCATCAGCTATTACAGCTATTTCTGTAGGTCCTGCAAATAAATCAATACCAACTTTTCCAAATAAAATTCTTTTTGCTTCAGCAACAAATTGATTTCCTGGACCAACTAATATATCTGCTGGCGCGTTTCCAAATAAACCATTTGTCATTGCTGCGATTGCTTGTACTCCACCCAAATTTAAAATGGAGTCTGCTCCACAAAGGTCTGCTGTATATACAATAGAGGGATGAACTCCTATTTTAGGTTTTGGTGAACTAGCAACAATAATATTTTTTACACCTGCAACTTTTGCTGTAGTTACGCTCATTACAGCAGAAGCAATATGAGCATATCTACCAGCTGGAACGTAACATCCAGCAGTATTAACAGGAATTAATTTTTGTCCAGCAAATAACCCATCCGATAATTCAACTTCGAAATCTTGTCCATAATTTTTTAATTGTGCTTCAGCAAATTTTCTTACTCTTTCGTGAGAAAATTGAATGTCATCTTTAGTTTTTTGATCTAAATTTTTTTTAATTTCTTCAATTTTTTCTTTTGAGACAATCACATCACCTTCATATTTATCAAATTTTTTAGAAAGCTCTTTACAACCTTCTTCTTTAGTTTTTTCAATATCTTTAAGTATATTCTCAACTATTTCTCTAGTTTTGCTATCGTCTGTTGAAGATGTTTTTGGAGATTTTTTTAGATATGTAATTGCCATTATTTTCTTAGTTCAAATTTTTCATTGGTTTAAACGAATTTTAATTAAATTTCAATTAAACTATTAGTCTAAAGCAACTACGGCAGCAGCTATAGAGGCTAATCGTGCTTGTGCTTCATCAGATCGACTTGTTATTACTACTGGTACTTTGCCACCTACAACAACTCCGGCAGCGCAAGCACCCATAAAATAAATCATCATTTTAACTAGACTATTTCCTGTTTCTACACTCGGGACTAATAAGACATCAGCTTCACCAGCTACTATATTTTTAATTCCTTTTATTGCTGCTGATTTTTTTGAAATACTGTTATCAAATGCAAGAGGGCCAAAGACATCTGCGTCTAAGTTTTCTTTTTCAACAAGTTTTGTTAATTCAGCGGCATCAATTGAACTTGGTACACTTTCCAAGACTTCTTCAGTTGCAGATAATATAGCAACTTTAGGTCTTAATATTCCTATTCTTTTTGAAAAATTAACTACATTTTTTAAAATATGCATTTTAGTTTTTACATTTGGCTGAACATTTAAAGCACCATCAGTAATTATTAATGGTTTATCATCTTTGTTTATAGTCATATGCCAGATGTGACTTAGTCTTTTTTTACCCAGTAAATTGTATTCTCTTTTAAGAACTTCTTTCATTAAAATATCTGTATGTATATGACCTTTAACTATTATTTTAATCTTTTCTTCACTAGCAAGTTTTGCTGCTACTTTTGCAGTATTGTTTTCAATGGGCTCATCTATAATTTCATATTCTGAAATATCCCATTTAATATCTTCTGCACATTTTAAAATTTCTTTTTTGTCCCCAATAAAAATAGGGTCAATGAGATTTTCATTTACAGCATCTTGAGCTGAAAGCATAGGTAATGGTTTGCCTGAGTTTACTATGGCAACTTTTATACCTTTTTTTTTGTGTGCAAAATCCAAAAGGTTGTTAGGACAAATAATTTCTTTATTTGAAAGCATAAATAATGATTATAAAAATATTACAGAAAGTATATAGTTGATTTTACAATTATTGATAACAAATAATACAAAATGATTAAAGATTTTAGAATAAATATTACCGAAAGTGAGTTATCATTAATTAAAACTAAAATTAAAAATTATCCATGGTCATCAACTCAAGATATGGATGGATGGACTCACGGTACAAATAAAAAATATCTAAAAGAACTATGTGATTATTGGATAAAAGATTTTAATTGGAAAGATCACGAAAAATTAATTAATAGTTTTTCAAATTTTAAAACTAGCGTTGATGATATAGATATTCACTTCATAAAAGAAGAGGGAAGCGGCAAGAATCCTAAGCCATTATTATTAATGCATGGTTGGCCAGGATCAGTTGTTGAATTTTTAGAAATCATAAAACCTTTGGCGCATCCAGAAGAATTTGGTGGAAATATTGATGATGCATTTACTGTTATAACACCATCTTTACCTGGTTTTGGTTTTTCTGGTGCGCCCAAAAAACCTATAGGTCCTAGAAAAATAGCTGAAATTTTAAATAAAATGATGATCAAAAATTTAAACTATAAAGAATATTGTGCTCAAGGTGGAGATTGGGGAGCTACTATTGCCAATTGGTTGGGTTATGATCATTCAAATAACTGTAAAGCTATTCATATTAATTGTTTAACAATGAGACATCCTGAGGGGCCACAAACTAAAGAGGAGAAAGAATGGCAAATAAAATTTGATAAAGATCAAATCATGCAAGATGGATACAGAACACAGCAAGCAACTAAACCTCAAACTTTAAGTTATGCAATGTTAGATAGTCCAGTTGGTATTGCAGCATGGATTATTGAAAAGATACATGGATGGTCAGATTTAAAAGATAATAATATTGAAAGTGTTTATTCCAAGGATGTTTTGCTAGCAAATATCATGATTTACATTTTGACAAATACATTTAATACTGCTTCTTGGATTTACTTTGGAAGACGAGAAGAAGGTGGTCGTTTTTTTCCAAAAGATTTTAAAAAAATAAATATTCCAACTGGTATTGCAATTTTTCCAAACGAAATGTCTGAATGGCCTCCTCGATCATATGTTGAAAGAATATTTAATATTAAAAAATGGACCAAAATGAAAAGCGGTGGTCACTTTGCAGCGTTAGAAAAGCCCAATTTACTTATAGAAGACTTGAGAACGTTTATTAGAGAAATTTTAAAGTAAATTTCTTTTAACACCTTTAAAATCAATATATAAATTATTGTATGGAAATTGTTACAAAGATTGCACCAATAGCTCTTGCATTAATAATGCTAGGTTTAGGCTTGGGACTTTCAATTAAAGATTTCACAAGAATTTTAAGAAATCCAAATGATTTTATAGTTGGATTTATTTGCCAATTAATTCTTTTACCAATAGTAGCTTACATATTAATTTTAATACTTAAGCTGCCTATAGAAATTGCTTTGGGATTAATGATAATTGCAGCAGCACCTGGAGGTGTAACTTCAAATGTTTTAACTAAATTTGCAAATGGCGATGTTGCTTTATCAATATCCTTAACAGCGGTTATGAGTTTATTAAGTATTATTTCAGTACCTTTTGTAGTTTTAACATCAGCAAACTTGTTAGGATTTGCTGGTATATCATCAGACATTTCAATGACTGGTATCGCAGTAAAGATGGCTTTAGTTGTGTCAGTTCCAGTAATTATTGGAATGGTAATAAGAGGTTTTGCAGAAAATTTTATTAATTCTAAAATTAATTTTATAAATAAAATTACATGGTTATTATTTATAATTGTTTTTGCAGCAATATGGATTGAAGAAAGAAACAATATATTTGATTATCTTGCTCAAGCTGGTTTGGCAGTATTAATCCTT
Organism: uncultured Pelagibacteraceae bacterium; assembly: GCA_902560225.1. GTDB lineage: Bacteria > Pseudomonadota > Alphaproteobacteria > Pelagibacterales > Pelagibacteraceae > Pelagibacter. Next base: position 43,621 of record CACEKT010000007.1, read on the forward strand.
AATGTTATAATGATGACTTTAGCATATTTTATATCAAAAAAATTTGTAACTGGTATTGCGCAAAGAAAATGTATTTCTTTAGAGTGTGGTTTGCAAAATGGAACACTGGCAGTGTTTGTGGCAACTTTATTGTTTAACGACGTAGCATACATGGTGCCAACAGCTGCATATGCGTTGATAATGTATATTACAGGATTTATATTTATTTATATTTTAAAAAAATCTAATTAATCTACCTAAGATAGCCTGGTATATAATCCTCATCATCATCATTATTATTATTAGCATTAATAATTTTTATTTGATTAAAAACTCTGTAAATAAAATTACTTAAACTAAGCATATTTTTATCCAGCATTCGTGATGTTGTTTGAAAAGCATTGTCTTTAGCGTCAAATGAAATTAACTTTTTTTCATTAATATGAAGATATTTCTTATCGATTAAAATTTTTAACTTTCTTACAACCGTTGGTCTTGGGATACCTGTTATTTCAGAGACAGACATTGCATTTACACCTCTTAAATCTGACCCCATAACCTCTTTATTGAATGATCTAAGTTTTTTTCTTGGATTAAAATTTTTATTTTTAATTG
>CACEKT010000008.1 GCA_902560225.1 uncultured Pelagibacteraceae bacterium
TTAAAATAACCAGATGTACTGTCAGTAAACAAAGTGTAATTAATTTTTTTTGGATAATGTATATGCATTTGCATACATAAATAGTTGGTTACCCAAACCTTCAGCAATTCTTACAACTACTTTTTTCATTAAAAAAATTTAAAATAAAAATATTTCATTTTGTTAACTATTAATTCTAAAAACATTTTAAATGAAAATTTTGGATTATTTAATTTTCCTATAAAATAATTAAAACCATCTCCTCTTAAATAATATCTTCTAAAAAATCTTGGGTTAAATCCATATTTTTTTAAAAATATTTTTGTTCCATTATTTAATTTTACATCACTTTTTCTTGTCGTAATTGAGCTAAAATGATAAACTTTAAACTTAGATATAGCCTTAAAAATTCGAACATCTTCGTTCCATAATTTCATACATAAATCTGGATCCGAACCATCACCAGGGTTAAATTCTTCACTAAAACCGCCAATTTTTATCCATAAATCTTTATGAATTAAATGAGGAGCCCAATGAGAGCCTTGTAAATCAAATGATTTATCTTCTTCACAAAAATTATTGAATTTATCTTCATCAAAATTATTAGGCGTTGTTCCACAATCAAAATTAATTAAACCATTATTTTTAGAAACGTTAGTGCCTGTTAAATAAAATTTATAATCAGGAAATTTTGTAACTTCTTTTTTTAAAAAAAAATCCCAATCTCTACAAAAAAACATATCATCGTGTGCATACAAAATAAAATCTGTAGAAGCTAAAGATGATGCTTTGTTAATAGCACTACATAAACCAATATTATTCGGACTATGAGTGTAAATAATATTATTTTCTATTGCATACTCCAGTGTACCATCTGATCCATCATTTATATGTAAAATAATTTCGTGATGATATTTTGAATTTTTTTTTAATGAATTTAAAAAAAATTTCAGAAAATGAAGGTTATTAAATGTTGAAACTAAAATAGAAAACTTCATCAATACAAATCGTTTTTTAAACCAAGAGAAGTTTCGATAAAATATTTTGTCGTTTTTAATTCATTAAAATATTTAAAATATTTTTTTTTACCATTACTTGCAATTTTTTGTCTTAGACTATCTTTTATTTTATAAAATTTTATTTTTTCAGATAAGTCTTTAATATTGTCATAAAAAATTATTTCGTTCTTAGTAAAAATATCATTAAGTTGAGTTTTTCTATCTACAAAAGTAAGCAATCCATTACCCATTAATGATGCTATTCTATTACTAGAATAATATTTTGCAGGCAAACCTCTGCTTAGATTTAAACCCATCTTTGAATTTATTAAAGCTTTATAGAAATCATTACCCCATATAGGTTCTTTATTTTGAAACCCATAAAAATCGTAGTTTATTTCACTTATTTTATTAACCAAAGTGTTTAAGAAATGAATTCTGGAATCATTTTTACCTTTTTTTAGTGTTGCTCTATTTACACCGTGGCTCATTGCATAAAATATATCTTTCAAAGGTTTTTTCTTAGACACATCAAAACATTCAATATTTTTATCCACAGGAACGAAAAAAAAATGTAGATTTTTTATATTATATTTTTGATTTTTAAGTACGCTTGGATGTGAAGTTATAAAAGTATGATCTACTAAATCTGAATAATTTAATATATTTTTAATATTTTTTTTGGAATAACTTAAACTTTTCATTACAGGATCTTCATTCCACTGGGAAATGATTATATTTTTGTTTAAAGATTTGAATTCATTGATTGTTGATCTATCAATATTCTTTGTATGACCAAAAAATATTAAATCAGGATTATAGTTTTTAAATGTATTGATTAAATAATCCTGAAATTTGCTATTATCTTTTTGAAGAAATAAACTTCTATTTTGTCTTAGATAATCTCTATCACTTATTTCTAATACATCATGACCATTTCTTATGAAGCCATTTGTAAATTTTTTTCCTAGTGAAATATTGTAAAGTCTGTGAAAATTCTTCTGTCCTGTATTATAAATATTTATTATTCTTAATTTATTTCTTATTAGGTTTAGACTAAAGTTTTGTCCTATATTTTCTCTAATATTATCTATTAATTGACTATTTTCTTTAATTAAATGTTTAGTATTTTTAAATCCCTTTATTTGAATTTTTTTACGTAAATTCGAGTTCAGAATTAATTTTTTAATGTTTAAATATAAATCTTGTGAATTTAATTTTTTTAATACCAAACAATGATCAGTTGTTTCAGGTAGACCCCCTCTATTAGAAATAATTGTAGCACAAGCTCTTGATGAAGACTCCAAAGCTGTTCTTCCAAAAGGTTCTTCCCATCTGGAAGGCACTACTGCAATTTCAGAGCTATCTAAAAATTCTAATACTTTATTATGCTTCAAAAATCCTAATTCTCTATGATTTTTATGTTTTATATATGGTCTATCTCTACTTTCGTCACCAATAGAATACCCTTTCCAATCGTTAAATTCATTTAGAATTTTTAAAATTGAAGTTTTATAAATATCATACCCTTTTGAAGTATTTAATTTTCCTACAAATACAATTCTTTTTTTTTTAGATCTTATTTTTTTTGGTTTATCAATACTTGGATAAACTATTTCAGTTTTATTTGATAACTTTTTATCTAAACCCATAAAAAATCTATCTCTAACCCATTTACTAACAAAAATAATTTTTTCTAAATTATCTAGTAAGTCTAAACGTTCTGAAATTGTCTTTGATCCATTCATAGAAATAGGGTCATTATGAAAATATAAAATATATTTTGAATCTTTTTCATTTTTTAAATAGTTAAAAACTGAAGGTCTATTGTGTATTTCAATAATATCAAAATTTATATTTTTAGTTTCAATAATAAAATTTTTACAATATTCTTTTGTTGAGCTTGTAAATTTTGATTTAAGATTGTTAATTTTAATGTTTACATAATTTTTACTTAAAAAATCTTTTCCAGATGTGTTTCCATAAATTAAATTGTTATCTTTGAATTTAGAATACTTAAAAAAATCACAAACCCAAATTGCTGCAGCCTGAGCTTTTGATACAGTATAGTTTTCTTTGTATGGTAAAATTGTAGCTATTTTCATAATATGCTAACTATCTTTTATTATGGATTCCCTTAATTTTCTATCTTTTTTAAGTTTATATTCAAATGATAAAGCTTTTGACTTAGATAAAAACTTTTTTTTAAAAATAACTTTCCATTTGTAGCCTCTTGTTGATTTAGCTCCCTTTGAGGAATTGTGTTTTATTAACCTATTATTAATATTAATAGTGTAGCCTACATAAGTTTTTTTTTTGTATCCATCTAATGTTTTAAGCATATAGGCATAGTGATACATATAAATTTAATGGCGGTCCCTGGGGGAATCGAACCCCCCTTTGCAGGATGAAAACCAGCTGTCCTAACCGATAGACGAAGGGACCGTTGAATGATCTTTTATTTTAAAAGTTCATGCATATCAAGTCTAATTAGCTATTAATGTAATGTCTTTGATAATTAACTGTACAAATTTTTTATTGTTCCAATAATTTTCTTTTATTTCAGCAATAATATTAATTTGTTTTTTGTAATGCAAAAGATATTGAGCTATTTGAGTATCTGCACAGTTAAAACATATTGATTTTATTGAAGATCCTTTTCCTGGTTTAAGTATCGCTGAGATATGTTTGTTTTTTAATAACTTTGATTTAATAATTTTTAAATTTTCAATCAAAAATAATGGCGATCTATTTCCATTTCCAAATGGACCAATTTTGTTAATTACTTCCATAAATTTATTATTTATTGCCAAAGACGAAATAGCAAAATCGTATTCATTGAAAAATTTGAAATCCTTATTTGTTTTTAAATAATCTTTTTGTATAAAATTATTTAAAACTTCAACATTTTCTTTTTTAATAACAAAGCCTGCTGCCATATTATGCCCACCACCATTTTCAATAATTTTTTTATCAATTAATAATTTAATTAAAGTTCCAATATTATAATTAGTTGTTGATCTAGCAGATCCTTTTAAAATGTTTTTTGAATTGGTTATCACTATAGCAGGTTTGTTAAAATGGTCCTTTAATCTGGCTGCTATTATACCTATTAATCCTTCATTTAAATTAGGTTTATAATAAATAATTACATTTTTGTTTTCTTTTTTAATTTTTTCAAAATTAATTTCATTTAAAATAATTTTTTCTATTTTTTTTCTTTTGTTATTTAATTTAATTAATTCAATGGACTTGTTTTTAACTATTTTAGGATCAGTTGATGTTAGTAGCTCTATGCCATAATTTGAAAATCCAAGTCTACCACCTGAATTAATGATAGGACCTAATAAATATCCTAAATCATCAATAGTTATTTTTCTATTTATCCCAATTTGGTCAAGTAAAATTTTAAATGCAAGACTTTCTTTTATATTAAATTTTTTAATAACATCTTTGGCAATTATCCTGTTAATTTTTCTTAGTGGCATTACATCACAAACTGTTGCAAGCAAAACGTAAATTAAAAAGTTTGATAATTTAAAACTTGATTTTTTTTTTTTTAATAAAATATCTAAAAAAAAATACGTTAAAGTTGTAGCACACAAATAATTATATTTCATATAGCCACTATTTTTTTTGGGATTAATTATTGAATTTGATTTTGGATAAGGTTTACTTATTTCATGATGATCAATTATTATTGATTTAATATTATTTTCATTAAGAAAATCTATAGCTTTATTTGATGTAGAGCCGCAATCCACCATAATTATTAATTTTGGTTTATTTATAATTAATTTTTGAAAAAGTTTCTTAGTAGCTCCATAACCATCCTTTTCTCTATCTGGTATATAGTAGAAATAAGGTTGATTAATATGCTTAAAGTATTTAACTAGTAAAGAAGTTGCAGCCGTACCATCAACATCATAATCACCCAAGACACATATTTTTTCATTTTTATTTATAGAATCTATCAACAAATCTGATGAATGATTAAAATCAAAAGTATTTTTAAATATGTTTTTAATATCAGGATCTTTATCTATATTTGTAATCTCTTCTATATCGAAATTTCTTGAAACAATTAATTTTGAAATTATTTCACTTAGGTTATAATCTTGTTTAATTTTATCTACTAAGTTTTTATTTACTTTTTTTTCGATCCAATTTTTATCAGAAATTGATATCATTCATCAATTAAATTTTTTTTTTTAATTATTTTTTTTAAATTGGAACTTTTATGTGTAATTAAAGTTTCAGAAGTATAATTATTTTGATCTAATACTATCCCATTTAATATTTCACTATTAGTAATACCTGTTGCACAAAATATCGAGTCACCTTTAATAATTTCATTTAAATCATATTTTCTATCTAAATCTTTGATACCCATTGATTTCGCTTCATTCATATTTTTATCATTATCAAATATAAATCTACCTTGAAAGTGACAATCATAGGCATCTAAAGCAGATGCCGCAATTACACCCTCTGGCCCACCACCAATGCCCAAAAACATATCAACCCCATATTTTGGTTGAGACACATAAATAGCACCAAGAACATCACCATCACTAATTAATTTCAAATTTACATTTAATTCTTTTAGTTCATCAATAATTTTTTTATGTCTTGGTCTATCTAATAAACAAACTGTAAGTGATGTAATATCTTTATTTTTAAACTCAGATAAATTTTTAATATTTTTTTTTAATGGAAAATCTAAATCAATAAGTCCCCTATCAATTTTTCCTGTAGCTATTTTATTCATATAAGTTTCTGGAGCTTTAAATAAGTTTCCTTTTTCAGCTATAGATAAAACTGAAATACTTCCAGGCAAGTTATTAGCAACAAAATTAGTTCCTTCTACAGGGTCGATTGCTATATCAAAATTTAATCCTTTTTTTGTACCTACAATTTCACCAGTATAAAGCATAGGAGCTTCATCTAGCGTTCCTTCACCTATGACGACTTCTCCCCTCATATCAATTTTATTTAATTCATTTCTCATTGAGTCAACGGCCGCCTTATCTGCAGCAATTTTATCTTTTTTCCCAATTAAATATGAAGAAGCAAGAGCTGCTTTTGATGTAACATTAATAAATTGATCAATAAATTTTTTATCAATTGCCATTAAATCTTTTCATCAATAATCTCGACTTGATTTATTTTAGCTTCAAATTCTCTTAAACGCTTGTAAACACTTGCTAGTTCAATTATTGTTGGCCAAGCTTTTAATATATACTGCATTGATCCCTCAACCCTTCCAAAAGCTCTAATTATTTGTTGCATAACACCTAGTGTAACAGCCCCAGCAACAATAGCAGGTGCTAGAAAAACATATGCAGATAAAACATTTGCCTGCAAATATGCAATTCTACCAATGTTAAAATAAAGATATCTTAAATAACTCAAAAAATGAATTTCTCTTACACCACTAAAAAGTTCTTCTATTGATTTTGGTCTAACAGTACCATCGTCTTCAGCTACAACTAAAATTTTTCTGTAAGCAGCTTCTTTTTTTTGCAGATCATATTCAACACCTACTAATCTTAAGATTAAACCTAAAATTATTAAAAAAATTGTTCCACCTACTGACCAAATCAAAGCTCCAACTATTAAACCATAATCCCAATCTCCAAAAAAGAAAATTGGTATACTTACACTCAATCCAAATAATATAGGTGTAAACTCAATTAATATCATTAAAGCTTCTATTAAACTTGTGCCTAATGACTCCATAATTCTAGAAAATTTTATAGTATCTTCCTGAACCCTTTGTGATGCACCTTCAATTTTCCTAGCTCTATCATAAACACTATGATACCATTCGACCATAGCGGTTCTCCATCTAAATAGATAGTGAGAGGTAAAAAAACTAACAATAACAGCTACACCCACATAAATTGCCGCTAAAATAATAAATGAAAGTAAGCTAGACCAATACTCTTCAATTGTAATTGCATTGGGTTTGGCAAGTGCTTTTTGAATCATGTCATAAAATTCACCAAACCATTCGTTAATTTTCACATCTATTTTTACCTGGATCCAAAGAGATGATAAAATTATAAATGACCCAATCCAAGACCACATCATCCATTTTTTTAATTTAAAAAATCTAAACATGATTTATTTTAAAAAATTATCCGCATACGATTTTTTTACTGTTTTTCTTTTTTTTGGTTCAATTAATTCAAAATCGATTTTCTTTTTTTTTGCATAGTTTATAGCTAAATCTTTTGATGAAAACTCAAGTTTTAGTTCTGTTAATGTATCAGATGAACTTTCCCATCCCATTAAAGGATTTTTTGTAGGATCTTTTGTTTTAAATTCTAAAATCCATTTATTATTTTTTGCTACTCCAGACTGCATAGGATTTTTGTTTGGTATGTATATTAAAGCTTTTCTCATAATGATGGTCGGAGTGGCAGGATTTGAACCTGCGACCCTCTGGTCCCAAACCAGATGCGCTACCAGGCTGCGCTACACTCCGATCCGTGTACTATTTACAGTACATTTTAAATATTTCAAAGGATAAAGATAACCAAATTAAGGGTAATTTTATTAAAATCTGATATATATGAAAGTATGAAAATTTCTTGCCCATCATGCAAAAAAAAATTTAATCTTGATGAGTCTTTAATACCTGAAAATGGAAGATTATTACAATGTGGGTTTTGCAATCATAAATGGTTTTATGAAAAAAATACAAAATTAATCAACGAAAATTCAGAACCAAATATATCTTCAGAGCCTTTATTAAATGAAAATTTAACTAAAAAAAGTTCATCTGTTGACACTTTAATAGAAACTAAGATACCAAAAGAAACTGAAACTATTATTAACCAAGCTGAAGAAAATATAAAAAAAACTTCAAATAATAAAATTGATAATCAAGCTAAAAAATCAGATAAAGTTGAAGGTAATATTATCTCAAATTTTTTATCCTACTTAATAGTGATAATTATTTCATTAATGGCTATGATTATTTTGCTAGATACTTTTAAAGCTCCACTAATTAATATTTTTCCTATTCTTGAACATCTTTTATCTAGCCTTTATGAAACATTGAAAGATATTAAATTATTTATTATAGATTTAACCTAATTTTTTATGATTAATAATTTATCTAAACCTTTTAGATGGTTTTTTAAGCTTGAAGCTGCAAGCGGGCTGGTATTATTATTTGCAGCAATAATAGCATTATTTATAAGTAATTCAGGTTTTGCAGAATTATATTTCTCAACTTTAAATAAATATTTGTTTATAGGCATAAACAATTTTGGATTAAAATTATCTGTACTACATTGGATTAATGATGCCCTAATGGCAATTTTCTTTTTTTTCGTCACTTTAGAAATTAAAAGGGAATTTTTACAAGGTGAACTTTCTAATATTAAACAAGCTTTATTACCAATAATAGCTGCTGTTGGTGGAATGCTTGTACCCGCATTATTTTATGTTTTTATAAATCTAGGTGACAGTGATACTTTAAATGGATGGGCCATACCATCAGCTACGGACATTGCTTTTTCATTAGGTGTTTTATCTTTGCTTGGAAAAAGAGTTCCTTTATCATTAAAAGTATTTTTAACTGCCTTAGCGATTATTGATGATTTAGGTGCAATTGTAATTATTGCTCTTTTCTACTCTGGAGATTTAAGCATTAAATATTTAACTTTAATGTTATTAGCATTTGTTATTTTATTAGTTATAAATAAATTTAATATTAAAAAATTCCTACCCTATTTAATTGTTGGAATTTTTCTTTGGGATTTTACGCATAACTCAGGAATCCATGCTACTATTGCTGGTGTTTTGTTAGCCATGACAATTCCTCATAGAAAAAAAGAAAAAGATTTTTCGTTATTAATAAAAATAGAACATGCAATTAGCCCGTATGTAGCTTTCGCAATAATGCCGTTATTTGCTTTTGCAAATGCTGGGGTATCTTTGGAAGGGTTATCATTTGCTTCGTTATTGGATAAGGTTCCCCTAGGTATCGTACTTGGTCTATTTCTTGGTAAACAATTGGGAGTTTTTATATTTTCTTATGCATCTATAAAATTAAAAGTAGCTCAAATGCCAAACGACACGAGTTGGTACAATTTTTATGGTGTAGGAGTTCTCACTGGGATTGGTTTCACAATGAGTTTGTTTGTTGGAAATTTAGCTTTTGCTGAAAACATACAATATATGGATGGTGTAAAAATAGGAGTACTAACTGGGTCCTTATTGTCCACTTTATTTGGTTATTTTTTGATATTACTTACGCCAAATAAACCAAACAAATGAAGAAAGTAATATTACTATTATCTATAATTATGTTTTTTTTTAAAACTTCAGCAACCGCAAACTATGAAAAAAAAATTTATGATTTCAGCATAGAAAGCATAACTGGTGAAATAATAAATTTTAAAGATTATAAAAATAAAGTTATTTTAGTTGTAAATACCGCAAGTTATTGTGGTTTCACAAAACAATATGATGAATTACAGGAATTGTGGGATTTCTATAAGGAAAAAGGCTTAATTGTTCTTGGTGTTCCATCTAATTCATTTAATCAAGAAAAGAATAACAATGCAGATGTAAAAGAATTTTGTGAAGTAAATTTTAATATTAACTTTCCACTGACTACAATAACAGAAGTAAAGGGTAAAAATGCTCATGAGATTTTTAAATGGGCAAAAGAAAATCATGGTAAATCAGCTGTTCCAAAGTGGAATTTTCACAAAATTTTGATCAATAAAGAAGGTAGGATAGAAGATACATTTGCATCTATGACAAAACCAATGTCAAAAAAGCTAATTAAAACTATAGAAAATATTTTATAAGTCTATAGTTAATCCATCATGTGCGGGAATAACATTTTTAGGCAACATTTTTTTAAGCACTTTGTAATCTAATACTGGTGACAAGTTTGTAAGTATAGCTTTTTTTGGCTTAAATTTTTTAATTAAAGCTATTGATGTTTCTAAATTAAAATGTGATGGATGAAAATTATACCATAAACAGTCAATTACTAAATATTTGAGGTTTTTGAAATATTTAAAATCTTTCTTATAAATTTTACTAACATCACTTATATAGGCTAATTTTTTATCTAATATAAAGCAATTAGATTTAACTTTTCCATGCTCTACTTCAATAGATTTAATTAAAATTTTTTTCTTCTTATCTATAGTAAATAGATCTCTATCTAATCTTTTTAAATTTAGTGTCGCTGGATATTCATTTGAAAAAGCTTTAAAGCAATAAGAAAAACTTTGTTTAAGATATTTAGAAGTATATTTGTCCGCATAAACATTAATTTGTTTTTTACTATTAATGAAAAATGATCTTAGATCATTTATACCATGAGTTTGATCACCATGCATGTGTGAATAAAAAACTCTACTAATCTTATTAATTTTATGTCTAAGTAATTGCTGACGTAAATCAGGAGATGTATCAATTAATATATTTTCATCTGAGGTTTTAATTAATGCAGAACATCGGGTTCTGTAATTTTTTTTGTTTTTCGGATCACAATTACCAAAAAAACCATCAGGCCTTGGTACACCCATTGAGCTACCACATCCAAGAATAATAAATTTCATAATAAGTTAATTAAAAAAAGAGTTTATTAAAGTTATTTGTGGTACTTTCAATAAGTTTAGATTTTGATATTTCTTTTATTTCAGCTAACTTTGCTGCTGTAAAATTTATAAATGACGGTTCATTTTTTTTTCCTCTATTCGGTACAGGTGCTAAAAATGGGCTATCTGTCTCAATTAAAATTTTATCTAAAGGCAGTGATTTAAAAGTTTTTTGTAAATCTACTGCATTTTTAAAAGTTATTATACCACTAGCCGAAAAATATGCATTTAAAGTACAAAGTTTATCTGCAAATTCTTTAGATCCAGTAAAACAATGCATTAAAATTTTTGGGTTATGAACCCTGTATTCATTTAAAATTTCATATGTTTCATTTTCTGCATTCCTTGAGTGCACTATTAAGGGAAAATTTACTTTGATAGCAGCCTTAATATGTTCTCTAAAACTATCGATTTGTTTATCTTTATCACTATTGTTATAATAGAAATCTAATCCTGTTTCTCCAATACCAATAATTTTTTTATTTTCTTTAAGCTTTTCTAATATTAAATCACAATTTATCTTTTCATTATTTGTTTCATGAGGATGAATGCCAATAGTTCCATAAATAATTTTATCAATATTAACAATTTCTTTTACTCTAGAAAAACTTTCAAAAGATGTTGAAATAGTTAGTAATTTTTCTATACCTACTTCTTTGGATCTCTTTAAAACATTGTTCAAATCACTTCTCAAAGGTTCATGATCAAGATGACAGTGAGAATCAATCATTTGATCTTTCTATTTTTTTAAAAAGTATATCTATTTTATTTATATAGTTTCCCTTAATTAAATATTCATTATTTGAAATTGAGGATAAATTGATCTCATTTTCAGATATATTAAAAATTTTTAAAGCTTTTAAAGAAGACTCTGGAATAATTGGGTAGAGTAAAAAACTAATTTTTCTAACAATTTCTAATGCTGTATAAACAATAGTATTTAATCTTTCTTGGTCATCTTTTTTTTTCCATGGTTCTTGATCATTAAAATATTTGTTGGCTTCAAAAAGTGAGTTAACGATATAGTTGATATAAAAATTTAAATTTTGATTATCTATATTTTTTCTAATGTTATTTAAATTATCATTATATTTATTTAAGATTAATAAATCATCATTTTGAAAATTAATTTTATTAGGTATGTTGCCATCACAATTTTTAATAGCAAAGGCTGTTACACGTTGGCATAAATTTCCATAATTGTTAGCTAGATCACTATTGTTGCAATCTTCTAGTTTTTCTTGTGAAATATTTCCATCATTTCCAAAAGAAACTTCTTTAATAAGATAATATCTTAATGCATCTAAACCATATTCATCAATTACTTTTATAGGGTCTAAGATATTCCCTTTGGATTTAGACATTTTTTCATCACCAGTTAATATCCAACCATGACCATAAATTTTTTTTGGTAAATCAATTTTAGCAGCTAGCAGAAAAGCAGGCCAGTATATTGCATGAAATCGTAATATATCTTTACCTATTAGATGTATAGAAGCTGGCCAAAATTTTTTATAGAGCTCGTTGTTTATTTCAGGATAGTTTAAAGCACTGAGATAGTTCGTTAAAGCATCTAACCAAACATATATTACATGATTTTTATTGTTTGGAACTTTTATTCCCCAAGAGAATGTTTTTCTACTAATAGATAAATCTTTCAATCCACTTTTTACAAAACTAATAACCTCATTTTTACGTGACTCAGGAGAAATAAAATCAGCGTGTTTTTCATAATAATCTAAAAGAGGTTTTTGCCATTTTGATAAACGAAAAAAATATGACTCCTCCTCTATCCATTCAACTATTGATTTTGAATTAATAGCAACTTTAACTCCATCTAATTCCTCGATTTCGTCTTCATTATAAAAAGCTTCATCAGACACTGAATACCATCCAGAATATTTTGATAAATAAATATCATCATTTTTTTCAAGTTCACTCCACAAATGTTGAACAGATTTTTTATGTCTTTCTTCTGTAGTTCTAATGAAATCAGTATTTGTTAAGTTTAATGTATTGGATAAATCTTTAAATGTTTTACTTATCACATTACAAAATTCTAATGGATCTAAACCTTTTTTTTCAGCAGCTCTTTGGATTTTTAAACCATGTTCATCAGTACCAGTTAAAAAATAAACATCATATCCATCTATTCTTTTAAATCTTGCAAAAAAATCAGCAATTATACTTGAATAAGCATGTCCCATGTGAGGTTTTGCAGACGGATAATAAATAGGTGTAGTGATATAAAAATTTTTATCCATTTAAAATATTTTCATTAAAATCTATAAAAATTACTTCATCATCCAGATTAAATTTTTTTGTACTATCAATTTTTTTAATAAAAAGATTATAAAGATTTATTAATTTAATGTTTTTAATTGATATAGTACTTCTAAAATACAATTCAATTAAATAGTAAGTTAATTCTTTAATTGAATTATCCTTTTTGAAATGTTTGTCATGTATTATTAGAGAAATTAGTTCTTTTAAATTTATATTTTCAAGATCAATATCAAATTCATTACCATAAGAAATTAGTTGCAGTAATTTACCAGGAGTAGAATAATTACATATTAATTCTTTATTAACCAAATTGTTTACATCATCAGATATTATTTTGTTTGTAATGTTTATTGATTGGTCGAAAGATAGTGTAATTTTATAGTTCAAACATCTTGATTTTAATGTAGGTAATATTTTTTTGTTGTTATTTATTAATATAAAAAAAATATTATCATTTGGTTCTTCTAATACTTTTAACAAAGCGTTTATAGAATTATTATTAAGAAACTCAATGTTGTCAATTAAAACAAATCTAGGTTTGTCATTAAAAGACGATTTATTAAGACTTAAAATTAAATTTCTTATTTGGTTAATATCAATTTTTTTTTTATCCTCACCAATATCAACAAGCTCAAAATTAGGATTAGATTTATTTTGAGTTAGTAGAAAACTTTTATTTTCAGAATTAATTTCAAAATTTTTTAAATCATAAGGTTTAGCTTCATTTGAGGAATGTATATAATTGATAAAATGATAAGCAAATGTACATTTTCCTACGCCTTTTTCACCTGATAAAAGAATTTTATTTGGCAATTTGTTTTGAAAATTTAATTTAACTAATTCATTAAATAAATCATCATGCTCATATAAAAAAGTTTGATTTGATGATTTTAAATTCATTTAATTAACCAGTTTATTTTATTTTCAATAAGTCTTTCATTTTTTTTAATATCTAAATTAGAGTTTATTATTTGATATTTCTTTTTATTATTGGATATTTTCAAAAATCCATTTTGAACTTTATTATAAAAATTTATACTAAATTTATCATATCTATTAAGTTTTTTTCTTTTCTTTAATCTAGAAATAAGATTTTTATTATTAACTATATTTAAAAAAGTAAAATTTACTTTTATCTTTTTCAACAAAAACTTATTTATTGATTTAATCAAATTAATATCAGCACCTAATCCATAGTGTTGATAAGCTATAGTTGAGTCTATAAATCTATCTATTAATATAATTTTTTTTTTGTAAAATTTATTTATTAACTGAATACTCTCACTTCTAGCGGCTAAATATAATAATAAATCAGTATTTTTGTTAAAATTAGAATTGTTACTTAAAATTAATTTTCTTATTTTTTCTGAATTTTTGTTTCCTCCTGGTTCTCTAACTTTTATGTGATCTATTTTTTTTTTAGTTAAATATTTTGAGATTGTAGAAATATGGTGACTTTTACCACTTCCTTCAATACCTTCAAAAACAATTATTGGTTTATTAGACATCACCCCAAATAATGTAGTTTAGAGATCTAATTAATCTAGATATAAAATTAACTTTTTTAACATCTTTATATGAAAGTAAATCGTATTCACCAACTAATTCTTCGTCATAAACAACTCTTAATGATGCAATTTTTTCATCCTTTTTAATTGGTGCTTCAACAGGACCTTCATATTTTACTGAAACTTTTAATAATTTTTTTTTTGCTTTTTTAATTGTTTTGTAAACGTCTTCATTTGTATATACATCTACATAATTATCTTTACCTAACCATACCTCAACTTTTTGAAAAGGTTTATTTGCATTAGAAATTTTAACAAGATCATAGTTTGTTAGGCCATATGTTAATAATTTCACACTCTGCTTAGATCTGGAGTTTTTAGAGTTAAATCCACTACCAACTGCAATGAGTCTTCTACCTTTTCTGTCTATAGAAGAAGCAAGTGAATATTTTTCATATGACAAATATCCTGTTTTAATTCCATCAGCCCCTAGATTTTTATAAAGTAATGGATTTCTATTGCCTTGAGTTATTGGATCTCCGCCTGTTCTGTCCCATGTAAACTCTTTTTCTTTAAAATATTCATAAAATTTTGGATAATTTTTGATCAAATATTTTGACATGATCATTATGTCTCTTACAGTAGATAAGTTATCTGGAGAATTAATACCTGAAGAATTAGAAAAATTTGTATCCTCCATACCTATTTCCTTAGCTTTTTCAGTCATTAAAATTGCAAATTCTTCTTCAGTACCAGCTATACCTTCAGCTAAAGCAACACAAGCGTCATTGCCTGATGATACAATTATACCTCTCAAAAGATTTTCAACTGATATTTGATCTCCAACCATAATAAACATTGATGAATATCCAGCTTCAGAAAGTCTCCATGCATTTTCGGACACTATAAACTTATCATTTAAGTTTAATTCACCATTTTTAATTAAATCAAAGGCGATTATTGAAGTCATTATCTTTGTCATTGAAGCAGGAAAAATTTTTCGATCTGCATCTTTTTCATATAAAATTTCACCAGAGTGATAGTCTAAAAGAATAGCGGTCCTTGCTTTTATATCAAAATTAGCATTAGCAAAAGAAATACAAATTAAATTTAGTATTAAATAAATAAATATTTTTTTATACATCTTTTAAAATTTCTAAATTTTCAAAATTTAATGATTTAATTTCATTAAATGAGTCTTCTAGTTTTTTTATATCATTAAAAGGACCTAATAGTACCCTATATTTAGTCCTCGATAATTTTTTTATTACTGAATTTTTTAGATTTGTTTCATTAATTATTCTTTTAACCATATTTTCTGCTGAAACTTCATGATAAAAATCTGCAATTTTAATTGAATACAAAAATTTTTCATTTTTAACTTTATTTTTTTCATTTTTTTTCACTAAACCCAAATTATCAATTTTAATTCCATCAACAGGCATTTTTTCAGCCACATTCTTTTCTTCATTAAAAGTTTTTGCTTTTTTTGCAATAAATGTTGAATTCTGGGAAATTAAAACTAGATCAATATATGGCTCGTCTATATTGAGCAAAAGTTCTTCGGCAATTCTATTTGTAATTACAGAGTTATAAAAACTAGAAAATTTAACATTATTTGAAATAACTTCGGCAATAACTGTTTTTTGATTAACAGGATTAGTAATCTTAACAAAAGAATTTTTTTTTATAGATTTATGAAATATTAATAATGACCTGTTATCAATTTTTTTTGAAATTTTTTTATTTTTTTTTAATTCATCGCTGTAAATTAAAGCAAAACCTGTGTTTTTATATTTTTGTTCGCTGCTAAAAACTAATATTTTTTCATTTGGACTATATTGATTACAACCATTTAATAAAATAATAGTAAAAAATAATAATATAAATTTATAGTTCATTTTTAAATTTATCTTTCAATGTACAAACAGCTAAAGAAAATCTTAATGATCTGTTCCATTTTAAAATTATTTCATAGTTATCAAATACAATAAATGCTGGATTTAAAGTTTCCGCATCAGGAATAATATCTTTATCTGGTGTAATAATTCCTACTGTTAGGTTATCATCAATATTATCAGGTATAGAGTTATTATTTATATACTTCATAAAATATTTTAATTTACTTTTATTATGAATTTTTTTTGCTGAAACATTTAAATATTTTTTTGGTATATCATTTGATAAATCAACTTTATAAAAACATGGTTGATTTTTCTTCCAACCAATTTTTTTTAGATAATTAGCTGCTGATGCATAAGCATCCTTATTATTTTTTAAATCTATATAATTATTGTTATCGTAATCTATAGCATAGTTTTTCATCGTAGATGGCATAAACTGAAAAAAACCAAAAGCACCAGCCCAAGATCCGTATAAAGTTTCATAATCAATTTGTTTAGTATCTATTAGCTTTAATAAAATTAAAAGTTCATTAGTAAAAAAATTCAGATCGTCTTTTATCATAACTTAATGTAGCCAAAGATGATATAATATCCATTTTTCCAACATATGTGCCAAAATTAGTCTCAATACCCATTAAAGATAAGAGTAGTTCTTTTTCTATATTAAATTTATTTTCTATAGAATTAATTAAGTCTATATTTTTATTATAAAATCTTAGCCCTTTTTCTAGTTTTTTAGAGGAGGTCCTTTTTGAAATATAAGTTTTAGTATCCTCATAAAATTCAGGTTGAAATCTATCATATTTAATTACATTCGGTAAAAATTTTGAATTTTTCATCACAACATCAAATGTTTTTTCTGAAATGTTATTTTTTAAAGCAACTTTCTTAAAATTTTTTTTCCATTTTTGAAATTCAATATCAGTGTTTGAAAAAGCTGAATTAATAATAAAAAATATAAGTATAAAAATAAAACTAATCTGCTTCATATAGATCTTTCAAATATATAAATACAGCAATCCAGATAAAAATAAAACTAACTAATTTTTCATTTGAAAAAGCTTCATTATAATAAAAATATCCCAACAAAAATTGAAGTGTTGGAGTAATATAAAAAATCATTCCAGTTGGTCCTAAACCACATAATTCAACACCTCTAACATATAAAAATAAAGGTATTACCGTCATTGGCCCTGCTAAAAATATAAATAACATCATTGGTGGATTCGAAAAAGTAAAATCATTATAATCATTAATCGTTATGAAGTAGAAAGCTATTATAGCAAAAGGTAAAATAAATAGGCTTTCTATCAAAAGACCAATATCAGTATCTATATTAATTTTTTTTCTAACAAGATTATAAAAACTCCAACTAAACGCTACTATTAAACCAACCCACGGTAATGATTTAAAGCTTACAAATATTAAATAAACAATTGATGCAATCACAAGCAATACTGAGAAAATTCTTTTATTATTAATTTTTTCTTTAAAAAAAAAATACCCCAACATCACACTTAATATTGGCATAATGAAGTACCCAAAACTTGCATCAATTATTTGATCTGTAGCAACAGCATATATCCATATACCCCAGTTTATAAATATAAGGAAACCTGATAAAAAAAGATAAAGTAAAATTTTTTTATTTTTAATAATTGAAAAAAAAATACTCCACTTTGAAAAAAAGAAAGTTGTTAAAATAAGCGTAAATGTTGTCCATAGACATCTATGCACAACAAGTTCAATATGACCTATATAGGCAATATATTTAAAATATATAACACCAAGAAATCCCCACCAAAAAGATCCAAAACCTGCTAACAACAAACCCTTATTAAATTCTTTATTCATAGGAAACCAGATCTCTAATTAATAATAGCTTTTATTAGACTATTTTATGGTTGAATTAAATAATTATAATAATAAAACCTTGCTCACGGAGAGATGGCTGAGCGGTTGAAAGCACCGGTCTTGAAAACCGGCAAAGGGGCAACTCTTTCCTGGGTTCGAATCCCAGTCTCTCCGCCATTATTTTTTTTGCTTATATTTAAAATTTCTAAATAGTGAACTAACATTATTTTCTTTAATTTTAAAATCAGTCTTTAGATTATTATAAAAGTTATATAAATTATTATCATCAATATCTAATAACTTTTCTAGATTTTCAAGGTCATGTGCATTTAATTTATTAATATATTTATTTGTAAAAGCACCTAAAAGTTTATCCATTTCTTTAGTACCGCGATAATTTGATCTGTAGATAATTTTTTTTTTTAATTGATCTATATTGATACTCATTAATAGAATATATTAGTAGTTGATGGATAATAAAAGTAATTATAAATATTTGTTGTCAGATTTAACAGCACTGAAAGGTGTTGGCATTAAAACAACGAATTTACTGAAGAAAAAAAAAAATTAACAATATATTTGATTTATTATGGAAATTACCTAAATCCTCCACAGATAGATCTTTATCTTCGGAAATAAAAAATCTTAAAATTGGTGAAGTACAAACTATAACTATAATTCCACAAAAATATTCCTTCCCTAGAGTTAGAAATTTACCTAATAGAGTAATATGTAATGATCCCACTGGTGAAATTGATTGTATTTTCTTTAACAGTTATGAAGGATACGTAAGAAAAATTTTACCATTAGGTAAAGAAATAACTGTTAGTGGAAAGATTGGATATTATAAAAATAAGTATCAACTTACAAATCCTAAATATATTTCAGAAGACTCGTCATTAATTAAACAAAAACACAACAAATATTCTCTCACTGAGGGTATTTCAGAAAAAATATATAATAAAATTATTAATCAAATAATCAAAAACTTACCCATACTTGACGAGTGGTACTCTAAACACATTCAGGAAAAATTTGGTAATATAAGATGGAATGATGCTATTAAGGAATTACATAATCCAAATAATATTGGTAGTTATAAAAAAAATTTTTATCAAAGACTTGCTTTTGATGAAATATTTTCAACCTTTCTTGTTAATTCTGAAATAAGAAAAAAAATAAAAAAAATAAAAAAAATAAATAAAGTTTTAGATATAAAAAAACAAAATAATATAATTAAAAAGTTAGAATTTTCATTAACAAATGACCAAATTAAAACATTAAGTGAAATTAATAAAGATTTAGGTTCTTCAAAAAAAATGTTTAGACTTTTGCAGGGTGATGTGGGTAGTGGCAAAACAATAGTTTCATTATTATCTGCCTATAATAGTGTTAATTCAGGATTTCAAGTTGCTGTAATGGCTCCAACAGAAATATTAGCAAGACAACACTATACTTTGGCAAAAAAAATATTTCCCAAAAATTTAAAAGTAGAAATTATCTCAGGTAAATCAGACTATAAAATTAAAAAAATTATATTAAATAAATTATTAAATCATGAAATTGATATCATTTTTGGTACTCATGCTATTTTTCAAAAAAAAGTGAATTTCAAGAAATTAGGTTTAATTATTATAGATGAACAACATAAATTTGGTGTTAATCAAAGAAAAAAATTATCAGATAAAGGTGGAGATAATTGTGATGTTTTATTAATGACAGCAACACCTATACCTAGAACCTTAACAATGACGATGTACGGTGATATGGATCTATCAATTATCCGCGAAAAACCAGCTATCAGAAAACCTGTTATCACTTATAGTAAGTTGGAAAGTAAGATAGATGATGTTATAAAATTTATCAAAAAAGAAATTCAACTAGGCAATCAAATATTTTGGGTTTGTCCTTTAATAGAGGAATCTAAAAAAATTGACCATTCTTCAGCTATTAAAAAGTTTGAGTACCTTAAGAATTTATTTCCGGATCAAGTTGCATTACTTCATGGTAAAACTAATGTTGATGATAAAGAAAATATATTAAATAAGTTTTTGAATAATGATTTTAAGATTTTAGTATCAACAACAATAATCGAAGTGGGTATTGATTTTCCAAATGCGAATGTAATTGTAATTGAAAATGCTAATAAATTTGGTTTATCGCAACTACATCAACTTAGAGGTAGAGTTGGTCGTGGTGATAGAAGCTCAACATGCATACTTATGTTTAAATCAAACTTAAGTGTTAACGCAAAAAAAAAGAATTAATATTTTAAAAGAAAGTAACGATGGATTTATTATTTCCGAAGAAGATATGAAAATTAGAGGTTTTGGTGATATTTTAGGTTTTAAGCAGAGTGGTATTAAAAATTTTAAATTAGCAGACCCAATTCATAACCATGATTTATTTATTTTAGCCGAAAAAGAAATGAGAAGAATTGAAAATTCTAAGGAAAATATTAACAAATACAAACCACTAGTAAAATTGTATGATAGAGCCGATATTATTAATGATATTGCTTAAGATTTATTATTAGATGTTCCTGCTGAAACTATAAATTTAGAGGCTTCTTCAAAGGTCATATTTAAATATATTACATCCTCAACTGGAAACATTAATAAAAAACCACTAGTTGGATTTGGAGTTGTTGGAACAAAAACATTTATTAATTTCTTACCAGTTTTTGTTGCCATTTCACCTTTGTTTTCTTTAGTCGCAAATCCAACGGCCCAAACGCCCTTTCTAGGATATTCAATAAGAACTACACTTTTTTGACCGTCATCCTTTTTTGAAAAAGTTTCTGTCATTTGAACTATAGCCGAATAAACAGTTCTCAAAAATGGAATTCTTTTGAAAAGATCGTCAATTAATTTAAGTATACGTTTTCCAAAAAATGATAATGAAAGACCACCAACGATAGTTATAAAAACTAATGTAATAACAATTTCAACACCAGGAATGTTAAAAGGTAAGTAGTTATTTGGATTAATATTTTTTGGTATTAAATTTGAAGAAATACCAATTAAAATTTTACTTAAGTAAAGCGTAAAACCTATTGGTATTAAAACAACCACACCTGCAATAAAATAGTTCCTTAGAGTTAGCGATATTGATTTTTTTGTATTTTTTTTTGTCATAAGATCAATTAAAACTTGAATAAATTACAAAGATAATTGCTATTATAAATAACACTAATAAAATTTTATTATTAAGATTCATGTTATATATGTTAATATCAATTATTTATAAAAATGAATAGAAGAAAATTTTTATCCTATGTGGGATGTGGCTGTTGTAGTTTTATATTACCCTCTTGTACTACAGCCCCTATTACTGAAAGAAAACAGTTAAAAATAGTTTCAGAAGCTAAATTAAATGCTCAAGCATCAATAATATATGAAAAAGTTAAAGAAAAAGAAAAAATGAGTGACGATAAAAAAACTCTCAATGAAATAAAAGAAATTGGAAAAAAAATGGAAGGATCAATTTCTGAATATTTTTATAGAGAAAACTTACAAGACCCTACAATAAATTTTGATTGGGAATATATTTTAATAGATAAAAAAAATGTTAGAAATGCTTGGTGTATGCCCGGAGGTAAGATTGCAGTATATAGTGGAATTTTGGACGTAACAAAAAATACTAACGGTTTAGCAGCTGTAATGGGCCATGAAATAGCTCACGCAGTAGCCAAACATTCTATAGAACGTGCTAGTAGAACAGCATTACTAAATACAGGAACTCAATTAATCGATATATTTAGTGGAGGCAAATTATCACAAGTAAATAGAACTACAGGTATGAACACAATTGGTTTGTTATCACAACTTGGAATCATGAATCCATTTAATAGAAAACAAGAAAGTGAAGCTGATTATTTGGGTATGATTTTTTCTTCACTATCTGGATATGACATTAGAGAAACAGTGAAAATATGGGATAGAATGAAAAAATTTAATAAAGGTAAAGAGCCTCCAGAATTTATGAGCACTCATCCCTCTTCTGATAATAGAATTAAAGATTTAAATGAAAAAATGAACGAAGTAATTTTAGAATATCCTCCAATTAAGTTTACTTAAATATTATGGTGAGCCCTGATGGACTCGAACCATCGACCCATTCCTTAAAAGGGAATTGCTCTACCAACTGAGCTAAGGGCCCACTAATTACTCAAATGAGTTATTGTTATATACAGAATTATTTTAATATTTCAAATGTCAAATTAGGCAAAAATTAAGTATCTGTTACAACTTATCAATGTATTTATCATGAAATTCATCGAAAGTTCCATTATTAATATGAGCTCTGATAGAAGACATTAATTCTTGATAAAAGTTAATATTATGAAGAGTTAATAGCATCGAGGCTAGTATTTCATTTGTATTAAACAAATGATTTAAATAATTTTTTGAATATTTATTTAAATTTAAATTTTTACAATTAATATCTATGGGTGAATTATCATATTGGTATTTGTTATTTTTGATATTAATCCTACCTTCCCATGTAAAAGCTAACCCTGTTCTACCTGATCTAGTAGGCAAAACACAATCAAACATATCTATACCTCTTTTAACAGCACCTATTATATCCGATGGAGTTCCAACACCCATTAAATAGTGTGGTTTTTCAGTTGGTAAAAAATTTTTGATATCATCTAATACAGTAAACATTTCAGCTTGTGTCTCACCAACTGCTAAACCACCCATAGCATAACCATCAAAACCTATATCCATTAATTCATTTAAAGATTTAATTCTTAAGTCTTTAAATAAACCTCCTTGAACTATTCCAAAAATACCTTTGTGTGGATTATTACCAAAAGCTTTTTTTGATCTCTTAGCCCAATAAAGAGATAGTTTCATTGAGTCATTAATCAATTGATAATCATTAGATTTTTTGGGACATTCATCCATTATCATGACAATATCAGAGTTAAGACCTAGTTGAATTTTTATACTTTCTTCTGGACTTAAAAAAAACTTTTTACCATCAACATGTGAATTAAAAATTGCACCTTTTTCTCTGTCAATTTTATTTAGTTTAGAAAGAGACATTACTTGAAAACCACCTGAGTCTGTTAAAATTGGAAGATCACAATTCATAAAATTATGTAAGCCTCCTGCAGATTTAATTCTATCCACTCCAGGTCTAATCATTAGATGATAAGTGTTAGATAAAATTATTTCAGAACCAGTTCTTTTAATATCATCAATTGTACAAGCTTTAACAGTTGCTTGAGTACCAACAGGCATAAATGCCGGCGTGTTGATATTGCCTCTGTGAGTTTCAATTATACCAGATCTAGCAAACTTATCTTTTTTTAATATTTTAAAGGCAAAATTTTTTAATGCCATTAAAAGTTCTATAAGGATTTAAAACTTATAATTTTATCAGGATCTGTTACAGCACCATTATTACTGTCATCACCTCTTTTGATCATGTCAATAAACTCCATGCCTTCAAGAACTTTACCAAAAACCGTATATTGTCTGTCAAGAAATGGTGCGGCCTTAAAACAAATAAAGAATTGACTGTTAGCGCTATCAGGATCAGAAGATCTTGCCATTGATAAAGTTCCTCTCTCGTGAGGAACACTACTAAATTCTTGTTTTAAATCAGGTAAATCTGAACCACCCATGCCGGATCTTCTCAAATCAAAATCTTTAGACTCTGAGTTACCAAATTTTACATCTCCTGTTTGAGCCATAAATCCATCTATCACTCTATGAAACACAACATTATCATATTTGCCACTATCAGCTAATTCTTTAATTCGTTTGACATGATTAGGTGCCACATCATCAAATAATTCAATTTTTACATCTCCGTCTTTTAGTTTTAAAATCATGATATTCTCCTCTGCTATTGATTGATTTATAATTAGAAAAAATAATATAAATATGTTTACTAGTACTTTATTCATATTTTTCTTTTAAAGATTTTATTGCACTTTTTGTAGTAAATTTTCTTATATCACCGTTTAATTTGGCAATTTCTTTAACAAATCTAGATGAAATTATTTGATTTTCTACATCTGACATCAAAAAAATTGTTTCTATATTATTGTTTAATTTTCTATTCATACCAGCTAATTGAAACTCATACTCAAAATCTGATACAGCTCTTAAACCTCTAAGAATTACGTTGGATTTAAATTTTTTGCATAAATCGGTAGTTAGTGAATTGAATGTCACTACATTAATTTTTTTTTTATTTAATTTAAGATCTATAAATAAAGACTTATTTACAATACCAATTCTTTCTTCAGTGGTAAACAAATAGTCTTTACTCGATGTTTCTGAGACGGCAACAACAATTTTGTCAAATAATTTTAATGATTTTTTAATCACATCAATATGACCATATGTGATTGGATCGAATGTTCCTGGGTAAATTGCTATTTTATTCATCAAATTAAATTATCATCAATTTTTATTGCTGACACAACTTTTTCCTCTCCTGATAGTTTTATAATTCTTACACCCTGAGTATTCCTACCAGCAGTTCTAATTTCTTTTACTGCAACTCTAATTACTCTACCTTTATTTGTTGAAATAAGAATTTCATCTCCTTCATAAACTGGAAATGATGAAGTAATATTTCCATTTCTTGGAGAGTTAACAATTCCAATTATGCCTTTTCCTCCACGATTGGTTACTCTATAATCGAAATGAGATGTTTTCTTACCATAGCCATTTTCACTTATTGATAAAACAAATCCTTCCTTTGCCAGTAATTCAGACTTTTCAATTTCAGATTTTTTCCCTTTTTTTTTAATTTTATCGCTATTTATTACCGATAAAGAAACAATTTCGTCATTTGGAGCAAGTTCAATACCTTTAATTCCTTTTGAAGATCTACCTTTAAATACTCTTAATTTTTTTGCCTCAAATCTAATACATTTACCAAACTTAGTGCTTAAGATTATATCCTGATCGTCTTGACAAATTTTAACACCTACAATTTTATCATTACTATCAAGTTTCATTGCAATTTTTCCTGATGCATTAATTGAAGAAAAATCTTCAAGACTATTTTTCCTTACTTTACCTTTTGCCGTAGCAAATATTATCTGGTAATTCGTAGACTCAGTCTCATTTTCTGGCATTGGCATGATAGAACTTATTGCTTGGTGGCTTTTTAATGGCAGTATATTAAATAAAGATTTACCTTTAGAAGATGATGAACCTTCAGGGATTTTCCATGCTTTAACTTTATAAACTAAACCTTCGGTCGAAAAGAATAAAACTGAGGTATGAGTATTTACTGATAAAGTTTGAATTACTGAGTCTTGTTCTCTTGTTGTAATTCCTGATTTACCTTTACCACCCCTTTTTTGTTGTTTAACACCATCTAAAGAGCCTCTTTTTATATATCCCTGTAGAGTAACAGTTATAATAACTGACTGTTTTTGTATTGTTTCTTCAATGTCGTAATTAAGTACAGCGTCAATAATTTTAGTTCTTCTTGGAACTGCAAATTTATCTTTAATATTCGTTAGCTCATCACTTATAACTTTTAAAAGTTCTTTTTTGGATGAAATAATTTTCTTATATTGTGCAATTAATTCTGCAAGTTTTTTAATTTCAACTTCGATTTCATTAATACCTAGAGCTGTTAATTTTTGAAGCCTTAACTCTAGAATAGCTAAAACTTGAGGTTCTGATAATAAATAAATATTCTTGTTTTTTTTACCTTCTACTAATGAAATTAATTTTTGAGATTTACTTATTTTCCATTTGGTTTTAAGTATTGAATGCTTTGCATCATCTGGTGTTTTTGAAGATCGGATAATTTTTATAATTTTATCTAAATTTTCAACTGATACTGATAGGCCTATTAAAATATGAGCTCTCTCTTCAGCTTTTTGTAGATCAAATTTAGTTTTTTTAATAACCACATCTTCTCTAAAGGATAAAAAATTTGATAGGAAATCTTTAAGTGTACAATTTTTTGGCTTTCCATCAACTATTGCTAATGTATTAAAACCAAATGAACTTTCAATTTGAGTATTTTTATATAATTGTCTTTTAATTGTCTCTGGTTCAACGCCATTTCTTAAATCAATCGCAACTCTAATACCCTCTCTATTTGATTCATCTCTAATATCTTTTATCCCTTCAATTTTTTTTTCTCTAACTAATTGAGCTATTCTTTCATTTAAAACAGATTTATTCACCTGATATGGTATTGAGGTTATTACCAATCTATCTCTTCCATTCTTTAAACCTTCTACAGAAACTTCTCCTCTAATTTTAAATGAACCTCTTCCATTATTATAGCCTTGTTTAATGATATCTTTGCCAATAATAACTCCACCAGTAGGAAAATCAGGACCAGGTATATGTTTCATTAATTCTCTGATTTTAATATCTTTATTATCGATTAGGGCTAATGTTCCATCAATGATTTCTCCTAAATTATGGGGAGGTATACTTGTTGCCATACCTACAGCAATACCACCTGCTCCATTAACTAATAAATTTGGATATTGAGCTGGCAGAACTGTAGGTTCTTTTTCTGTTTCATCATAATTACTTTTGAATGAAATAGTATTTTTTTCAATATCATCAATAAGAAACTGTGAAACTTTAGATAATCTAGTTTCAGTATATCTCATAGCAGCAGCAGGATCACCATCTATAGAACCAAAATTACCTTGACCTTGTACAAGTGGTAAGCTCATTGAAAAATCTTGAACCATTCTTACTAAAGCATCATAAACTGATTGATCACCATGGGGATGATATTTACCAATTACATCTCCAACTATTCTTGCAGATTTTCTAAATTGTCTTGACCAGTCATAGCCACCTTTGTACATTGCATATAGAATTCTTCTATGTACTGGTTTTAATCCATCTCTAATATCAGGAAGAGCACGACTAACAATAACACTCATAGCATAAGATAAATAAGATGAGCTCATCTCATCATGCATTGAGATTAGTTTTATATTATTATCTTTAGGGGCCTCAGTTTTTTGCATAGATACTAAAAAGGAATTTCGTCATCCATATCATTAGATACTTGTGACGAATCTTCTATATTGTTTTGTTGAGTGTTATCATTTTGAATTCCACCACCAGTATTACCACCACCAAGCATTGTTAAAGAAGAATTGTAACCTTGAATTACAATTTCTGTCGAGTATTTATCTTGACCAGATTGTTCATCTTTCCATTTTCTCGTAGTCAATTGACCTTCAACATAAATTTGAGCACCTTTTTTAAGGTATTGTTGAACTACATTTACTAAACCTTCATTAAATACAACTATACGGTGCCACTCTGTTTTTTCTTTCTTTTCACCAGTATTTTTATCTTTCCAGGATTGACTTGTTGCTAAGCTAAGTCTTGCAACACTTTTACCATTAACCATTTGTTTGATCTCAGGATCTGCGCCCAAACGACCAATTAATAATACTTTATTTAAACTTCCAGCCATAATATTTAATATTTGTTAAATTAATTAATTAGATTTATATCACAATTCTTCTGAATATTAATTTTATTAACTCAAAGCAACAAAAAATATGATTAAAAAGATAGTTATTAAGGGGGCTAAAGAGCATAATTTGAAAAATGTTTCTGTTGAAATCCCTAAAGATCAATTTGTTGTAATAACAGGCCTATCTGGATCAGGAAAATCATCCTTAGCTTTCGATACTATCTACGCAGAAGGTCAAAGAAGATACGTTGAAAGTTTATCAGCATATGCAAGACAGTTTTTAGATAAAATGAAAAAACCTAATGTTGATCTTATCGAAGGTTTGAGTCCAGCAATTGCTATTGAACAAAAAAATACCTCAAAAAATCCAAGATCAACTGTTGCAACAGTTACGGAAATTTATGATTACATGAGGGTATTATATGCAAGAGCCGGCATTCCTTATTCTCCATTTACAGGTAAAGCCATAACGTCTCAAACGATTACTCAAATTGTTGATTTAATTAAAAACTTACCAAAAAAATCTACTATTTATATATACGCTCCAGTAGTTAGAGGTCGTAAAGGAGAATATAAAAAAGATATTTTAAGCTATAAAAGAAGAGGATTTAGGAAAATTAAAATTGATAATGTTCTATACGATATAGAAAAATCTCCCAATTTAGATAAAAAACTTAAACATGATATATCAGTCCTTGTAGATAGAATTGTATTAAATTCTAAACTTGGAAATAGATTGGCAGAAAGTGTTGAAACAGCAGTAAATCTATCTAATGGATTAGTATTTGTTGAATATGAAGATGAAACTCTGCCACAAAAGTTTAGAAAAACTGAAAAACTAATTTACTCCACAAAATTTGCTTGTCCAGAAAGTGGTTTTACAATTGAAGAAATTGAACCTAGACTTTTTTCTTTCAATAGTCCTTATGGAGCATGTGAGGAATGTGAAGGAATTGGTATTAAGTTAAATGTTGATCCTAACTTAGTAATACCAGATGATAAAAAAAGTATTGCAGATGGAGCAATTGAACCATGGTCAAAATCTACAACTTTATATTATGCACAAACATTATCATCTATTGCAAAACATTATGGTTTTTCATTAGATGAAAAATGGAAAAAACTTCCAAAAAAAATTAAAGATGTGATTTTGTATGGATCAGACGAAGAAGAGATTAAATTTATTTATGATGATGGTTATGAAAAATACTCACATAGAAAAACATTTGAAGGAGTAATAAATAATCTTGAAAGAAGATTTTTAGAGTCCGATAGTGAGTGGAAACGTGAAGCTATAGCTGAATACCAGTCTGACTCAGCATGTGAAGGATGTAATGGTAATAGACTAAAAGAAGAAGCTCTATGTGTAAAAATTGACAATCACAACATCAGTGAAGTAACTAAAAAATCCATTTTAGATGCTGCTCAATGGTTTAAGGATTTAGAAAAAAATTTAGACAAAAGACAATTTAAAATTGCAGAGCACGTATTAAAAGAAATTAACGAAAGACTTACTTTTTTATTAAATGTTGGATTAGACTATTTAACATTAGCAAGAGAGTCAGGAACTCTCTCAGGTGGTGAAGCACAACGAATAAGATTAGCATCTCAAATAGGATCTGGATTGACTGGTGTTCTTTATGTCCTTGATGAACCATCAATTGGATTACATCAAAAAGACAATGTTAAGTTAATTAATGCACTCAAAAGACTTAGAGATCTTGGTAATACTGTAATAGTTGTAGAACACGATACTGAAACAATGGAAAATGCAGACCATATAATTGATTTAGGACCTGAGGCTGGTACTAATGGAGGTCAAGTAACTGCTCAAGGAACATATGAAGAAATTAAAAAAAAATAAAAATAGTATTACTGGACAATATTTGTCCAATAAAAAAAAGATTGAAATTCCAACACTCAGAAGATTAGCAAAAAATGGTCGATTTGTTGAAATCAGTGGAGCTAGTGGAAATAATCTTAACAATGTTAATCTAAAAATTCCTACAGGTAGTTTTACTTGTGTAACCGGTGTATCGGGTAGTGGTAAATCTACATTGATATTACAAACTTTGTATCATGCACTAAATCTTACTCTTAATAACAAAGCTAGAAAAGCTCCTAAAGCTTTTAAAAGTTATAAAGGTGTAGAATTAATTGATAAAATTATTGATATAGACCAATCCCCTATTGGAAGAACACCCAGATCAAATCCAGCAACATATACTGGAGCATTTGGACCAATTAGAGACTGGTTTACGAGCTTGCCAGAAGCAAAAACAAGAGGTTATAAACCAGGAAGATTTTCATTTAACGTCAAAGGTGGAAGATGTGAGGCATGTGAGGGTGATGGGGTAATTACTTATGAAATGCATTTTCTTCCAGATGTTTATATTCAATGTGATGAATGTAAAGGAACGAGGTATAATAGAGAAACTCTTGAAATTAAATTTAAAGGAAAAAGTATTGCTGATGTTTTAGATATGTCAGTCGACGAAGGTTGTGAATATTTTGAAAACATTTCAAACATCAAAACAAAGTTGCTAACTCTTAAAAAGGTAGGTTTGGGTTATATTAAAATTGGACAACAAGCGACAACTCTTTCAGGCGGTGAGGCACAAAGAATTAAACTAGCTAAAGAACTTTCTAAAAGATCAACGGGCAGAACAATGTATATATTAGATGAGCCGACTACAGGTCTTCATCAACATGATATCAAAAAACTTTTAGAAATCCTTCACACTTTTGTTAAACTTGGTAATACCGTTGTTGTAATAGAACATAATTTAGATGTTATAAAGACTGCAGATTATATAGTTGATATGGGTCCCGAAGGCGGAGTTAAGGGTGGTAATATAATCGCAGAGGGAAAACCTGAAGATATAACCAAGGTAAAGGGAAGTTATACAGGGGAATTCTTAAAATCTTTATTATAAATAAAAATTAAAAAAGCTTAAAAATTTAATTTTTTAGTGTATAAATGATTCTAAATGGGTAATTTATTAGGATCACTTTCAAAAACTATACATGCATCTTTAGCGCTAGCTATCTTACTTTTTGCTGGACTATTTATTGGAAATGGTGGTTTTGACTTTGATAGACTTTTTTGGAGTTGGTTATTTAGATTTGTCCATGTCATTGTTGCTATTATGTGGATCGGTTTACTTTGGTACTTTAATTTTGTTCAAATTCCTAATATGGCAAAAATTCCTGATGAACAAAAACCAGCTATAGGAAAAGTTATTGCACCTGCAGCACTTTTTTATTTCAGATGGGCTGCATTACTAACTGTTGTGTCAGGTTTAATACTTGCTGCTATTAATGGTTATCTGCATGACGCTATGACATTAGGTATAAGCTCTGGTGTTGGTAAAAGTACCGCAATTGGTATTGGAATGTGGCTTGGATTGTATATGGCTTTTAATGTTTGGTTCGTTATATGGCCAAATCAAAAAAGAGCTTTGGGTATTGTTGAAAGTGAACCAGAAGTTAAAGCAAAATCAGCACGTACAGCAATGCTATTCTCTCGAACAAATACATTGCTTTCATTACCGATGCTTCTTTCAATGGTAGCTGCTCAAAATCTTTATTAAATAATTAATTATTTATTATCGTCTTCTCTTAAAACTGTTCTTTGAGAAACTCTCAGCCTTACTAAGACAGTGTTAGCTATATATATTGATGAATATGTTCCAAAGACAACACCAAGTATCATAGCAAGGGAAAACCCTTTTAAAATTTCACCACCAAAAAAATATATTGCAAGTAAAGCAAGCAATGTTGTTGCTGATGTTATTATTGTTCTAGACAATGTTTCATTGATAGAAATGTTTGTTAATTCAAAAAATTTTAATATCAGAATACTTTCTTAAATTTTCTCTCACACGATCAAAAATTACAACAGTATCATTCATTGAGTATCCAACTATAGTTAAAACTGCTGCTATAATTGACAAGTTTATTTCAAAGCTGAATAGAGAGAATACTCCAAGTGTTACTATTACATCATGAAACAAGGCTAAAATAGCACCTAAACTGAATTGCCATTCAAATCTTATCCAAATATAAAACAACATAGCAGCTAATGATAAAGATATTGCAATAACACCAGATTTTAATAATTCTTCACTAACTTTAGGGCCTACATTTTCAACTCTTCTAAAATTAAAATTATTACCATAAGAATTTTCTAAGTTTGCTTTAATTTCTTCAATTACATTTTTTTTATTATCTTTATTCTCAAACTTTATTAAAAAGTCTGTATCGTTTCCAAATTTTTTTACTGAAACATCACCTAAATTCATTTGACTAAATTTATCTCTTAATGAGCTTACATTAATTTTTGAGTCACTTGATCTTAATTCAATTAACGTACCTCCTTTAAAATCTATACCAAAGTTAAGGCCTTTGAAGGTTAATAAAATTAAAGATGCAATAACAAGTATTGATGAAAAAAGATTAAAGTGATTATAATATTTGTTAAAGGCGATCATTATATTAATTTTTCCTTATTTTTATTTTTAGAAACATAAATGCTAGTTAATAGTCTTGCTATAAAATATACTGAAAAAAGTGTTGTAAATATTCCAACACCTAATGTAACAGAAAAACCTTTAACTGGTCCCGACCCCATAAAAAATAAAATTACTGCTGCCAACAAAGTTGTGATATTTGCATCAATTATAGCAGTCCTTGATTTAGTATAACCACTATCAAAAGCTAAAATATTATTTTTTTCATCCTTTAGTTCTTCTTTAATTCTCTCAAAAATTAAAACATTGGCATCAACGGCCATACCTACGGTTAAAATAATTCCTGCAATACCAGGCAAAGTTAATGTCGCTTCGAATAGTGTTAATATGCCTAATAAAATAAATAAATTAATTATGAGTGTAATATTAGTGATTAATCCAAATATTTTATATTTAACAAACATGAAAATTATTACCAATAAAAATCCGATAGCAAGTGCTATGATACCTGCATTAATTGAGTCTTGACCCAGATCTGGACCAACTGTTCTCTCTTCAATAATATTTAATGGAGCTGGTAAAGCTCCAGATCTTAACAACAAAGCTAAATCTGTTGCTGATTGAAAAGTGAATCCACCGCTAATTTGACCTGAACCACTCGCAATTGTGTCTCTAATAACAGGAG
Organism: uncultured Pelagibacteraceae bacterium; assembly: GCA_902560225.1. GTDB lineage: Bacteria > Pseudomonadota > Alphaproteobacteria > Pelagibacterales > Pelagibacteraceae > Pelagibacter. The sequence continues at coordinate 32,778 of CACEKT010000008.1, forward strand.
CACTTATGATTTTACCATCTAAAACTATAGCTAACTGTCTACCAATACCATTTGAAGTTGCTTTGCCAAATCGTTTAGCACCTACTCTATCTAAAGAAAAAGATACAATAGTCTGATTTGTTTGCGTATCCATCTTTGGTTGAGCATCTAATAAATTATCACCACTTATTATAATTCTTTTGCTGACATTTGCTTCTTCAATACCATCTTCATACTTCAATTTATCAACACCAAAACTGTCATCATTATTAGTAACAAATCTAAAGGTTAAGTTAGCAGTTTTTCCAAGGAGAGATTTAATCCTCATTGGATCATCTAAACCGGGAAGCTCAACTAAAATACGATTATTCCCTCTTTTAAGAATATTAGGTTCATTAGTTCCGACTTCATCAATTCTTCTTCTTACAATTTCAATTGCTTGATCTTGTGAAGATGTTTTAAGAGCTATCAAGCCTTGTTTAGTGAAACTTACTTTAAAATTTAGACCTACATCTTCAATGATTAGCTGATGTGATTTGAACCTTGGGTAGTAAGGATTTATATCACTATTTTCATCCTCAAATACATCAATGACTGTTTGCTTACTTTTATCCAAAACATTAAAAAAAATATTTTGATTAATTATTTTTAATATTATTAATTTTAATATCTTTATCTTTAAAATAGTTTCTTAATGTTGTTGTAAAATTTTGAAGTTTTTGCTCAACTACTGGTTTATTATCAATTTCAAGTAAAAGATATGAGCCACCCTGTAAATCTAATCCTAAATTAATTTTTTTATTAAAAAAAACTATCTCCTGCTTTAAATAAATTAGAAGATGCAATTAAAATAAATAAAACAGAAAATATTGAAATAAATAATATTCTTAACTTTGAAAAATAAAGCACTTAATACAAAAATTAATTATTTTTTAACTTCTTGAGTGACTTGAAGACCTTGTATACCGGTAGCTTTAACGACTTCAACTTTAACATTTTCAGCGATTTCAACTTCAACTTTATCGTTATCAATTAATCTTTCAATTGTACCAGTGATACCTCCAGATGTAATAACTTTGTCACCTCTTTTTAAATTTTCTACCATCGCCTTATGATCTTTGACTTTTTTTTGTTGTGGTCTAATTAAGAAAAAATAAAATATAACAAATATTAAAATTAGCGGTATAAATTGTCCTATTCCTGAACCTTCCATAAATCTCCTTATTAATAAGCTGAATTATTATACTATCTGAATGGTGAAAACAACTTTATTTCAATGAAATTAATTCTAAATTATTCATATAAGGTCTTAGAATTTTTGGCACAATTATAGAGCCATCCTTTTGTTGATAATTTTCCAAAATAGCTATTAAAGTTCTCCCTATAGCTAAGCCACTACCATTAAGAGTTCCTGCAAAAACAGTTTCTTTTTTTTCATTTTTATATCTAGCTTTCATTCTTTGAGCCTGAAAAGTTGAACAAGATGAGCATGAAGATATTTCTCGATATTTATTTTCTGATGGTAGCCATACTTCAATATCATAAGTTTTTTCTGCACTAAATCCCATATCACCACTGCATAATATAACTTTTCTATATGGTAATTCTAATTGATCAAGAATGTTTGTCGCACATTTAGTCATTCGCTCAAGCTCATCAAGACATTTATCTTTTTCAACGATACTAACCATTTCAACTTTATAAAATTGATGTTGTCTAATCATACCTTTCGTATCTTTGCCATAGCTACCAGCTTCTTTTCTAAAACAAGGAGTTGATGCAACAAATCTCATTGGAAGATCTTTAAGATCAACAATTTTATCTTTAACAATATTTGTTAAAATAACCTCAGCTGTTGGGATAAGAAACTTTCTATCTGATCCCTGATCAAACTTGATTTCAAATTGATCGTTTTCAAACTTTGGTAATTGACCTGTTCCATACATTGTACTATCTGAAGCTATTAAAGGGGGTGATATTTCTTGATATCCATTTTTATTAATATGTGTATCAAGCATAAAATTTGATAAAGCTCTTTCTAATAATGCTAGTTTATTTTTAACAAAAACAAATCTTGAACCTGTGGTCTTAGTTGCAAGATTAAAGTCAAGCATTTCTAGATTTTCGCCAAGCTCATAATGAGATTTGGGCTTAAAATTAAATTCAGGAATGTTACCACTTTTTTCAATTTCGACATTATCTCCTTCATCATTTCCATTAGGAACATCTGAATGAGGTATATTTGGTATATTTGATAAAATATTATCAAGTTCATCTTTTACTTTTTTTTGATTTTCAGAAACAGTTTCTAATTCAATTGAAATTTCTTTTGATTTTTTAAATAAAGTTTCATCTTTAGATTTTGAGATATCTTTTTTTTCTTTTTCTAGGGCCTCTTTTTTTTGAATTAAACTTCTGTTTAGATAGTCAAGTTTTTTAATATTATTAAAATCAATTTTTAAAGATCTTTTTTCAAGAGATTTTTCAAATTGAGAAAAATCTAATCTAATTTCCTTTAAATTATGCATCTGTATTTTCTAAATTTTTGTTTTCTATAAATTTTACTGAAAATATAGACAATTCATATAAAATTAATAATGGTATTGCTAAACCTATTTGAGTTATAGGATCAGGTGGTGTTAATAATGCAGCTGCTGCAAAAATTATTACAACAACATATTTTCTTCTTTGTTTTAAAAATTGACTATCAACAACGCCTATTCTGGCTAAAAGACTTAAAACAATTGGCAATTGAAAACTAATACCAAATGCAAAAATTAATTTCATAACCAAAGATAAATATTCATTTACTTTTGCTTCTAATTGGATTGGTAGATTTGTAGATAGCCCAGTACTTTCAAAAGATAAAAAAAATTTAATCGCTAAGGGCATTATCAAATAATAAACTAGCATTCCTCCTAGAAAAAAAAGTATAGGTGTTAAAATTAAATAAGGCATTATTGCAGTTTTTTCATGCTTATATAAACCGGGTGCAATAAACTTCCATATTTGCATTAAAATAAAAGGACAAGTAACAAAAAAAGCAGTGAAGAAGGCAACTTTTAAATATGTTAAAAATGTCTCTTGAAGAGCAGTAAATATTAATCTTCTATCTGTTCCATCATCTTTAACTGCTTGAGCAAAAGGATCGACTAAAAAACCATATATATATTCAGCAAAAAAATAACATCCAATAAAAAAAATAAAAAGAAAAATAAAGCTGTGAATAAGTCTTTTTCTTAATTCAGTTAAATGGCTTACAAATCCACCTTCATTAAATTCTTTAGTCATCTTTTTTGTTATCTTCTTTAATTTCTTTATCTATTTTATCTTCATCAATATCGATATTAGAAACTTCGTTTTGAATATTATTTACGTACCTTTTCGCAGTGCCAATCCATGAGCCTGCTTTTTTTAACATAACGGGAAAATCTTTTGGTCCTAAAACTATTATAGCAATGGCTACTACAATTAATATCTCAAACCAACCAATAGTAGGCATGTGATTTAATCTTTGTTTTCTGAGTCTTTATTTTCGTCGGAAATATTTTTTGGCTCAGTATCATCTGTTACATCTGAAGCCATTCCCTTTTTGAAACTTTTAATACCTTTAGCAACATCACCCATCAAACTGGATATTTTTCCTCTTCCAAAAAGTAAGACTACTAATATTACAACGATTGCTATTTGCCAAATTCCTATACTCATAAATTCTTATAACCTTTTTATGATAGATTTAAAAGTTACTTTTTTATTAATCTTTTTCATCAGTATCAAGTGTACTATTTAGCATCTCATCAATATTAGAATAGATGTCTTCTTTTTTCTCATCTTGTTTTTCTTTAAAGAATTTTCCTGTACCAAAAATAGCATTATCAATACTTGAACTGTCGATTAAACCAGCCGCTCCTAACTCATCAACAGTTGGTAAATCAGATAATTTTTGAAGGTTAAAATGGTTTAAAAAACCATCTGTTGTTACATATTGTATTGGTTTTCCAGGTACATCCTTACGGCCACCCGGTTTAACCCAATCTAATTCCATTAAAATATCTAATGTATTAGTTCCAAAAGCAACTCCTCGTATTTCCTCAATCTCTGCACGTGTTACTGGCTGATGATAAACAATTATTGCAAGTGTTTCTATAGCAGCTCTAGATAATTTTTTTTCAACAGTTTTTTCTTGAGACATTAAAGTTGATAACTTTGGTGACGTTCTAAAAGACCATTTATCCTTAATGCAAACTAAATTAATACCACGATTAATATATTCTTGTTGTAATTTTTCTAATGATTTTAAAACATTTGTTTTTTTAGAAATTTTACTTTCTATTGTGTCAACATCTAAAGGTTCTGACGCAGCAAAAATTACACCTTCTATTTCCTTTTCAACATCTGTTAGTTTGGAAGGAAATTTCACTATATTATTATTAACTTTTTCTTTTTTAATCATTAATTTCTTTCACATAAACATCATCAAACAAATTATCTTGTTTAATTGTAAGATTACCTTCTTTAACTAACTCTAAAGACCCAGCAAAAATTCCAGCTTTACCAGTTTTTTTAAATTTTTTACCATTTTTAAAATTATTAGGTATTAAATCATCAAGATTTTTCCAATCCATTAGTTTACCAAAAAATTCTTTTATTGTTTTAATACCGTCTTCTGCTGTAAATACAGGTAGTTTAGGTATATTCATTCTTTGAAAATCCTTAGTCATTATTATTGTAGAATAAGCTTTAAGTAATTCAAATAAACTTAGATTATATTCTGTACTATAAATAGATCTAATACTACCTTTTATTCCACGAGTTCTAATTTCTCTTCCCAATCTTTTTCTTTTAAGCATTTGTTCAGATAGTAATCTAATTAATTCTAATTTTTTTAATTGAAGTTTTAATTTATCTGCTACTTCTTGAACTTTAAATTCTTCCTC
>CACEKT010000009.1 GCA_902560225.1 uncultured Pelagibacteraceae bacterium
GAAGGAATAAATACAAATAAAGCTTTTTTAATTTCTGTATTAAAAAATGAGTCTTTTGAAAATGCCAAGTTTAATACTAAATTTATTGAAAATAATTTATCATTATTTACAAAAAAATCAGAAGCCATAGAAAAAAAAGTTAATAGCACAATAAATAAAGAAAAAGTTACTCAAAAATATACAGATAAAGATGTTGAAGCTTTTAAAAAAATAACAGCACAATCTCTTAAAGAAAAATCGTCAGACAACTATACTGAAAATGATTTCAAAGAATTTAATAATATTTTAAATAAAAAAAATCATAATGATAAAAAATCTACTATTAAAAATATCGTAGGAAAAGTATATGAAGAACCAATATTTAAACCTGGCGGTGACAAATATATGGTTATTGAATTTGGTAATCTAATGGATCTTGAAATTAACTTTACAGCTCAAAATCTAGCTAAAGCTATCCTTGATAATAAGATTAAGGGTATTTATGAAACGGCCCCATGTTTTGCTTCAATGCTTATTCATTATAATCCTGATGAAATAAAATTTAATGATTTAAAAAATGAGATGAAATCTCTTATTAACTCACTGGGTCCGACTGATGATATTGAAATTAACAGTAGAATTTTTTCTTTTCCCACAGTTTATCTGGATAAATGGACAAAAGAATGTATTGAGGATTATTCTAGCAAGATTGTAGAGAAAACTCCTGATCCTGATTTTATAGTAGAGTTAAATAAACTAGAAAATACCGAGCAATTTGTAAGAGTTCATTCTGGAACTGAATATTGGGTTTCAGCTCTAGGTTTTTGGCCAGGTCTACCATTTATGATGCCTCTGGATCCCAGATGTAAGTTAACTGCACCAAAATATAACCCTCCAAGAACTTGGACTCCAAAAGGTGCTGTAGGAATGGGTGGGTCTTCATCAACAATTTATCCAGATAGGTTGCCTGGTGGGTATCAAATATTTGGTATAATACCAGTTCCAATTTGGGATACACAGAAAAGCTTTTCTGTGTTTGAGGAAAGTATCTGTCTATTCAAACCTGGTGATAGAGTAAAATTTGTACCAACAAGTTATGAAGAATTTGATCATGTTTCAAACAAAATAAAAGATAAATCCTATGATTATAATATTATTGATTATCAAAAATTTTCAGTAAAAAACTATAAAAATTGGTTAACAACAATTGATAAAACAAAGAGATTTTAACTTTTATGGTACAAGTAATTAAAAAAGGTTTAGAAACATCTGTCCAAGATTATCCTGGAAGAATTGGAACTTTGAATCAAGGATTCCCAGCCTCAGGTCCAATGGATAGTTGGTCTTTCAGGCTTGCAAATATATTAGTTGGAAATAAACCTGGTGATGCAGCCTTAGAATGTCAGTTTATGGGTCCAACACTCAAATTTTTAAGTGATAGAACAATTGCTGTTACTGGCGCAGACATGTCTCCAAAAATAGATGGTAAACGTGTTCCATTGTGGGAAAGTATTGAAGTTAAAGCAAATCAAATTTTAGAATTAGAATTTGCTACAATAGGAGCAAGATCATACATTGCTTTTGCAGGTGGCATCAACAGCGATCCTTGGCTTGGATCAAGATCTACATTTCATAAAGCTGGCGTTGGTGGAATTGATGGTAAAGCTATTAAAAATAATCAAATTATACCATTAGGAAAAAATAAAAAAAATCAGTTTCTTAAAATAAAAAAAGATTCAATACCAGAAATCTCTAAAGATAAAAATTGGTCTATAGAGGTTGTTTTAGGTCCCAATGATGACTGGATTGATGATAAAGGTCATGAGATTTTTTTTAATTCTAAATGGAAACTTCAAGCAAAGAGTGATCGAACAGGGTATAGATTAGATGGACCTAAGTTATCCTTTACTGAAAAGGCTACCAATAAAAGCCTTGAAAATGGATCGGAACCATCAAATATTATTGACCAAGGTTATCCTGCAGGAGCTGTCAATCTTGCTGGGCAAACACCCATAATACTTGTCAATGATGGGCCAAGCATGGGTGGTTTTATAAATCCATACACTGTACCATCTTCTGCATTTTGGAAATTGGGACAAGCTAAACCAGGGGATACCTTGAATTTCATTGAAGTTTCTGTTGAAAAAGCCCAAATATTAAGAGCTGAACAGTCAATTATTTGTAGCGAAGAAAGTCTAATGTCTTTTAATAAAACTGAAACTAATAAAAATGAAAAAATTAAACCATTAGACCAAATTAAAATAATAGATTTTGATAAAAATAAGTCAGATGAAAAAAAAAGAAGAAAAATGATGGAAAAAAAGGGTATAAAAAATATGAAAATTCGTTTTTTTAATTAATTATGAGATATGAAAGCAATATTTTAGAAAATGACAACTGAGGTAAAAACAACAGTTCCAGGGAATATTTGGAAAGTATTAGTTAAAGTAGGAGATACTGTCAAAAAAGATGATGATCTTTTCATTATGGAAGTAATGAAAACAGAAGTGCATCACAACTCACCAATTGATGGAAAAGTAATACAAGTAAATATTCAAAATGACCAAGAAGCTGTTGAACCAGGTACTGTTGCTATTATTATAGAGTAGATTATGAGCTCAGAAAAAAAATTTCTTACAAAATATATAGATACAATAATTGAACTATCTAATGAAACTGGGATGTCAAAAAAAGAAGTGAGAACAATATTAGATATCTCATTATCTAACCAAAATCCTAAATTTATTAATTTTGATCAAATAAAAACTGAGATAAAAATATTTATAACAATTAATATTTTTTCTCTTATCTGTAAATTGTAAATTTTATAAAACTCTATAGTTTATTGAATTTAATCGTAATAAAACATTGGAGCTTTTTTCCAGTCTTGCCACGTGACTGGATCATGTCCCCACACTACCTTTGCATTATAATCTTTAGCAACTTTTCTTAATTTTTTTACAGAGTCAGCTGCATCTGAAGCCGAAGCAACTAGTCCAGGTAAACACTTATCACACCAGTGATCTCCTGTATAGCAAGCATCACCAGTAAACAACATGTAACCGGTTTTTGGTAGATTAACAAGTACTGACTGATGTCCAGGTGTATGTCCTGGCGTAAATATTATTTTAATAACTCCATCACCATAAACATCATAAAAATCTGTTTTTCTTCCTTGTAAAAATTTCCATCTGATATTTGGTTTATCAAAATCTGCTCTAATATAAGCAGGTTGTGAAAACCAATCTGGATTAAATGCATAATCGTATTCAATTCTTTGAGTAATATGTGTTGCATTAGGAAAGTGTCCTATCGCACCTGAATGATCAAGATGTAAATGAGTCTGTATAACATATTTAACATCTTCTGGATTTGTATTTACAGATTTAACTACTTCCTTGCACCATTCTGAAGCTTTCATCACAGGGTCGTAAGCTTCTACAACATGTCCCCAATGTTTGTGTTTATCTAAAGCTGCCTCAATTGGCATTCCTCCATCAATAATAACATCTCCTTCAGGATGTTTTATTAAAAACCATGGCACTGGAATTTCATAAGCTTCTTCTCCTTGATTCATTTTTATAAATTTCAATTTAGTTTTTATAGAACCAGTTTGAAACATATAAAGTTTAATTCCAGTATTAAACTTTGTAGTTTTTTCAAAAAAATCGTCTGAAATATTATTCATAATTCATTCTACCAGGCTGCCTCGTAAATGTTAAGAGCATCATTTTCTGTCACTTCTCTAGGGTTATTAACTAATAATCGAGTTTGTTTCATTGCATCAGATGCCATTTTCTTACATGCTTCTTTTGGAATATTAACCTCTCTTAATTTTTGAGGAAGTCCAATTTTTTGCGATAAATTCTCTAAACGATCAATAAATTCTTTACATACTGCCTGATTACCTTTTTCAATATTAATATCTGGAAAAACAAATGGAGCTAATTCAGCATAATTTTTTGTAGTTTTACTATCAACACTATTGAATCTTAAGACATAAGGGAGAACTAAGGAGTTTGACAATCCATGAGACACATGAAAAGTCCCTCCGATAGGATAAGCAAGAGCATGGACTGCTGCAACAGGTGAATTTGCAAATGATTTTCCAGCTAACATTGCTCCAATTAACATATTGCCTCTAGCCTCAATATTAGATCCATCAAATACAGCTTTTTCTATTGAACTAGATAAAAGTTTAAGTGCTTCTATAGCTAACATTTTTGAGATCGGATTATTGTTTTTGTTTGCCGAAGTATAACCCTCTATAGCATGAACCATAGCATCTATTCCTGTAGCCGCAGTTGTGGGTGCAGGTAAACCAATTGTTAAATCTGGATCTAAGATTGCAATATCAGGTAAAATTATTGATGAAGAAACTCCTTTTTTTTCTTCTTCACCAACTGTGATGATAGATATAGGTGTTACTTCAGAGCCTGTTCCAGCTGTTGTTGGTATCAAAACTAATGGTAGTCTTGGGCCCTTAGCGTTTGAAACACCCCAAGCTTCCTCAATATTTTCATTGGAACCTAAAATTAAAGAAGTTAATTTAGCCACATCCATTGAAGATCCACCCCCAAAACCAATAACACCAGTAGCATTAATTTTTTTTCCAGCTTCTATAGAACTATAAAGTGTTTTAATAGAAGGATCAGCTTCAACATCCTGAAAAACTTCAACTGTCGATGAATATTTACTTAATTCATTTAATGTTGGTTCAGTTAAATTTAATGACATCAAGCCTTTATCTGTAATAAATAATATATTTGGTCCCAACTTTTTGGAAATTTCTTCTACACATATTTTTGACATTCCACTTCCAAATCTAATTCCTGAAGTAGTATTAAATGTAAAATTGTTCATACTCATAATTTTTAAACATAATAAACATAAAAGATTATTGAAAATATAGCTAGACCTACTAATATTAAAATCCAGCCATAACCAGTTCCTAAATTATCCAAATAATTTTTTTCTCCTGAAACTTCATCAGGATTTTTATGAAGATCTCCAGACTGTATTGGTTTATTTGGTAAAGTTGATAAATCCATTTTACTTGCTAAAAACCAAATCAAACCAATTCCAAAAAACCACCATATTAATTGGTATCCCCATAATGAAGGTATATTTAATATCCATGACTCATAACCACCATCTGGGGCACCAAAAAAATTATTTCCAAGGACTTGTCCTGGACCCACCCCAAAGAATAACCATATTAAAGCAATAACGTATGCAAATGATCTTAATTTTGTTCTACTTGGATGGAGACCCATATGTTCATTTAAAAAATCATGAAATTTTTGACGATAATCCCTGTCATTATCTACTTTTATTATTGATGAAAACGCTGAAACTGAAAAACAAATAAATACATTAAATAATAATCCCCACACTCCAGAATGAATAGTTAGAGGCCATCTTCCCCAAGGTAATCTATTCCCAGAAATTTGCTGACCAATAGTTTCTGTTAAAATAACAATTATAATTCCAATTACCGCTCCTGATATAGCAGCACCCCTTGTTATCCATGGAAACCAGACAAGGCCAAGTAAAACAATTAAAAATTGGAATGCTATAGAAATTGAAATACCACTGAAAATAATCATAGCAGGTTTAGCAAATGTAGCTAAATAAAGTGATGCTAAAAATATTAACATCATAATTATACGAGCTGCTCTTAGCTCCTTCTCCCAGTTTATATTTTTATCAACATAAGCTTTATAAAAATCTCTTGTAATGATGCTGCCTGACGTCATTAAAAGGGCAGCTGCTGTAGACTGAAGTGCAGCAATCACTCCTACAGCTAATAAACCAGTTAGCCATAAAGCATGTTCATCAATTAAATTTATAATTTGAAAAATAACTGATGAATGATCACTATTTGAAATTTCAGGTAAAAGTTTATTAATAAAAAACCCATTGCTATTTATTTCTGCGTTAGCTCCTAATAAACTAGCTCCAATTCCTTGAAAAGTTGTAAATATAAATAATAAAATACCAACAACTACTGCTGAACCCCATATTTGATAATAAGAGAAAACCTTTGGATGTTTGGCTGTGTAACTTAACATTGAAAATGATGGTGAAAGAATTATTCCCATGAAAGAAATTGTGAATGTGAAAATCATCATGGCAGTCCATGGACCACCTATTGCCTCGTTCTTTCCTAAACCAGCTACCCATTGTATAACTCCAGGTAAAGCAAAATAACCATTATAATCACCTCCTCCATACCCATTTGTATTCCCCCAAAAACTAATTTTTGAACTTGCTATTTTTGCTAACGATTTACCAAAACTTTCAATATCTCCTATAAAAGAGTAAGTTATTAAACCCAAAATAATAATTGTAAAAAAATAAAGCCATGATTGAACTACTCCTATGCTAAAAATAGATTTAAAACCTCCTCTTGTTACATAGAATAATACAATGGTGGAAATTACCCACATTCCTAATTCTCTAGATACATACTCGCCAGTTAATGTGTTTACAAGATACCCTGTTGCACCAAACAAAACTGCAAGTAAAGGCACTGCGAAAAAAAAAGTTACTAAAACCGAAATAATACGAATTGTATCACTCTTATAGTAATCATAATACATTTCACCAGGAGTAATATAACCAAACTTTCTGCTTAGCATCCATTGTCTTTTAAAAAAAAATATACTTCCTAAAGGAACAGTGATGGCAATAAATGCAGTGCCTACATATTGAAAACCATCGTGATAGATAAGACCAGTTTGAGAAATTACAGTTAGACCTGCAAATGTAGCAGCTGTTGCAGCAAAGAAAAATACCCAAGAAGAAATATTTCTATTTGCTAAATAATAATTTTCTGGATTGTCAGAATTAAATCTTGACCCCCTTACACCCCAAAAAAAACAATAGGCTGCGTATAATAATATAAAAATAAACAACCAAACTGATTTTTCAGACATAATTTTATTCTTTCAGTTTAACCTCGATAAAAGAATTTTGATTAAGTGCAGCGTCTAGGTGCTGATTCACCTTTATCTTTTTTAATTCTTTCAGCTTCTTCTTGAGCTTCTTTAATTGATGAAAAAGCTTTATCTTCAAAAATTATAAATGGTTTAGCTCTATCAGCATTTAATTGAGCAACACACCATTCTTTACCAGGTTTAGTACACATCACCATATATGCTCCTGGTATAGGTCCATATTTTCGATTATTTAATGTAAAAAGACTTTTAGCCAATTCATTAAGTTTATCCTCATCTAAATTTCCCAAAGCATTTTTTTCTTGATCGTTTGGTGGAGTTTTATTATCTGAACCTAAAATACTTTTTCCACCTGTTCCTTCTGGTCTAGTAAATTGATTGCTCATTATGGTAATGGTCCATCTTTTAAAAAACCTCTAATCGCATTTTCTAGAATTTTAGAGACGTTATTGTTGTAATTATTATAAGATAAGCTTCCACAGAAAGATAAAGATCCAGGTGCAAACAATGCACCATCATTCGGAGTTTTGTAATAAATCATATCTGCTCTAACCATAGGGTTTTCAGTACCTCCGCCATAATATCCTCTTACTGTGAAATGAATCTCTTCATTTACTTGCATCATTAAATTTGTGTGATTTTCTGATCTTGCTAACAGATATGCATTATGAGGTGTTCCAAACTCTAAGTCGTATCTATCAAGTTCAAGTCCTGCTGCACCTCCGCCTACTAAACCAAAATCTCCAATTACCTCATCTTTTCCAACGCCATCAAAGATCCAAGAACATTCTGGTCTCTCACTATCTGGTGATCTTTTATAGTATGAACTAACATCAAAACCATAAGCAGTAAAAGTTAATCCACAAACTTTTGATGGTATTCTTCCTCTAGCTCTCCACATTCCTCCATATTTTCCGTCAAAAGCATTATTGTATTCACCTGGATTTGCTGTCCATGCTCTAGTACCAGCTTCTCCCTTTCTTACCTCAATAATATTAGGGTTATCGGGGTGATACTCACTAATCCAATAAAAACCATCTGAACCCAAGTATATCCACCTTCCACCATTAAGTTGATATTGTTCATAGGCTGCTAACATTTTTTCAGAACTATATTCAGGATGTGAGCCTGTTAAAACACATTTATATCTATTTAATAATTCAACACCTTCTAAATGTAAGTCTTCATCAGTAACAACATCAAAATCCAAATTTTTTTCTTCCAACCAATCAGTTAAATGTAAATCTGCATTAAGTTGCCACAGAGATGGAGATAGCCAATGTCTATATTTTGGTCTCATATTCAAAATAGGTCTTAGCCTTGATGAAATTGCTACACCACTTCCATCTGAATGTAGAGAATAGGTTGATAGACCATATTCTCTGTGTTCATTTAAATACAAATCTGAAGCTGACATGACTGGTACTTTTCCAGCCAACAATTGAGCTACAACTGAATTTGTGCCTAAATTATCATTTGAATAAGCTATGTAACTATTTGTTGGTAAAACAAATAAAAGATCTGAATTAGTTTTGCCTTTAGGTGGTTTAATTACAAAAGGAATAAAATCCTCTGTTTCTGCTGAGTCCTCACCATTTATCCTCAATCTTGCAGCATAAACTCCACTTCTAATTTTATCAGGTACTTTATAAACAAAGTCTACATCCCATCTTGCATCATCAATATCATCATCATGAAAATGAATAGCACCATATTCTTCTGGCTTATGATGGAATACCATTTCATCTGCAGTCCAATTGTATCCTGTCATAGCTCTACATGGTAAATTTACAATAAAGCCATTAAGATGATTAGATGTCATGTCAATAATTAAAGTAGAAGCCATATTTTTTGTAATGTTCGCATGAAAATCCCAAGCCCCTATAACTTCAGATCTTAATTCTGAGGTACATCCGCTAAAACCTCTAGCTAATGACTCTATCTCTGATTTTGATAAAGCTTTTTTACTAAGTCTTGGCCTATCTATTTTTCCATTATAAGTTAATGTTTGCTCTGGTAATTCAATAGGACTAGATGCTTCTTTGTAGTGTCCTCCAAATATATGTCTTCCTGATCTATCATTTAATGCACTAGCAGCCATCAAAAAAGGAGCATCATTTGCTCGTGGTCTTAAATTGCTGATAGATTCAACATAAGCTGTTGTTTCATCCGCAGGATGTAGCAACGACATACCTAGTCCACCATTAGTAGGTGTAACACAAGGTTCTTGATACAGTTTTAATTTTCCTGTTTCAGCATCATATGTTGCAGCCACCAAATACCAAACTTTTCTCATCAATTTCTTTTCACTTGAAACTGATGTTGTTTGTCCTCCTCCATCTCCAATCATAACTGATAAACAGCTATTTTCGTCTATAAATAAACCATAACCACTTTGCGTTTTTTCATTCCACTTTGTTAGTATTCCTTGCTTACCTTTGTCTGGTGTTGTGGGGAATATATAAGCCTGTAGAGTAAAGCTTGTTGTGTTTAATCTTTCGTCTTGAGGTATTACGATATAAGAGCCACCATGGATTTTTTGATTTTTTCCTTGATAATTTCTATTACACTCAGCACCTATCTCTTCTTCTTTGTATCCAGGGCCTTCAGGATTTGTATCTCCATGAATTAATCTTACAATTTGAACCTCATAATTTTCATTTTTTTCAGAGTTAACATAAAATTTAATTTCTTCTCCAGGGAAAGATGTATACTTATCGCTATAACCAGTAATTCTCAGCATTATATTAACCTTTTTATTTTAATCATTGTCCATGTCTTTCTAAAAGATCTAAAATTCTTTTTAAAAAAATTGCATGCTCGACAGCTTCTTCAGAAGAAAAAGATTCTTCTAGAATTTCAACTGGATCACCTCTTACACCAGTGACTATTCCTATTCTATAATCTTCAAAATCTTTTTTACATACTGTTACATATTTTTTAACTGCCATAGGCTGTCTTCTAAGTTTATCTAGAACGATTTGAAGTTCCTTGCTATGCTCAACCATTGGCTGGCCTTTATGAGGTTGTGGTGCCCTTCCTACTGGAGTAGCTCTATGCTCCTCGATCAATTTATTTCTCATTTTTTCATCTCTTAATAATGGCAAAACATATTTTTCAGTAATATAGTCATCAGTACTTGTGTGACCAAGATTAAGCTGAACTCCTGTTTTATCTTTTTCCATATTACCTCCCAGTAAATAAATTACTTATTGGTCCTTTCTTGAATTATTTTTAATGCTTCTAATAAATAAACTCTAAATAACTCATGATTTTCACTCATTGGAAAATGCCCTATATCTGGCATTTCTATATAAACTCCACCTTTAATTTGTCTTGCTGTATTTTCGGTTGCTTCTGGCGGTGTCAAATAATCATAAGTTCCTGTCATCATAATTACTGGACATTTGTGTCCATCAATATTCTTTAATTCATTTCTTAGATCATGATCAACTGAATAAAAGTATAAGTCTCCTTTAAATGCCTCAGAACCTTGAGTATAATAATGCCATGTTAACCATCTATCTCTTTCTGGTGATTGAGGTGCCATTAAATCCCATGTACCACTTCCGCAAACTTGTGCTGCATTAGCATGTGGATGTCTCCACCAATCTAAATAAAAACCTGGCGCATGATCAGCTGCTTCAACTGGAATTACAGCTCTAAATTTATTAGGATAGCGAAGAGCTAATTGCAAAGCTACATTTCCTCCAAAAGAGGATCCCATAAAAATAGGATTTTTTAAGTCTAAAGCTTCACATAATTTAACTATAAAATTGCAATAATGGTCTGCAGTTAGTTTATATTCTTCTTTCCAAAATTCTTTATTGTGTGGAGGGTCTGATTTTCCATGTCTAGGCAAATCATATGCAATTACATTATAATTTTTTATAATTTCCTCATCTTCAAGAAGTCCTCTCCATTGATGATTGTGACAGCCAGCTGTGTGTTGGCATATTAATGGTATACCTTTTCCATTTTGAAGATAAAAAACTTTATATTCGCAATCATCTACTTCAATAGTAACATAACGACCTACTACACTGTGGTGCTTTACCATTTTTGTACTCCTTCTAATTCAACAAAATTCATCTTAAACTGGTACCCCTGATTTTCTTAATAATTCAAATTGAACGGTAAAATTTCTTAAATTTTTCATTAAAATCAAATGATTGCCCTCTATTTTTAAATCTTTTCTAAAACTTGCTGACCATATACCGTGATACATAGGTTTTGGAATAGGTTGACTAAATTCTTTCCAGGTATTTGCAGAAGCTCTTAATGCAAAGTCATATGGGTCTAATGGACCCGGGTTAGTATTAATATTTTTTACTTTACCATCGTGCATTTCTATAATGACTTTTGCTTTTTCCATATCAAACATAAATGAGCATGAATAATATTTTGCCATTGCTGCAATAGTTTCATCATTATTTGTAAGTTCTTCGTATTTTTTTGCCCAACTATTTAAATCACTACTCATATATTTTTAACTCTTTATTTAGAACCTTTAGATCCTTTGGTTGGATCATTATCAAAATTCATATGATAATCTTTTTTTGGATTTTCATAATCACCTAAAATATTTCTGATATTGCTTATTTCTCCTGGTGCCATTCCAATTTCTTTTAGCAAGCTATCTAAGAAAGGTTGATGAGCTCTGTAACGCAATGCAGAACTAACTACATTATCCGCTAAATTTCCACTTCTTGCAGATCCACCTGCACCATCAGAAGTTTCTCCGTTACTCCCTCCTCCAGTGCTAGATGTTCCGCTAAAACCTGGCAAACCATTAACATCAACAATTTTTATGTCTCCAATGTTAGCCATCGGTTTAACACTTTCTCTAATAATTGACTCAATTTTATCAGCAAGTTTTAAACGTAATGCACTTCTTCTACTTGCATCGCTTCTAAGATTTTCAGCAGAATTTAATGCTTCTTTACCAGCGGCATCTATTTCATATCTCAATTTTGCTGCCATAGTTGCATGCCTATCCTGCTCTGCTTTTGAAGCAGCTGTTATTACATCTACTTTTTTAATTCCTTGTGCCTTTTCTACATACCTAGCAGAATTAGCTTTTTCTTCTGCTTCTATAGCTCTAGCTCTTGAATTTTCCTCTTCTGCTTTAGATTTTAAAACCTGTTTTGACTTATTAATCACTTCAAGATTTTTTTGATGCTCTTCAATACTTAATCTTTTAGTTTTTTCTATATCAAGAAGTCTTACTACTCTTTCAGATTCTATTCTATGAGAGTCTATATTTTTTTGTTGCTCAATCTTAGCATTTTTAACTTGTTGTTCCGAAACAATTTGTGCTTCTTCAGCTTCCTTTTGTCTCTCAGATTGTTCTTTTATAATGGCTGATTTTTCTTGAGCACGTTTGATGTCAACTTGTCTTTGTTTTTCAAGTCTTGCATACTCACTTTCTTTATCAAGATTTAAAATTTTAACTTCAGTTTCTAAATCTTTTTGTCTTATCTCAAACGCTGAGTTCTTCTCTAACTCATTTTGTTCTTTTCTACGTTTTTCTATTTCTTCGATGAGCCTTGTTTCTGTTAATTTTCTTTCAACCTCAATTACTTGATTTTGAGAAATTTTTGCTACTTCTATTTGTTCTTGACTTCTAATTTCAGCTTCTTCTGCTTCTCTTTCTTTTTCTGCTTTTTCTTTTATTGTTTCAGTTTTTTCTTTTGCTCTTTGAATAGCAATTTCTCTCTCTTGTTGATATTTAGAAAACTCTTCATTTTTCTTAATTTCTAATTCTTTTTGAACAGTCTCTAAATTTTTATTTTCAATTGATATTTTTGTATCTTGAGTAATATCGTTTCTTTTTTTCTTTCTTTCTTCAATTTGTTCTGTCAATTGTGTTAAACCTTGAGAATCAAAAGTATTAGCTGGATTAAACATTTCAATAGGTGCTTGATCAAGTGAGATAATGGAAACTGTTTCAAGTGCTAATCCTGTATGACCTATTGACTCATTTGCAATTTTTGCAACCTCTTTAACAAATTGTCCTCGATTTTCTTGTATTTCATCTAAAGTCATTTTTGCTGCAACTTCTCCAAGTGCATCTGCAAAACGACCAGCCACAACTTCTTTTAAATGTTCTGGATCAAGAGTTCTATTTCCTAAAGTTTGTGCTGCAGTTGAAACTGCTTTGGCTTCAGGTGGAACTTTAGTAAAAAATTCTGTAACAAGCTCTGCTCTCATTCTATCTTTTGTAATTAGCGATTTATCTCCTGCTCTTTTTATATTTAAGCTGAGTGTTCGCATTCCTACTTGTGTAATATTGTGAATTATAGGTAAGACAAAAGCGCCTCCAGATATAACAACTTTTTCTCCTAACATTCCTGTACGTACAAATGAAACTTCTTTTGAAGATCTTCTGTATAGCCAGTGTAACAAATAAACAATAATTGCAATTGCTAGTGCAACTAAAATTATACCCGCTATTATGTCTGCTCCTTTAGTCATATATTATTCCCCCTTTAATTCTGATTACCTTTCTTTGTGTCTTCTAAAGCTGCACTGTAAATTATCATTCCAAAAATAACTTTGTTTAATATGTCAGCTAAATTATAAATTATGTTTAAACTATTAATATTAGCTCCTCCTGCTAAGTGCTCTATAAAATATCCAATATGATAAATCGAAAAACCTATTGTAATTATTAGTCTATTTGCAAAAAAAGCCATTTGTACCCGCTCATTATTACAAGATGCATTGGCTCGTCCTGCATCTCCCATATAAAGTTCTCCAATTATATAAAGCCATCCAACAATACCTACTAGGAACCCAAGAGTTACACTCATGTATCCATAGGCACCTAAAAGCTGAGCAACGACCCAAACTAATGTTCCAACTAACAATCTCCAGAACATTCCACGCTTAATATCCGTAACTGACTTAAGCATTACATAAAAAGTTAGTATTGTAAGAGGAAAAGTTAGCAACCAATCTATATATCTAAGAGCCGTTGGTGCTTGACCATTCAAAACCCATAAATTTTTAGCATAGAAGTAGTGTATCGATGACATTAGTGCAATTACACCAACCAAATTCATTACCGTCCCCCATTTTGGAGCCAGCCGTCCTCTTTCAAGAAAGAAAAATATCGCTGCACCTATCATTGCAACCGAAATTAACCAAAAAGATCCCCCAACAACGTCTTGGGGTAATAATAATTTGTTCATACGATAAAAATTTTACCCTCTCAAGTCTCATTTAAGATTAAAATGATGATCAAAGCAAATTAAAAGTGTTTATATTTTAAATATATAATTTTTATATGTAGTTAAAAAAAAATTTACCCATTATTTTTTTAAATAATTAATAAATATTTAAAAAATACAATCAGTGATAGAATTTAATTAAAATTTTTTAAATTTATCCTTATTCGTTCGAACATCTATTCATTATATAATATATTTAGCGCTAATGCTTTCTAAGGTAATAACTATTTCTCAGCAAAAAGGAGGGACTGGTAAAACAACACTTGCCGTTCATCTTGCTTTAGCATTTATAAAATATCATAATTTAAAAGTAGCTATTATTGATACGGATCCTCAAGGAAGTCTTGGAAAATGGTTTATGATAAGAACTGAAAAAAAAGTTTCTAGTGAAAATCTTACATTTAAAACTGCTAGCTTATGGGGAGCTCAGTACGAGTCGAAAACCTTAAAAAATGATAATGATATTGTAATTATTGATACTCCTCCAAAAATTGAATCAGATGCGAGACCTTCCATTGAAGCTGCAGATTTAGTTTTGATACCGATGGCAGCATCACATGTAGATTTTTGGGCAACAGGGGCAATAGTTGATATAGCAAAAAAAGCGAATAAAAAAATTCTAGTACAAATAAATAGATCGAGTCAGAGATCAAAACTTATTAAAAAAACAAAAGATTTTATAAAAAGTCTTGATCTTTCTTCAACTAAAACAATAATTGGAAATCGACAAATTTATACTTCTTCAATGGGTGAAGGTAAAACAGCGGTAGAAAAACAAAAAAAAGGTAATGCAGTTGAAGAAATTAAAAATTTATCAGATCAGATACTCTCAGAAATAAAATAACTATGACCGTTACACTTGTTGATAAAAAAATAATTAAAGATTGGATTGATTACAATGGCCACATGAATTTATCATATTATATTTTGGTATTTGATATGGGCGCAGAGGTAATTTTATCTAAATTTAAAATGGGTGAACATTCAGCTAAAACTACAAAAAAAAGCACGATGGTAGTTGAAACTCACACTAACTATATTAGAGAAGTAAAGCAAAATGATGAGGTTATTGTTTCATTGTCTCACCTGGATCATGATAAAAAAAGATTACATTACAAATTAGAAATGCGTGAAAAATCAACGAATGACTTATCAGCTACAACTGAAGTTTTGGCTCTTTATATGGATCTTGGTAAAAGAAAAGTTTCAGAATTTGAGGAAGAAAAAGTAAAAATTATAGATGATTTTATTAAGTTAAATAAATCAAACTTTCTAAATGATAATTTAATATTTTGTGATAAATTAAAAAAATAATGGAAATTAAATTATTATCAGGAGCACTAGGTGCAGAAATTAGTGGAATTGATTTAACTGATACTTCTGATCAAAATTTTAAGAAAATAAATGACTTATTATTAGAGCATAAAGTAATTTTTTTTAGAGATCAGCTCATTACAAATGAACAGCAAATAGCTCTTGCAGCAAAATTTGGTCCTCTAGAAACACATGCATATGTTAAAGGATTAAAAGATCATCCAGAAATTGTAAGGATTATTAAAGGTAAAGAAGAAAAAAACCAATGGGGTGAGAACTGGCATAGTGATGTAAGTTATAATTCTAAACCTACCAAAGCAGTAATATTAAAGTCAGTGAAAATTCCTCCTGTTGGCGGAGATACTTGTTTTTCAAATATGGAATTAGCATGGGAAACATTAGACCCTAAAATCCAAAGTAAAATAATTAATAAAAAAGCAGTTCATAGTTCACTTGGAGCAGAATTTTTTATTGATAACTATAAATATATGGAAGGAAATGAAAAAAGAAATTACGATTCTTACTCAAATGAACATCCAATAGTCAGAACACATCCAGAAACAGGTAAAAAAATTTTATATGTTAACTGGACTTACACAAAACAAATTATTGGTTTAAAAAAAGAGGAAAGTGATAAAATTTTAGCGGAAATATTTGAGCATCAAGCTAGACTTGATCTTACTTGTAGATTTAACTGGACTGAAAATGCTGTGGCCATTTGGGACAATAGAAGTGTAATTCATTATGCCATAGCTGACTTTTTTCCTGGAAGAGGTTTAGGTTATGAAAGAATAATGGATAGAATTGCTATCGAAGGCGATCACCCACAATAAAATTATTACATTGAAATTTGATTATTTAATTATTGGTGCAGGTACAGCTGGATGTGTTCTTTCAAATAGATTATCTGCTAAAAGCCAAAATAATGTTGCAATTTTCGAAGCAGGTAAAAATAGCGATATTTGGAAAGTAAATATGCCTCTTGCTATTTTATATACAATGCATGATCCAAAATATAACTATAAATATTATTCTGAACCAGAGCCACACTTAAATAATAGAAGAATATTTTGTCCAAGAGGAAAAATGATTGGCGGATGTTCTGCTCATAATGGAATGGTTTATGTTAGGGGTAATAAAAATGACTATGAAAGATGGTCATCATTTGGTCTCAAAGAATGGAGTTATGAAAAGGTATTACCTTTTTTTAAAAAAATTGAAACATGGTCTGAGGGTGAAAATAAATACAGAGGAGGAAATGGTATTCTTCCTATAAATCAATCTAAAAATAAAAATCCTTTATTTAAAGCTTTTTTAGACTCAGCAAAAGAGGCAGGACATAAAATAAATCAAGATATGAATGGAGAAGATCAAGAAGGATTTGGAATGTATGATGTCACAATTCATAAAGGAGAAAGAGCGAGTGCATCCAAATATTATTTAAATCCAGTAAGAAAAAGAGAAAATTTAAAAGTATTTACAGAGTCTTTTGTTGAAAAGATAATTTTTGAAGGAAAGAAGGCTGTAGGTATTGAAGTTAAAATAAAAGGTAAAGTTGAAAAAATTTATGCCAATAAAGAAATAATACTTAGTGGAGGATCAATTAATTCTCCTCAACTACTTATGGTTTCCGGTATTGGTCCTGGAGAGCACTTAAAAGAAAAAGGTGTTGATGTTATTCAAGATATTAAGGGTGTTGGAAAAAACCTTCAAGATCATCTTGAGACATATATACAGCAAGAATGTAAAACTTCAGATACTTTATACACATATATTAATAAATTGAATATGCTAAGAGTTGGTCTTCAATGGTTTTTAAATAAAAGTGGTCCCTGCTCTACTTCCTTTTTAGAGGCAGGTGGTTTTTGTAAATCATCATTAGATAAAGATTATCCAAATATACAATTTCATTTTTTTCCAGCTTTTGTAATTGATCATGGTGCAGTAGATCCAGACAGACATGGATATCAATTACATGCAAGTTTAAATCAACCAAAAAGTAGAGGACATATTAAATTAAATACCTCGAATCCATACGATTACCCTAAAATTCAGTTCAACTATTTAGAAGATGAATATGATTTAAAAGAAACAATTAAATGTATTCAAGTAGCTAGAAAAATATTAGCTCAAAATTCTATGAAACCTTTTGCTGGTAAAGAAATAGGACCAGGTGAAAATGCTAATACTGAAAAAGAAATAGAGAATTATATTAGATCAAAATCAGAAACAGCTTATCATCCTTCATGTACCTTAAAAATGGGAACAGATGATATGGCAGTTGTTGATGAAAAATTAAAAATTCATGGTCTAAAAAATATTAGAGTAGCTGATGCATCTGTAATGCCTGAAATTACAAGTGGTAATTTAAATGCGCCAACATTGATGATAGCGGAAAAAGCTTCTGATTTTATACTTAATTCATGACTTCAGTACAAAATAACCCCAAAGGTATTCTGTTTATTCTGCTAGGAATGGCTGTATTTTCCGTTCAAGATGCCATGATTAAATTCATTTATAACGATGCTTCATTATACGAATTATATTTTGGCAGAACGCTAGTAGCTTGGTTCTTACTTGTTTGTTATATGAAATTCTCAAAACAAAAAATTAATTTAAAAACACACTATCCATTTTTAACAATATTAAGAGTAATTTGTTTCTTTTTTGGATTTAGTTTTTTTTATGTGTCATTAACATACATGTCCCTTGCAATGGCTAATGCATTATTTTTTTCTAGTCCATTTTTTGTTTCAATTTTAGCTATAATATTTCTAAAAGAAAAAGTTGGAATTAGAAGATGGTCAGCAATTTTTGCTGGGTTTATTGGAGTTTTCATTGTGCTGAATCCAGATTTTAATAATTTTGATTATATGAAATTAGCACCAATTGCTTGTGCATTGTGCTACTCGATATCAATGACGATTACCAAATATACTTCGGATAAAGATAATGTTTACACTCAAATGATACATTTATACATTGGAGCAACTATAATAAGTATTTTGTTTTTTATTTTTACAGGCGGAGGTCAATTCAATAACTTTAGTGATCCAACATTTCAATTTATTTTTAGAGAATGGTTTACTAATCCTAGTTATGCTTGGCCATTTATTATTTCAATGGGATTCATCGGTGTATTAGCTTTTTTCTGTGTTTTCAATGCCTACAGTATTGCATCTCCTTCTGTTGTTTCTCTATATGAATACTCTCTAATAATTTGGTCGATATTAATTGGATATATTTTATTTAATAATATTCCCACTCCTAGAACTTTTATTGGTGTTTCAATAATTATAGGTGCTGGCATATATATTTATATAAGAGAAAAAATAAAAGATCACCTAGTTGCTGCTGATACTCCTAATAGATAATGAAAAGTTATATTCCAACAATAAATGTATCACCTTTATTAAAATCTAATTTTAATTCTATATCAGCAAAAAACACCATTAAAAAAATTAAAAAGGCCTGTGTTGATGTTGGATTTTTTCAAATTATTGGACATGGTATAGAGATTAAAGAAATAAATAATATCTGTAAAATTGGTAATAAATTTTTTAACTCGTCAATAAAAAATAAAAATAAGTTAGCTCCTAGAAAATGGAATAAAAAAAATAAAAATACCTACAGAGGTTATTTTCCAAATACTGTTAATGGTAAAGAAGGTTTGGATTTAGGTGATCTTAAAATAACACCTAATATCCTTAAAAAATATAAATCACCATATATTGAATACTTGAATTTAAATAAATCCTTAAGTAAATCTTCAATTAAAAGTTTATCAAATTATTTTGATAATATTTTTTCCTTAAGTGAAATATTATTTAAAAGTATAATTAAGCTTTATAAAAAAGATGAGAGTATCAGCAACCAAGCTTTCTCTAGAGTTAAAACTCTAAGTACATTAAGATTTAATTACTATCCTAATCAAACAAAACCTGTGGAAATATCTAAACAAGATGGTGTAGCTCTTGGATGTGAGACACATGTTGATAGTGGAGTTTTTACTGTTCTTTACCAAGATAAAAAAGGAGGTTTGCAGGTTCAAAATAGAAAAAATAAAAAATGGTATGATGTACCATTTAATAGAAATGCACTAATAGTAAATACTGGATTAGCTCTCGAATATTTAAGTAGTGGTAAATTTAAAGCTACAAATCATAGGGTGCTCTGGAATAAGACAAAAAGAATGTCTGTGCCCTTTTTCTTTGAACCTTCATATGATTTCGTAATGCACCCTTCCTTTCTAAATGGCTCAAAGAGCGTTAAAAAAGGCATATTTTTTCAAAAATTTTTACAAAACTCTTTGAAGAAATTTATTGAATATCAACGTTAAGATTAATAGTATAATTTCATTAAAGCGATACATAACTCATCGTGAAATCCAATACGAAAGTGGGATCGGTCGTCTTTTTTTAAATTAGAAAGTTTAAAGGAGGAAGAATGAAATTTGGATACTTTTGTAATACTACTAACTGGAATCATAAGCCATACGACGAGCTTCTAGATGAAACTAGAGAAATTACAGAATACTGTGATAAATCTAGTTGGGACTCTATCTGGTATACTGAACACCACTTTAACCATGAAGGAATGGAGTCTTTAACTAATCCATTAATGATGGGTGTAGATGCTGCTGCTCGAACTAAAAATATTAGAATTGGTCAAGCTTGCAATGTGATCACTTTTCATAATCCAATAAGAATGGCTGAAGATATCGCTTTATTAGATCAATTGTCTAAAGGAAGAGTTGAAATAGGAATTGGTAGAGGAATTTATGGTAGAGAAGCTATTAATTTAAATAAAGAAGCTGATATGAAAGACCAGGCAAAAAACTTTAGATTATTTGAAGAAACACTTACTATTTTAAAAAAAGCTTGGAAAGAAAAATTTTTTAATCACAAAGGTGAGTTTTATACATACCCTGCACCTGATTATGTTTGACAACATGATATGAGCCCACCAAATAAAGATTTAGTAAACCTTGAAACAAATGTAATGGAAAATATTAGTGTACTTCCAAAACCTTATCAAAAACCTTGTCCACCTATTCACCAAGTTGTTGATGGAATTAGGTCAATCGAATGGGCAGCACAACAAGGATTAAATATAATAATGTGGATACCAACTGTTAAAGCTTTAAAAATAAAATTTGAAGCATTTAGAAATGCAAAATCTGAAGCAGAAAAAAGAAACGTACCAATGGGTGAAGGAATTTCTTTAGTAAGAGACATGTTTGTTGCAGACACAATGGAAGAAGCTAAAGAAAAAGCAGGAGAACATATGGTAAACTATATGAGATGGGTTTGTCATTGGAGAGGCCTTGGAAATCATATGGATCCAGGAGAAGAACTTCCGGTAACAAAAGGTAAATTAGATTTATTGAGTTATGATTTTCTCCATAAACGAAATATGTTATTTGGAACTCCAGAATATGTTATTGATAAAATTAAAGAACTAAAAAGTGAATTAAATTTACAAAACTTACAAGTTTGGTCGAATTTTCCAGGTGTTAAACATGAAGACTGTATGAAAAGTATAAAACTTTTCACAGAAAAAGTAATGCCTCACTTTAAAGAAGATATAGATACTGAAGTCAAAAAAGTTTCGTGATCAAATCACGAAAAAAAATAACCGGTGGTCAAGCTGCTGTAAAATCTTTAAAAAAAGAAAATGTTGAAAAAGTGTTTGGTCTCATTGGTTCAGCTACGATGGAGATATTTGATGCTCTATATCATGAAAAAAAAATTAAATTTATTGGCGTAAGAGATGAGCGAACAGGAACACATATGGCTGATGGATATGCAAGAGCTTCTAATAAACCTGGTGTTATTATTGCAGGTCAAAATGGTCCAGGTGCTACTAATTTAGTTACTGGTGTTGCTCAAGCAAAGGCCGCATTTTCACCAGTTGTTGCAATTGCTGGATCGTATTCAACTAAAGATAAAATGGAAGATGCATTTCAAGGATTAGATCAACAATCTCTATTTGCTCCTATTACAAAAAAAACTTGGACTATAAAAAATTCAAAAAAAATACCTGATATTATGAGTGATGCTTTTAGTTTGGCAATGAAACCTAGAAGAGGCCCCGTTTGTGTTAATTTGCCAAGAAATATTTTAGCAGCAACAAATAATTACAATATAAATACAAATAAACCTTCTTTCGTTAATGAAAGTATTCTTAAAGGTGGCTATGAGAAAATAAAGAAAGCGGTGAAAATTATAAATCAAGCAAAAAAGTTTATAATAATTGCTGGAGGGGGAATTAAATACACTGCTAAATATAAAGAAGTAATTAAACTAGCAGAATTATTAAATATACCAATAGTAACTGCAGCAGGTCACGGGGATGCTATTCCATTTAATCATAAACTAAATGCAGGTCAAATGGGTCCTCGAGGAAATCCTGTTGCTTCACGTCTTGTTAAAGAATCAGATGTAATTTTAGCAATTGGAACAAGATTAGGTTTTAACTCTACTTTTTATTCTTACGATAACATAAACAAAAAAGCAAAAATTATTCAAATTGAAATAGAAAAAAAAATGCTTGGAAAATATTTTCCTATTGTAGTTGGTATTAATGCTGATGCAGGTACAGCAACTAAGCAAATATATAATGAGATTAAAAAACAAAGGATTAAATTAGATGTAAAAAATTGGACAAGCTCATATCTAAAAGAGAGAAAAAATTATTTAGTTAGAAGAGAAAAAGACAATCTTGGAAAAAACTTTCCTATTCAACCCAAAGGATTGTTTAAAGAAATAAGAAAAGCATTACCTAAAGATAATGCTATTACTCTAGATGCGGGAACTCTATGTTTACAAGCAACAGATGCTCTAGAATATTATAATCCTCCATCTTTATTTACTCCTTTGGACTTTGGCTTAGTAGGTTTTTCATTTGCGTGTGGTCTTGGAGTTAAAATTGCAAAACCAAAAAAAACTGTTGTAAGTCTAATGGGCGATGGTGGTTTTGGTATGACAATATCTGAGTTAAGTACAGCAGTTGAATATGGCATAAATACAATAACTATTGTAATGAACAATCAAAGTTGGGGAGCTGAAAAAGCATATCAGAAAGACTTTTTTGGTAAAAGGTATTTAGGTGCAGATATCACTAGTCCTTCTTTTGACAAAGTTGCTGAATTATATGGAGCAAAAGGTTTTAAGGTTAAAAAAATTTCAGAAATAAACGAAGCAATTAGTGCTTCAATTAAATGTAATAAACCTGCGGTGATTGATGTTGATGTAGATCCTAAAGCATTATACAGTTTTAGAAGAGACAGTTTCAAACATAGAGAAAAAAAATGAATTTAGAGTTGAGAAAATTTACAAAATTTGTTGATAAAACTTTTATTGAAGGTGGTAAAGAAGCAAAGGAACCTGTTTTGCTAGTTTCTGTTGCTGCAGTATTTAAAAACCCTTGGCATGGACAAGGCTTTGTTGAAAACTTAAGACCAATAATTTTAGACTTAGCTCCTAAATTAGGTGATTTATTGGTTCCAGAACTTATAAAAGAAATTGGTTCACCAGAAAAAATTTTAGCTTACGGAAAAGCTGGAGTTGTAGGTCTAAATGGTGAAATTGAACATGCCTCTGCTTTTATACATACTCTTAGATTTGGAAATAAATTTAGAGATGCTGTTGGGGGAACTTCATATTTAAGTTTTACAAATATTAGAGGAGGCGCAGGTACAAAAATTTCAATTCCAATGATGCACAAAACCGACTCTGGTCTTAGACCTTATTACTTAACTCATGAGTTCACAATTCATGATGCTCCTTTTGATGATGAAATTGTAATAGCAATTGGAGGTTCTTCTAGTGGACGTGCACACGCAAGAACGGGTGATAGATATCAAGATATGAAAGAAATGGGTATTGAGCCCAAATAATACTTGATGGCATTTGGAACAACTTCATCAGGTACTTTCTATTATTTTAATAATAAACAGCAATCTATTCCTATAGTATTTATTCATGGTGTGGGGTTAACTCATGAAATCTGGGAACCTCAATTAAATTTTTTTAAAGATTATAGTACAATTTCATATGATATTTTAGGACATGGAAAAACACTTTTAGATAAAAGAGAAATAAGTTTTGATGATTTTTCAGATCAATTAATCAATTTAATTGATGAACTTAAAATTGATAAAATTCATTTAGTTGGATTTTCAATTGGTTCATTGATTGCAAGAAATTTTGCAATAAGATTTAATGACAGGATAAAATCTTTAATTCTTTTATGTTCCATTTACAAAAGATCTCACGAGCAACAAAAAATTGTTAATCAAAGATTTGATCAAGCTAAAAAAGAATTAAAATTATCAAAACTAGCTTTAAAAAGATGGTTTACAGATGAGTATTTAGAAAAAAATCCAAATATTTATGAAAAAATTACCTCAATTTTATCTGCTAATAATATGGAGAATTTTTTAAAAGTTTACGAGCTATTTGTTGCTCATAAAAATGATGAAGATTTCAATAAAATTAAGGCAAAAACTTTAATAATGACTGGGGAACATGACACAGGTTCAACTACAGCGATGTCAGAAGAATTAAATAAAATAATCAAGGATAGTCAGTTAAAGATTATCAATAATGGCAAACATCTTTGTGGTATTGAATGTGCGGATAATGTAAATTTAACTATCAAAAATTTTATAGATAAAAATGAGTGATTTAAAACATTATAAAATGTTTATTAATGGAGAATGGGTTTACTCCGAAAGTAAAAAAACTTTTGAAACTTTAAATCCAGAAAATAATAAACCTTGGGCAGTTGTTCCAGAGGCAAATGCAAAAGATGTTGATAAGGCAGTAAAAGCAGCCCAAGCTGCATTTGAAGGAGAATGGCCAAAATTACTTCCTAGAGAAAGAGCGAAATTTTTAAGAGCTATTGGTGATAAACTTAGAGATAACGCTGAACTACTTGGAAAAATTGAAACAATAGATACTGGAAAATTATTTAGAGAAACAAATAAGCAAGCTAACTATATAGCAGAGTATTATGATTACTATGCTGGATTAGCAGATAAAGTTGAAGGAACAGTTTTACCAATCGATAAACCAAATATTCAAGCAATTACTACACGTATTCCTATTGGTGTAATAGCTGCAATAGTTCCATGGAACTCACAAATGTTTTTAACTGCTACAAAGTTAGCTCCAGCTCTTGCTATGGGTAACACAGTTGTAATTAAATGTTCAGAGTTAGCTCCTGCAGTTATGTTTGAGTTTGCAAAATTAATTGAAGAAACAGGTATTCCTAAAGGAGTTGTAAATGTAGTAACTGGATTTGGTGATCCATGTGGAAAAGCTTTAACAACGCACTCCTTAGTAGAAAAAGTTGCCTTTACCGGAGGACCAGAAACAGCAAGACATATAATTAGAAATTCTTCAGAGAATTTATCCGAAGTTAGCTTAGAATTAGGTGGGAAAAGTCCAGTCGCAGTATTTGATGATGCTAAGCAAGAAAATGCAATAAATGGTATTACAGCCGGAATCTTTGGAGCTAGTGGTCAAAGTTGTATTGCTGGTTCAAGGCTATATTTGCAAAAAGGAATTTATGATGAATTTTTAGATAAACTTTCAAAAAGAGCTGAAAAAATTAAAATTGGAACACCAATGGATCCAGATACTGAAATGGGGCCATTAAGTAATTTTAAGCAACTGGAAGTCATAGAAAAAAATATTAAGCTTACAATTGAACAAGGTGGAAAAATAAAGTGTGGTGGAAAAAGACATTCATTTTCTAATGAAGGTTATTATTTCCCAGCAACAATAATTGAGTGTGATAATCATAATTTACCCACAGCAGAAAACGAATTATTTGGTCCAGTTCTCTCTGTAATGAAATTCGATACCGAAGAAGAAGTCATAGAAAAAATGAATGATAATCAATATGGATTATCATCAGGAGTTTACACAAGTGATCTAGCAAGAGGGTTAAGAGTGTCTAAAGCGATAAGAGCAGGTATTACTTTTGTAAATACTTATAGATTAATTTCACCTTCAGCGCCATTTGGTGGAATTAAAGACAGTGGATATGGAAAAGAAGCCGGAATAGACTCTATTAAAGATTATACAAGAGTAAAAACCACTTGGTATTATACATCTGACGAACCAACTTTGGATCCATTTTCAATAAGATAGATATTTAAGGTTTAACAGTCACTCTGAAGTTATTCACTGCAGAAAATAAGGTGATTTTGTCGTTGAATATTATGAATATTCATAATTTAATTATCTTTTTATAAATTGTTAACAATCAAAGAGGAAGATAATGAAAAAACTATTTATCGCTGCGTTTATGTTTGTTTCTATTTTTGGAACAAAGGTAATGGCAGACATTAAAATGGGGATTATTTTAGGATTTACTGGTCCTATTGAATCTCTTACTCCTGCTATGGCTGCATCTGCAGAGCTTGCATTTAAAGAAGCTTCTGATTCAGGTTCGCTATTAGGTGGAAAAAAAATTGAACCAGTAAGAGCAGACTCAACTTGTGTTGATTCAGCAGCAGCAACAGCAGCAGCTGAAGGATTAATATCAGGTGGTGTAGCTGCAATTATGGGAGCAGACTGTTCAGGTGTAACTGGTGCTATAGCATCAAATGTTGCTGTACCAAACGGTGTAGTGATGATTTCACCTTCAGCCACTTCTCCAGGATTAACAACTCTAGATGATAATGGGTTTTTCTTTAGAACTGCACCATCAGATGCTAGAGGAGGTCAAATCTTAGCAGACGTAACTAAAGATAGAAAAGTTAAAAGTGTAGCAATCACTTATACAAATAATGACTATGGAAAAGGTTTGGCTGATGTTTATAAAGCTGCAGCTGAAGGTCATGGTATAAAAGTAACTGCGGTTACAGCACATGAAGATGGTAAAGCTGACTACTCATCTGAAGTTGCAACACTAGCTTCTGCAGGTGGTGATGCTATGGTAGTAATTGGTTACCTTGACCAAGGTGGTAAAGGTATGATCCAAGCTGCTTTAGACTCAGGTGCGTTTGATAAATTTGTTTTATCAGATGGTATGATTGGTCAATCACTTGTTGATGCTTTTGGAAAAGGTTTGAGTAAATCTTTTGGTACTATGCCAGGTTCAACTGGAAAAGGTGCTGGAGTATTTGCTGAAGTTGCAAAAGCTGGTGGTATAGATTCATCTGGACCTTACACAGGCGAGTCATACGATGCAGCGGCTTTAATAGTTTTAGCTATGCAAGCTGGTAATTCAGCTGACAGATCATCAATTGCTAAAAATGTAATGGATGTTGCTAATGCTCCTGGAACTAAAATTTATCCAGGTGAGCTTAAAAAAGGACTAGACTTACTAGCTAAAGGTAAAAAGATTAATTACGAAGGTGCAACCGGAGTAACTTTTACTAGCGTTGGTGAGGCGGAAGGTTCTTTCTTAGAGCAAGAAATCAAAGGCGGAAAATTTAAAACTAAAAAACAAAGGTAGTTAATATCTAATTTAAAACCTCAGCGGCTAAAAGCTGCTGGGGTTTTTTTTTATTTTTTACTTAAAATTTCTGCTCTTAAAGTTGTTAAAACAATTAAAATCATAAGTGGAATACATATAAGATTCATTGTTTTCCAATTCGTAAGAACAATTAAAATTCCAGCTGATAGACTGCCTACGGCATGAACAGAATAAACAATAAAATCGTTTAAGCCTTGAGCTCTAAATTTTTCATCTTCTTTATAAGTTAAAACAAGTAAACTTGTTCCAGATATAAATAAAAAATTCCAACCTAAACCTAAGAAAATTAAGGCAAACATATAATTATAAAAAGTCTGGTCAAAAAAGCTTGCTACTATAGTTATGCTATAAAGAAATACCCCAGCATACATTATGTTACTATGTCCAAATTTTTTAATCAAAATACCTGTAATCAAAGATGGTAAAAACATTGCTACAACATGAAATTGTATAACTAGACCTGTTTTACTAAGACTCATTTTTTCCATTACATGCATACTTAATGGGGTTGCTGTCATCAAAAATGTCATAATCGCATATCCAAAAGCTGAAGCCACTAGAGCTTGTAAAAACCTAGGTTGAGAAATTAATTCTAAACGACTTCGTCCTGAATATTTTATATTAGTTTCTAATTTTGATATATTTTCATAAAACAAAAAGAAAATAGCTGGTATAAGTGTTAAAATTCCAAGAGATAAATAAGAACCAACATATAAATGTTCACTAACTATATCTTTTGAATAGTTTGCAATTCCTGGTCCTATAAACGCTGAAACAATTCCACCTAATAAAATTATTGAAATTGCTTTTGGTATTTTATTTTTTTCAACACTTTCAGCTGCTGCAAAACGATATTGATGTGTAAAAGACATCCCAACACCAAGAAAAAAATTTGCAAAACAAAATAAAAAAAAATTCTGCTCCATTATTGAATAGGCTGCTAGTATACAAACTAAAAAATTTCCAATTGAAGCTAAAATAAAACCTGCTTTTCTTCCGATTAAACTCATAATTTTTGTTGCTAAAATTGCACCTATTGCAATACCAACTACTGATATCGACATTGGTAAAGTAGAGAGTGATATGACAGGGCTAATTTGAGATCCAATAATTCCACTTAAAAATACTGTTACAGGTGCTGCAGTAAAACTAAATATTTGGCTTAATGCTAAAATTAAAAGATTTTTGTTCATTAAAACATATACTTATCAGCCATATACATGGCCCAAGCGAATGCTGCACCTAATATAATATATTTCATAATATAATTATTTTATTTCTATTTTTTCGGGAAGTATACCTTTTGGTCGATACCTCATAATTAATAAAAGTCCAAGACCCATCATTAAATATCTAAAATATGGAACACTTTCAATTAAATGAATTTTCAAAGCATGGGTATCTGGCATTCCAGCTGTAAACATATTTATCATGAATAATGCCATAGGAGCAGCCTCTATCCATAAAAACCAGACAGCAAATCCACCTAAAATAGCACCAAAATTATTTCCACTTCCTCCAACAATTACCATAACCCAAATAAGAAATGTATATCTCATTGGTCTATAACTTCCTGGTGTAAACAAACCATCTTGAGTTACTAACATTGCTCCAGCTATTCCTACAATTGCAGATCCTAATATGAAAATTAATAAATGTTGCTTAACAACATTTTTTCCCATTGCATTTGCAGCCTCTTCATTGTCCCTTATAGCTCTCATCATTCTGCCCCAAGGTGAATAAAGTGCTTTTTGAGTAAGTATTAAAAGTATTATAACCACAGTTAAAAATAGTCCAGAATAACAAAGTTTAACAAATACAGATGAACCTTCTATAACTAATTGATTAAGTGCAGTTTGCCTATCTGCTAAGTTAGAAATTAAATTTAATTTTCCTATATTAAAATTTTCAACTAAATTAATAAACCATTCTGTAGATTGAAGATTAACCTCATAGGGCGCTGGTCTTTTCAAGCCTATAACATTTTTAACCCCTCTAGTTAACCAATCTTCATGTTTAATTATTGCTATAACAATTTCTGATATAAGCAATGTTGCGATTGCTAGATAGTCGGCTCTTAAGCCTAAAGCTACTTTTCCAACTATAAAAGCTAATCCACCCGCAAAGAAAGCTCCAACTACCCAAGAAAAAACTATTGGCAATCCAAGACCACCTAAAAAACCAGTTTTTGCTGGATTGACTCCTTCGATTGCTTCTATGCCAGGTTCAGCTGTCACTCTAATGATTATAATTCCTGCAATAATAATTCCTGCAATCCCATAGGTTCTTAACTTTGATTTTGCAAAATTTTTTAAAATAAATCGAATAACAAATATCATTGCAATAATTAGCCATAAACACATCAAGATATCAAAGCCCCCAGCACGCCAAGCTTCTTGAACTGGATCAACTGATATCAGTACTGCTGCTAGTCCTCCAAGAGCTGTATATCCCATAATTCCAAAGTTAATTAAACCTGCATATCCCCATTGGATGTTAGCCCCCATTGTCATTACTGCAGAAATTAAACACATGTTAAATATTGATAATGCAATGTTCCAAGATTGAAAAACACCAACTAAGATTATCAAAACTAACATGATGCTATAGGCGGCAATTACATTTAGATTTTTTCTCACAATACTTTTCCTTTAAATATTCCGGAAGGTCGATACAATAGTACTATTACTAATATAGAGAATGATACCGCAAATTTATAATCAGTTGAAAGCAATTGAACTAATGTTTCTGGCTCCATACTTTCTGGTAAAATATACATAAAAAATTTTTTGTAAGCATAAGTTAAAAATATTTCTGAAAATGCAATAACATAGCCGCCCAAGAAAGCTCCAAACGGATTTCCAATACCTCCAACTATTGCAGCTG
Organism: uncultured Pelagibacteraceae bacterium; assembly: GCA_902560225.1. Lineage (GTDB taxonomy): Bacteria > Pseudomonadota > Alphaproteobacteria > Pelagibacterales > Pelagibacteraceae > Pelagibacter. The sequence goes on from CACEKT010000009.1 coordinate 29,873, forward strand.
CAAATATTGGAAGCATATTATTAAAATAAGTAAATGGTTTAAAGCTTTTATCCAATCCATATAAAACTCCACCTATTGTTGCTAAAATTGCAGCAATTATCCAGGTAATCATAACTATTTTTTTTGGATCAATTCCTGATAATAGTGCCAAATCTTCATTATCAGAATAAGCTTTCATGCTTTTTCCTGTCTTAGTTTTATTTAAAAACCAAAACAATATTGAAACAAGTATGATAGTAACAAATACGGTTATTACTTGAGTTGATTTTATAGCTAGGCCTTCATTTAGTCCTGTCATTTCCTTAAATTCTCCAGCTTTAACAATAAACTTTTGCCCATCAAAAAATCTTCTATCTGCTGGTCCAATTATAATTCTAACTACTGCTTGGGTTACAAACATTACGCCAATACTTACCATCGCTAATTGAACAGGTGGACTTTTTTGAACTCTATAATATTTGAAAACAAATTTATCTATCAAAAGCATATACAAAGCCATAAAGACTACTGCAAAAGGAATAGCTATTAATGCCGTTGGTAATAAACCTAGTGAAATCCCTAAAGATTGAAAATACCAAGTGAATAATATTGCAACCATTGTTCCAAAAGACATCATGTCCCCAGTTGCAAAATTTGCAAATCTTAAAATTCCATAAATTAAAGTTACAAAAATTGCACCTAACGCTAATTGTGATCCGTAGGCTAAAGCTGGAACAAAAATATAATTTAATAAAAGTATGATAGCATTTAAAATATCCATACTATCCTCCTAAAAAAGAGCTTCTTACTCTTGGATCATTTAATAATTCTTTTCCTGTACCTGAATAGCGGTTTTCACCAGTAACTAAGACATAACCTCTATCTGATATACTTAAAGCTTGTTTAGCATTTTGTTCTACCATTAAAATTGCAACATTGGTTTTTTTTACTTTTACTATATGGTCAAATAATTCATCCATAACAATCGGCGAAACACCAGCGGTAGGCTCATCTAACATCAAAACAGCTGGTTTAATCATTAAAGCTCTTCCCAATGCAACCTGCTGTCTTTGTCCACCTGATAATTCACCTACTATTTGGTTTCTTTTTTCCTTTAGAATTGGAAATAAAATATAAATTTCTTCTATAACATCTTTAATTTCATTGCTCATAAGAAATGCGCCCATTTCTAAATTTTCTTCAACTGTCATTCCTGAAAAAACATTTTTTGTTTGTGGCACAAATGAAATTCCTTCTTTTACTCTATCTTGGGGTGATAATTTTGAAATATCTTTACCGTCAATAATGATTGATCCAGATTTTAGATTAAGAAGTCCCAACATCGCTTTCATTGCTGTTGATTTGCCTGCTCCATTAGGTCCAAGGATTGAAACAATCTCACCTTTATTAACATTCACTGTACAGGAACTAATAATATCTGGACCATTTCCATAACCACCTGTCATACTATTACCTTCAAAAAATGCCATTAGACAACATCCTTAATTTTTGAACCTCTACCTAAATAACTTTCAATTACCCTCTCATCTTTTTTCGCATCTTCAACAGATCCTTCAAATAAAACTGAGCCTTCTGCCATAACAATCACTGGATCACATAATCTTCCAATAAAATCCATATCATGCTCTATCATACAAAATGTATAACCTTTTTCTTTATTTAACTTTTCTATTGCAGTTCCAAGATCTTTAAGAAGTGTACGATTAACACCAGCTCCAACCTCATCAAGAAGTACTAATTTAGCATCTACCATCATAGTTCTTCCAAGCTCAAGTAATTTTTTTTGTCCGCCAGACAAGTTTCCAGCTAATTCGTTTGATAAATGACTTAAATTTAAAAAATCTACAACTTCTTTTGCTTTTTCTTTTAATATAGTTTCTTCTTCAGCTATTAATTTTGGTTTGAGTAACGCTTGCATTAATTTTTCACCAGACTGATTTCCAGGAACCATCATTAAATTTTCCAAAACTGATAAATTTGTAAACTCATGTGCAATTTGAAAAGTTCTAAGTAACCCTTTTGAAAATAATTCATAAGAAGGAACATCGGTAATATTCTCTTCATCAAAAACTACTACCCCACTAGAAGATTTTAAATTACCAGCAATCAAATTAAATAAAGTAGTTTTACCAGATCCATTTGGTCCAATGATACCAGTTATAGTTCCTCTTTTGACATTTAAAGAACAATCGGACACGGCTGCTAAACCACCAAAATATTTTGATAAATTATTTATTTTTAAAATATTTTCAGACATGTGATTTATTTACTTAGTCTTTTATGAATACTATTTAACGTTTTTTCTAACGATTTATAAAAACCAGCTTTAGTTAATTCTTTAACACCTTGTTCGTTAAGACCTTTTGGTGTTTGAGATTCTCTTACTAAATATTTTAAATCTTCTTTAGAATTTACAACTGCATCTTCAGACAAAGCTAAAAATAAAGATGTAATATATTTTTGAGCATTATCTTTTTTTACCCCATGTTTGACCAACCAATCAGTCATCACTCTCAATAATTCGTAAAAAGGTGCCATCATTCCAGAAGTAGACCAAAAATTAATAGAAGATTTTTCTTTTTCAATTTCCACAGTTGTTCCTAATTGATTAAAGAAACTTTTTACTTTTGAATTAGGTGGGCAAATAGGTACTGGTCCTTTTTTTAGTGATATTGGAGGTAACGGTATCGCTCTCACAATTTTTGCTTTTACTTTAATAGCTTTTTTTAATTTAGATAATGTAATTGTCGAAATGAAACTAATAATCGTTTGTTTTGATTTAAATTTTAAATCTTTAATAATTTTCTCACCTACCGTCGGTGTAACTGATAAAAATATCCAATCACATTTATCGACTATCTGCTGATTATTTTTTGAGATAACTATATTTTTAAATTTTTTTTTAAGAACTTGAGAAATTTTTCTGTTTCTTGAGGATATAAATATTTTCTTATATTTAATTTTAGATTTACAGATTCCAGTGATTACTGAAGATGCTATTTTTCCTGTGCCAATAAATCCTAAATTCATAAATTTTGATTACTTTATATTGATTATATTGAATTAATTAACAAAAAAAGAGCCTCTAATTCTCAATAATTCTCTATTTAAATCCTTATTTTCTTTGAATGGTTTTCTTCCATGTAGCCAAAAGTAATTGTTCGCAACAATAGCACTTCCAACAGGCAACTTAGTGATAACTTTATTTTTACTTTCTTCCAAACTATCTGATAACTTTTGTAAAAAATTTCCCTGCTCCATATTTTTTGGTTCTGGAAACTGATCTATATATGAAATTTTAGGTCTACCCTTTTCATCTGATGAAAAAACTGGATGTTCAACTTTATAATCAATATTTTTACTTTTAGGTGAGCCCCAAGTAAAATTCTGTTTACCTACTGGATTATTGAACAAATCATCACAATGCTCCCAATCATCAAGATGTAACATTGCAGTTTCACCACCTAGTACATTTTGTTCATCTATCTTGGTCATTATTAACCAGTCAGTAACTTCTTTTACATATGTTCCATCAGTATGAAGATCCATATTTCTATATGCCTTTCTTAAATAAGAGTCACTACTATCTTCATGTTTAACCTCAAATCTTGCATAATATTTTCCAGCCATAGAGTCATGATTTGGCACACCCATCAAATGAGCAATTGCAGTTGATAATTTAACTAAAAATGTATCATTAATTTTTGATGTTATATTTTTTGGCCCTATTATAAAGCAGCCTGTTGATCTATCTCTTATAATTGAATTCATCAATTCACTTAATTTGTTATTTGTTAAATCATCTAAACTTTTAGCTAATGTAAATCTTGTAAATGGCTTGAGTTCTAATGCTGTTAAATCAAATTTATTAAAAGGAAAAATTAATTTATTTATAATATCATTCTCTAAACTAATATTAATAATCCTATTTGATTTATCGTGTTTTTGAATATCTATACCTTTAATTTTATACATTCTAAATTTTATTTTACCTTAATTTATAAATCAATTTTTATTAAACATAATTATTAATAATAGCCATACAAATAGCTGAAAAAATTGTTGGATAAACAAAGTTTTTTTTTGAAATAAAAAATACAAACAAAGATAATAATACAACAATTAGTCTACTGGAATAACTGGCATCAATTAGAATGCCAGCAGGAAAAATTATAGTCCTTGCAATTAATGCTGCTAAAGTTGCATAAGCCAAACAATTAAACCACTTAAAAAGTTTAGATGTTTCTTTTATACCTTGAGATGTAAGAACGCCCAAAAACCTAGACAAAAATGTTGCTAGGGATGTAACTAGAATTGCATAAACAATATTAGCTGACACTATGCTCTCCAACTAAATAAGCTATGGTTCCTCCAATTACACCTGCCAATAAAATTGACCATTCAGGTGAAAATAAATAGATTATTGGTCCCAACATTATTCCAAGCAAAACTGATAATGTTACTGGTATAGTTTTTGATGCTCCAACCATCATACATAAAAAATAAACTGGATTAAGAATTGCTAATCCCATCATCATATCTTTATTTAAATAATCTGAGAATGAAAAACCTACAACTGTTCCAATGACTGATACAGTTACTGTTGCACTTCCAATACCAATCCAATAATCAATCCTATGCTCTTTTGGAATTTTTTTATAATTACTTTTCATGATTAACCAGGCAGAAACAGCAATAAAATGACAAGAAAAATAATATTTCCACTTAGGTTGACTTTTGTGCATCATTAAAGGAAACAAAGACACGGCCATAGGATAAAGTCGTGCATTAACGAACCAAACAGCTAAAAAAATATTTAATAAAGAAGCTCCAATTAACATAGACTCAGCCATCACCAATGAACCCGGTAAAGCATAAGTTAAAACAGTTGAAAAAATACTTTCTTGAATATTGAAACCTAAATTTTTAAAAAGAGCACCAATGGCTATAAAGCAACAAGTAAGAGCTATCGCTGGACTGTCATGAGTAAAAATAGATTTATATCCTTTAAAAAAAAAACTTTTATTGATCATTATCCGCCTAGGAACAGTCTACCAACGTCAGGATTTTGAAGTAAATCGTCTCCTTTACCAGCAATTGCAGTTTGTCCCGATACCAAAACGTATCCTATATCTGAAAATTCTAATCCTTTTTTTGCATTTTGCTCAACTAAGATGATTGTTTTTTTTTCATTTTGTTGAAGATCTCTTAAAATTTCAAAAACCATATCTATATATCTCGGTTCTAATCCA
>CACEKT010000010.1 GCA_902560225.1 uncultured Pelagibacteraceae bacterium
ATATTCTATGAGCAGCTGCAAAAAAATCGTCAGTTTTAAATATAATTTTTGATCCAATTCTTGGATCTGCTAAGTTAATCATTTTTGCACTTATAAATTTTTTCATTCTTTATTTATTTCATTCAAACGAAAGGTTGCGATTTTTTTAACTTGTTTTTTTGCTTCAAGGAATTCACTTTCTACATTACTTTGAATTCTTTGTCTAAAATTATTCAAAATTTCATTTTTATCTTTACCTTTTACGGCAATTATAAACGGAAAATTAAATTTTTTTTTATATTCTGAATTTAATTTTTTAAATTCTTCATATTCATCATTAGAACATTGGTTTAATTTTGCAGAAGCTTGTTCAGATATAGATTCTGAAGTCATTTTTTTTGCTACAGCAAGTTCTGGATGTGCATTTAAAATCTCAAAAATTTTATTTTTTTCGTAATTTTCATATATATCAAGCATTTTAAACACAATATCTTCGAAGTTTTTAAATGGTTTAGACTCAAAAGCTTCCACAGCAACTGATTCAGTTTTTTCAAAAACATTACCAAATACAGACAAAAAATCAGACTTGTTAAGATCGTTAATGTTATCTATTGTTCTCATATAACTTTAAATAATTTAATTTTGAAATTAAATGATACTATAATTTTATGACAAAGCTCACAACTCATGTTTTAGATGTATATTCTGGTAATCCTGGCAAAGGTATATTAGTTGAGTTGTTTTATATTAATAATTCAGAACGAAAAAAATTAATATCAACAAAACTCAATGATGACGGCAGAGCCAACTCTCCGTTAGCAGAGGGAGATATTTTTGTTAAGGGTAAATATGAATTAGTTTTTCATATTGGTGATTATTTTAAAAACACATCCTCAGCTAGTGATGTACCATTCTTGGATGAGGTTGTTGTCAGATTTGGTATTTCAGATCCCTCGCAGCATTACCATGTTCCTTTACTTGTTTCACCTTGGAGTTATTCTACTTATAGAGGCAGTTAAGTGATATCGAATTCTGTTAAATTCTTATTAAATGATAAGCTTATAGTAATCAAAAATCCCGATCCCAATCAAACATTACTTAATTATATTAGAACTGAATTAAAAAAGACTGGAACTAAAGAGGGATGTTCGGAGGGTGGTTGTGGTGCATGTACAATTGTTTTGGGCGAATTAGTCGATAATAAAATTATATATAAAGCAATTAATTCTTGTATTTCATTTGTCCCATCATTGAATGGTAAGCAACTTATAATTGTTGAAGATTTAGTTTCTCAAAATGGAAAACTTCACCCAGTACAAGATGCTATGGTAAAATTTCATGGTTCTCAATGTGGTTTCTGTACGCCAGGATTTGTTATGTCTTTATTTTCAATGTTTAAAAATAATAAAAGTCTTAATGATGAATTAATAACAGATTCTATATCGGGTAATTTATGTCGTTGTACTGGCTATAGACCTATAATTGATGCTGCTAGAAGTTTGAATAAGATAAACAAGAATGATCAATTTTCTAAAAATAAAAATAAAGTTATTAAGCAATTAAAAAAAATTAAACCAAAAAATATTTATATTAAAAAAGATGATAAAATTTATTTTTCACCAAAAAATATTAAAGATTTAAAAGGTATAATTAAAAAACATTCTAATTTTAGTTTTCTTGCTGGCGGAACTGACTTATCTTTAAAAGTTACAAAAGAAAGAAAAGAAATTCCATTTATAATTGATTTAAAAGAAATTAATGAATTAGATTTTATCAAAGTAAGCAAAAATTATTTAGAAGTTGGTTCTTCTACACCTCTAATAAAATTTGAAAAAGAAATTAAAAAATATTATCCAGATTTTTATTTGGTTCTAAAAAGATATGGCTCTGTTCAAATTCGAAATGTTGGAACTATTGGCGGTAATATTGCAACAGCATCTCCAATCGGTGACTCACTGCCAATTCTATTATCTTTAAATGCAGAAGTTTTAATTGAAAGTTTTAATAAAAAAAAAGTATTACCTTTAAATAATTTTTTCCTTGATTACAGAAAAACTAAATTAAAAAAGAATGAATTTATATACTCAATAAAAATACCATTATTTAAGAAAAATATTTTTAAGGCATTTAAGATCTCAAAAAGATTTGATGATGATATTTCATCTGTTTGTGGATCTTTTAATTTTGAGATTAATAATAATAAAATTAAAGAGGTTTATATTGCATATGGAGGTATGGCAGCTGTACCAAAAAGAGCTAAAGCATGCGAAAAAATTCTTAAAAATAAGCCTCTTACCATCAATACTTTTGATCAAGCAAAAAAATATTTAGAAAAAGATTTAAGTCCTATTGGAGACATGAGAGCTAGTAAAGAATACAGACTAGAGATAGCAAAAAATTTATTAATGAAATGTTTTGTAGAAATAAATTCTAATAAGTTATCAAGAGTAAATTAAATGAGCAAAGAGAACTACATTGAGGAAATAAGACCACATGATAGTGCTTATAAACATGTGAGTGGATATGCTGAGTACACTGATGATATTAATGAGCCAAAAAATACAATTTACGGCGCTATTGGTTTAAGCAAAAAAGCCCATGCAATAATCAAAAATATAGACCTCACTGAAGTAAAAAAAAGTGAAGGAGTGATATCAGTAGTTACTCAAAGTGATATCCCAGGCAGAAATGATGTAGGTCCAGTTTTTGAAGGTGATCCAATTTTTCCAAAAAAAAAAATAGAGTTTTTTGGTCAGCCATTATTTGCTGTAGCTGCTACAACTACAGAACTTGCTAGAAAGGCAGTATTAAAAGCCAAAGTTAACTATAAAGATTTAAACCCAGTTATCACAATAAAAGAAGCTTTAAATAAGAAGCAATTTTTATTTAAACCTAGAAAAGTTAAAAAAGGTAATCCTTCTAAAAAAATAAAAAATTCAAAAAACAATTTAAAAGGAAATTTTACAACTGGAAGCCAAGAGCACTTTTATTTAGAGGGTCAAGCAGCTTTTGTTGTTCCTAAAGAAGATGATAATTTTTTAGTCTATAGTTCAACGCAACATCCATCAGAAACACAACAATTAATTGCAAAAATGTTTAATCAAAAAAGTAATTCAATTAATGTTGAAGTGAGAAGAATTGGAGGTGGGTTTGGGGGAAAGGAAACAAATTTTATGACAGCGTGTATTTGTGCGTTGTTGGCAAAAAAATCAGGACAGCCAGTCAAACTAAGATTAGATAGAGATGATGATATAATATTGACTGGTAAAAGACACGAATTTTTATCTGAATATGAAGTTGGTTTTAATGATGAAGGAATTATTGAAGGATTAAAAATAAACTTATCCTCAAATTGTGGAATGTCACCTGATTTATCAGCTGCAATAAATGAGAGAGCTTTGCTTCATATAGATAATGCATATTATATTTCAGATATTGAGGTAACAAATAATTTATGCAAGACAAATATTCCAACTTCGACTGCATTCAGAGGCTTTGGTGGAAATCAAGGGATGATGGCTATAGAAAATATTATAGATAATATATCAAGGTATTTAAAAAAAGATCCTATTGAAGTCAGAAAGAAAAATTTTTATCAAAAAGATAAACGAAATGTAACTCATTATGGGATGACTATTGAAGATAACGTTATTAACGAAATATTTAAAAATTTAGAAAATAAATCTAATTATAAGAAAAGATATTCAGATATAAGAAAATTTAATGAAAAAAATAAATTTAAAAAGAAGGGTATAGCTATTACACCGTTAAAATTTGGTATTTCTTTTACAACAATTCATTTAAATCAAGCTGGAGCACTAGTTCATATTTACACTGATGGCAGTGTGTATTTAAATCACGGAGGTATTGAAATGGGTCAGGGTACTCATACAAAGATTGCTCAATTAGTAGCAAATTCTTTAGGATTACCCTATAGTTTAGTTCATATTTCATCAACAAATACAGCCAAGGTTCCAAATACTTCAGCTAGTGCTGCTTCATCAACTACAGATCTTAATGGAGCTGCAGCATTAAATGCAGTAGCAAAAATTAAATTAAATTTAGAAAAATTTATTAAGAAAAAATATAAGATCTATAATCAAGAGGCAGTTTATAAAGATCAATATATAATATTTGGAAATAGACAATTTGAATTTAAAAGCATAATTCAAGAGGCATATTTAAATAGAATTTCTCTTTCATCATCAGGTTTTTACTCAACACCAAAAATTAATTTTGATAAAAAAAAATTTAGGGGAAGACCTTTTTATTACTTTTGTTATGGTGCAGCTGTTTCGGAAGTAACTATAGATACATTGACGGGTGAAAATATACTGGAAAGAGTGGATATTTTACATGACGCAGGAAAACCAATAAATCCAGCGCTAGAACTAGGTCAGATAGAGGGTGGTTTTGTGCAAGGACAAGGTTGGCTAACAATAGAGGAATTGAAGTGGAAATCAGATGGTCAGATTACAACTTTTTCTCCATCAACTTATAAAATACCTGCAGTAAGTGATATTCCAAAAAAATTTAATGTAGAAATTTTTAAGGAGGGATTAAATAAAGAAAAAGTTGTTAATAAAGCAAAAACAACTGGTGAACCCCCTTTGATGCTAGCCATGAGTGTTTTTTATGCAATTAAAGATGCAGTTGCTTCAATTGGAAATTATCAGTTTGCACCAGAACTTAATGCACCCGCAACCCCTGAAAGAATTTTAATGAGTATTAACAAAATTAAAAATAAAATAAAAAATTAACATGGAAGATAAAAAAAAATTTATGGCAAAAGCCATTGAACTTTCAATAAATAGTGCGAATACTATTGGTGGTCCCTTCGGGAGTGTTATAGTTAAAGATAATAAGATTATTGCAGAGGGTTCAAATAAAGTTACTTCTTCAAATGATCCAACTGCTCATGGAGAAATAGTAGCAATTCGAGAAGCCTGTAAAAATTTAAATACTTTTGATCTTTCTGGATGTGAGATTTATACATCTTGTGAACCTTGTCCGATGTGTCTTTCAGCAATTTATTGGTCAAGATTAGATAAAATATATTATGCAAACACAAGAGAAGATGCAAAAAATATAGATTTCGATGACTCGTTTATTTATGAAGAGATTCCAAAAAAAATTGATGATAGGAAAATTAAAATGGTACAAATGCTTAGAGATGAAGCTGTAAAAGCATTTGAAATTTGGGATAAAAAAGTAGATAAAATAAAATATTGATGGAATTTTTACCTTATACAATAAAATGGTTAGAAGTCATTCTGCGATGGGGGCATGTATTATTCGCAATATTATGGGTAGGTAATAGTTTTTTATTTAATTACTTAGATAATAATTTAAATAAAAATATAACAAGTGATGATATCGATGGTGAAGGATATCTGATGCATTCTGGTTTTTTTTATAAACTTTCAAGGTTAAAAACCTCACCACCTCAGGATTATTTAAATAGATTGGTAATCTTTAAATGGCAGAGTTATTTAACTTTTGTTACGGGAATGTTGCTCTTAGTCGTAATTTATTATTATAACGCTGGTGTATTGATGGTTGATAAACGTGTTTTGTTAATGCCTCCTAGTTATGCCGTTATTATCTCGCTTTTATCATTAATTGTTTTTTGGTTTATTTATGATCTATTGTGTAAATCGAAATTGATTGAAAATAATATATTATTTATTTCTACAGCAATCATTTTACTAGCAGCTGTTTCTTTTGGTCTAACTAAGTTATTTGGACCAAAATTTGCAATTTTAAGTGTTGGATTGATTATAGGTACTAATATGTTTGGCAATGTTTTCACAGTAATTATACCTAATCAAATGAACATAATTAGTAGTAGCGAAAGAGGTGAAAAATTTGATATGAGCCTTTCATTAGCAGCTAAACAAAGATCAATTCATAATAATTATTCCACTTTTTTAGTTTTGTTTATAATGCTTTCTGGACATTCAAGTTTCTTAGTTTATCACCAATATAACTGGTTAATATTATGTGCGTTAGCAATTATTTCTGGAGTGGCGAGACATTATTTTAATTTAAGAGGAAGAAACATTCACAGGTTGTATATTTTAATTTCTTCAATAATAGCACTTATCGTTCTTGCAGTTTTAGTTTTATTATTTAAATAATAAAATATTAAAAATTATGACTGAAAAATTAATTATAAGCTGGGACGAATACAATAAGAATGTAGAGAAATTGGCAATTCAAATTCATGATAGCGGATATAGGCCAACAATATTAATTGGTATTATGCGTGGAGCAGCACCAATGATTGACGTGTTAAGTAGGATATTTAAACTAAAATGTGCTTATCTTGCTGTTGAGTCCTATAGTGGTAAAGGAGTAGAGGATGAACAGGGTGAGATTGTTTTTTCTAGAGAAATGAGTTCAATCGCACCAAGCATGGGAGGTAGAATTCTTTTGTGTGATGATTTATCTGATACAGGGATTACATTTAATAAAAGCATAGATTGGTTAAAAAAATATGATCCAATAAAAGATAAAATAGAAGAAATTAAAACCGCAACATTATTCAAAAAAAAGAAATCAACTTTTGAACCAGATTTTTGTGCAAACAAGCTTCCTGATAATCCTTGGATTGTACAACCTTTTGAAATCTATGAAGAATTAAGAATTGAACAAATAAAAAAAAAACATCAAGTATAAAAAAGGCCAGTAAAAAAACCGGCCTTTTAAATTTTTATAATTTGTAAACTTAATTAGGTATATCGCCCTCAACACCTTTTACATAAGTCATCATTCCTGCAAGCATTCCATCATCAGCAGTTTTACCATCAGCGACCATTAAATTACCTTTTTGGTCATAAATAGGTCCAGTAAAAGCATGAACTTTACCTGATGCTAAATCTTTTTCGAGTTGATTAACCTTAGCTCGCACATCACTAGGAATAGCAGAGTCAAGATCAGATATAACTACCATACCATCACCGATACCATGCCATGTGTCTTTTTGATTCCATGTTCCATTTGCTACAGCTTTAACTCTTTCAACGTAGTAAGGTCCCCAGTTATTCTCAACTGAAGTCAATACTGCTTTAGGAGCGAATTTATCCATATCACTAGCTTGACCAAATGCGTAAACACCTGCTTTTTCAGCAATCTGAACAATTGCAGTACTATCAGTGTGTTGAGCAATTATATCAGCACCTTGATCAATTAAAGCTTTAGCTGCTTCAGATTCTTTACCTGGGTCATACCAAGTAAAAGCCCAAACAATTTTTGTTTTGATATTTGGATTTACTTTTTGAGCTGCTAAAGTAAATGAATTAATTCCTCTTATTACTTCTGGAATTGGAAAAGATGCTACGTAACCAATGACATTAGATTTTGTCATCGATCCAGCGATTGTTCCCAAGATAGCTCTACCCTCGTAGAATCTAGCTGCGTATGTTGAAACATTTGGATGTTCTCTTTTATATCCAGTAGCATGTTCAAATTTTACGTTTGGAAACTCTTTTGCAACTTTGTTAGTTGGATTCATGTATCCAAAACTAGTTGTAAAAATAACATCGTGGCCAGAATTAGCTAATTGTCTTAGAACTCTCTCAGCATCAGCACTTTCTGGAACACCTTCCACATATGTAGTTTTATATCCGGCAGCTTCTACAGCTTTTCTTCCTACATCATGCTGATATGTCCATCCATGGTCACCAGTTGGACCAATATAAACAAATGCTGCTTTAACATCTTTTGCAACAGCAGCTACAGTTAATGTAAACAAAAAAACTAGAGAAGAGACGAAAGAACGAATAAATATTTTATGCATAAATTTATTTCCCCTGTTTAATTTTTAATATCTTAAGCTTAAATTAAATTATCCAAAAAAAAATAATTATTTTAGAATTAATTGTCTTTATAAAATGATTTACCCAATGAACTTGGTGTACTTAGTCTTATTTTTCTACTATCACGTGAAATTACAACCAATACCACTATAGTAACTATATAGGGTAGAGCAGTTAAAAATTGTACAGGGATTCTTACACCTACTGCTTGCATATGAAATTGAATTATTGTTAATCCACCAAAAATCATTGCACCGATTAAAATTTTAATTGGGTTCCATGTAGAAAATACAACTAATGCCAATGCTATCCAACCTCTGCCACCCGTCATATTTTCTATCCACTGTGGAGTGTAGATCATTGACAAATAGGCGCCAGCAAGTCCACACATTGCTCCACCATAAAGTATGCATGAATAACGAACTAATTTAACATTTATACCTTGGTTAGATGCCGATACTGGAGAATCTCCTACAGCTCTAATAATTAATCCTATTTTCGTTTTTTTTAAAAAATAATTAGTAATAAAAGGTAAAGCGAAAGCAAAATAAAATACAATTGAGTGACCAAATAATATTGGACTTAAAAAGGGTATTGTTTCTTTTAAACTTTCAAATAAAACAGGGAACTCCTTACCAGGAATACCAACAAAGTTTTTTCCTATCATTGCGGATATTCCTATTCCAAATATAGTTAATGCTAGGCCTGTAGCCACATGATTTGTTATTAAAGTTTGGGTTAGGAATGCAAAAATAGTAGAAATTAAAATTCCAGCTAACATTGCACCAATAACCGCAATAAATAAACTTCCTGTTACTGTCATTAAAGCAAAACCAGATATAGCACCAATTATCATCATTCCTTCAACACCTAAATTTAGAACTCCAGATCTTTCGGTAATAAGCTCACCACAAGACGCTAAAATTAAAGGTACAGCAGAAGCCATGATTGATGTGATTATTAGTCCAACGAAATTTATGTCAATCATCATTTTTTTGAACCTTTAAATTTAATTTTAAAAAAAAGTAAATAATCTGAAGCTAGAAGAAAAAATAAAATCATTCCTTGAAATACTTGGCCTGTGTATTTTGGAATTTGCATAAATATTTGAGCTGTTTCTGCTCCCAAATAAGTAATTGCTACAATTAATGATGCAAAAATTATTCCAACTGGATGTAAACGTCCTAAAAATGCAACTATTATTGCAGTAAATCCGTAATCTGGAGATACTTCTCTGTGAAGTTGACCGATTGGTCCAGTTATTTCTCCAACTCCAGCTAGACCAGCACAAGCGCCACTAATTAAAAATACTAGAATGATCATTTTCTTTCCTTTGTACCCAGCATATTTTGCTGTTTTCAAACTAAATCCAGAAACCTTCATTTGGAAACCCAAATAAGTTTTGTAAAAAATAAACCAGCTTACAACAACAGCAGCTAAAGCTAAAAAAATACCAGCATGAATTCTTAATCCTTCAAATAAGATAGGAAGTCTTGCAGACTCACTAAATTGTCTAGTTTCTGGAAAATTAAAACCTTCTGGATTACTCCATGGTCCAACAACAAGGTAATCCAAAATTAATTTTGAAACATAAACTAACATAAGACTAACCAAAATTTCATTAGTATTAAAATAAGTTTTTAAGATTGCAGGTATTGATGCGTAAAGCATTCCTCCAATTGCACCAGCTAGTATTACTATTGGAAGAATATAAAAACCTTCTTGGTTATAAAAAAGTAAAGCCACACCTCCTGACACTATAGCTCCAAAAGTTAATTGACCTTCCGCCCCAATGTTCCAATTATTACTTTTAAAACAAAAAGATAATCCTATAGCTATTAGGCACAGAGGAGTTGCTTTTAAAAGTAATTCACTGAAACCATACATATCTGCAATTGGAACTATGAAAAAAAACTTAAGAGCTTCAAAAGGTTTAAAACCTAAAATATAAAAAATTAAACCACCTGCAAATAGCGTGAGAATTATTGCTAAAACTGGTGTAAGAAAAAATATTGTTCTTGAGGGTTGATCTCTTTTTACGATCTTAATCAATTTCTCCTCCTCCCATTAGCACTCCAAGTTTTTCAGAAGTAACTTCCTCGGCACTCATTATTTTTGATAACTCTCCTTTATGTATTACTGAAATTTTATCACTTAGTTTAAGTAATTCGTCAGTATCTGTAGAGATCAATATTATCGATTTATTTTGTTCATTAATTTTAATTAGTGTTTCATGAATGTAATTTATAGCTCCGACATCTAGGCCCCACGTTGGATTGAAACAAATTAATAAGTCAGGGGATGTAATTAATTCTCTACCGATAATAAGTTTTTGTAAATTTCCACCAGATAAAAATTGGCTTTTTAATTCAATATTATCTGTATTAACATTGAAATCAGATATAATTTTTTTTGCATGTTCTTTAATCTTGCTTTCATTTATTAAACCATTGTTAAAAAAATTTGATGATTTGAAATTGTTTAAAGCAACATTTTCAAAAATTTTCATTTGTGGAATTGCAGCTTGTTCAAGCCTATCTTCTGGGGAAAAGGCCATTAAGTATTCTCTTCTCTCTTGAGGATTTAGATCTCCAATATAATTTTTATTGAATTCTATAGAGCTCTTATCTGAAATAATTTCTCCACTTAAAATTTGAAATAATTCGCTTTGACCATTTCCTGATATACCGGCAATTCCCAAACACTCACCTCTATTAACAGAAAAATTAATATTATTTAAATTAGTTTCAAAAGGATCTTCGCTAATAAAATTAAGATTGGTGATCTTAATTAATTGATCTGCTGATGTTTCTAATTTTTTTTTCTTAATTGTTTTTAAATTTTGACCCACCATTTTTTTTGCAAGTGACTCGATATTTTCACTTTTTATTTCGCTTACAGAAACTAATTTCCCTTTCCTCATTACAGCAACTTCATCACATAGTTGCATTACTTCTTTAAGTTTGTGAGTAATATAAATAATTAAAATTCCCTCTTCCGAAAATTTCTTTAAAGATAAAAATAATTCGCTAGTCTCTTGCTCTGTTAATACAGAAGTAGGCTCATCCATTATAAGCACTTTAGGATTTCTTATTAAACATCTAATTATTTCTACTTTTTGTTTTTGTCCTGCTGAAAGATTTAATACAGGAACATCAAGATTTATTAAAAAATTATATTTTTTCATAATTGAATCAATTTTTTCTCTCAACACTTCCTTTGTTTCATTTGAGTCAATAATTAGATTTTCGAATACAGACAATGTTTCAAAAAGATTAAAGTGTTGAAAAACCATGCCAATATCATTTTTTTTTGCATCTAAAGGAGAATTTAGTTTTAAAATATTTTTGTTTAAAAATATTTCACCCTCATTTGGCTTAATTACTCCAGATAAAATTTTAACTAATGTAGATTTACCTGCACCATTTTCACCAAGTAGTGCATAAATTTTACCACTATTAAACTCCAGTGAAACATTATCGTTTGCAACACACCCAGGATATATTTTTGTTACATTTGAAATTTTAAGATTTGTATTCATTACTATTTTAATGGTATGGAATTTTCACTTTTGTTTTCCTGATATTCATTTGATAGAGCTTGATATTTTTTTTTAATTTCATCTAACTGTTTTAAAATTTTTTCTTTTTTCTTATGAGATAAACTTTCAATAAGCATATTTATGCTTTGACTTCTCCAATATGAATTTTCTTTATTATATTCTCCATCAGTAATTTTAAAAACCTCTTTCAGTATATTTAAATCATGGGGAATATTAAATTCATTATTTGTAACTGAATAGGGAAAAAGATAATAAAAATTATCAAATCCAGAAAATGTGATTGCACTTAAGCACATGCTACATGGCTCATGTGAGCTTAAGAACATACAGTCTTTTTCATTTGGTCTTTTTTCTGAATTTAACTCATAAAATTTCTTAATAACTTGCATTTCTCCATGCCATAAGGGATTTTCTATTTCATTATTTGTTCCAGCTATCACAAGTGATAAATCATCTTTTTTAATTATAGCGGCCCCAAATATTTTATTACCTTTTGCAACACCTTTTTCAGTAAGGGGCAAAACTTTATTTAAAAATATATTTAGTAATTTTTCTAAGGTTTTTTCATCCATATGCTTGAACCATCAAATAAAGAACACAATTGTTACTACAATTAAACTTAATTGTAATAACAAATAAATTATTTATACAACTAGAAAGTTAATAATTTGTGCAACAAAAAAATGTTAATTTGAACCATGTCTAAATTAAAGTCATCAATAAGCCTTTTAATTATCATTATTTTTTTTTCAGGATGTCAAACAGTTAAAGAAAAAACAGATGCTATCGTTGAAAAAGAAAATGAAAAATTAAGCAAGTTCCTTGGAAAATCTTCAAGTGAACTTCAAATGGAGCTAGGAAAACCAGATGAAGATTTCAAAAATGCTCAAGGAAATTATGAGCTAATTTACAATAGTAAAAAATATCTTGTACCTTGTGAAAGGAGGTTTGAAATAAATTCAGAGAACATAGTTATAGGTTTTGTGTCTAACGGCTGCTTTTAAAACCTAATTATAGTGAGAGTAGTAAATTAGATTTTTTTTCACAATTAAAATTCAATCTGTTCATAATAGGTTTTTTAACTATCTAAAATATTAGGAATTCTGAACTTAATAGTTTTTTTCTATTAATTCATAACCAATAATATAACGTTATTTAAGATAACGATAACTACGGAGGTTAAATGGCTTCAAGTAAAACACAAATGGGCTCTACAAGCAGTCCAGACAGGAAACTTCCATTAAATAAATCCATACCTTTAGGAATTCAGCACGTGCTAGCAATGTTTGCTGGCAATATAACTGTTCCTATTATTGTGGCTGGAGTTTTTGGTCAAACGCCTGAAGAAAAAATATTTTTGATTCAAATGGCTTTGTTTGTAGCAGGAGTAGCAACAATTATTCAAACAGTTGGATATAAGGATATTGGTGCAAGACTGCCAATAATTCAAGGTACAAGTTTTGCATTTATACCAATCATGCTACCATTTAAAGCTGCAGGTTTAGGCGCAGTATTTACAGCAGCATTTATTGGAGGAATTTTTCAAATTTTTATTGGAAAAGTTTTAAAACCTATAAGGCATCTTTTTCCACCATTAGTCACAGGAATAGTCGTGTTAATGATAGGATTTAGTCTACTTAAAGTTGGGTTCATGTATGCTGGTGGAGGTGGATGGTTAATGAACAACAAGCCTGAAATTTTTGCAAATGCAAATCATTTAACTGTTGCCTTTACTGTTTTTATAGTTGCTATTGGTTTTAATATTAAAGGTAAAGGGATGGCTTCTTCAGCTTCAATTTTAATTGGAATAGTAGCTGGGTTTATAGTTGCTATGGCGCTAGGAATGGTCAACTACGGCAAAATTGAGTCCGCATCGTGGTTTGCACTTCCAATGCCTCTTCAATATGGAATTGATTTTGTTCCAGGTGCAATAATTCTAATGTTGTTTATGTCAATTGTTACAACAATTGAGACAATAGGAGACATAAGTGCTACGACAATGGGTGGTGCTAAACGAGAAGCAACTGACAAGGAATTATCAGGTGGAATAATGGGAGATGGAGTTGGAACAGCATTTGGTGCATTTTTTAATGCTATGCCAAATACATCTTATTCTCAAAACGCAGGATTAGTTGCATTTACAGGTGTAATAAGTAGACATGTTGGAACTATTGCCGGAATAATTTTGGTATTAATGGGGTTGTTTCCAAAATTAGGCGGAATAATTGCTGCAATGCCAGAGTCTGTAATTGGTGGAGCGGCGATCATTATGTTTGGAATGATAGCGGCTGCTGGGATTAAATTAATTTCCAAAGCAGAAATGGATCAAAGAAATTTATTGATCCTAGCTCTTTCTTTATCTTTTGGTATTGGAATGTCATTATTACCAGACTTCGTTAAAAATATTCCAGATTTTGGAATAAGTTTAAAACTACTTTTAACGACCGGACTTATACCTGCTGGACTATTAGCATTTGTTCTAAATGCTGTAATGGCAAAAAAATAATTAATTTTTCACTTGTGGGGAGAAATCCCCACAAGCAAGGTTTAATACTTATTTAATTTCAATAAGTTTCTTTTTTTTATGTTCTGGAATTATTCTCTCACAAGGTATTGTTAAAAGACCATCTTTAAGTTCAGCACCGTTGACTTTTACATCGTCAGCAATAGTGAATGATCTTGCAAACTGTCTTTGAGAAATACCTTTATGAATAATTTCTCCATTAACATCACTGTTTTCAGATTTATTAACTTGTTTAGTTCTTACAGTTAATAAATTATCTTCAAACTCAACCTCAACATCATTTTTGTTAAAGCCAGCTAGTGCAACTTCTATAGCGTAGTTGTCTTTACCAGTTTTTCTGATGTTGTATGGGGGGTAATTTGACTGCATTGTCAAATTTCCATTTCCCAACATACTTTCAAATTGGTCAAACATATCGTCAAATCCAATTGAAAAGGGTCTTAGTGAGTTAAATATAGATAGATCCTTACTTGTCATAATATCCTCCTTTTTTTTAAGCAAGTTTATTTTATGTAAGCCCCATTAGGCGACTAACATTGTTTATATGGGATTTATTTGAAATTTTTCAAGACTATGTTGCTAAATTTTTTTTGTTATCTTTAAAGCAAAAGCATAGTCAATTGCAATCTCTTCTATAGCACCATCTCTACCAGATTTTCCTCCATGACCTGCATTCATCTCTGTTTTTAAAAGAAGTAAATTATTATCAGTTTTATATTCTCTTAATTTTGCAGTAAATTTTGCAGGCTCATCAAACAAAACTCTATTGTCACTTAAACTAGTTGTAATTAACATATGTGGATAATCCATTTTCTTAATATTGTTATAAGGGGCATATGAAAATATATAATCAAAATGTTCTTTGTTATCTTTTGCATTTCCAAATTCATCAAATTCTCCAACTGTTAAAGGTAAAGAATGATCAAGATTTGTTGTTAAAGAGTCTACAAACGGTACTGCCATTATGATACCTAAAAAGAGTTCTGGTGCTCGATTTACAGCTGCTCCCATCAATAAACCTCCAGCAGAGCCTCCCATGCCAATTAATTTACCTTTTGAAGAGTACTTATTATCGATTAAATATTTTGCAGCATAAACGTAATCTTCAAATGTATTTTTTTTATTTGTTAATTTTCCTTCTTTCCACCACTTCATCCCTTTTTCCATTCCACCTCTAATATGTGCAGTAGCCCAAATAATATCTCGATTAATTAAACTTAGTTTTGTTGAAGAAAAATTAGGACTCATTGAGTTTCCATACGAACCATATCCATAGAGTAACAAATTTGCTGAACCATCAATTTTAGTTTTTTTATGTCTAGTAATTGTTAATGGTACCAGTCTTCCATCATGAGATTTAAATTCTATTCTCTCAACAATAAATTCGTCTGGATTATGGCCTGAAGGTATTTCTTGTTCTTTTACAAGTTTTTTTGATTTAGTTGATAAATTATATAAATAAACTCTCGAGGGTGTTTTTGGGGATGAATATCCTAGATAAACATAATCAGTGTTTCTATCTTTTTTAGTTAAAGAAACACCAGGAACATAAATTTTTTCATCAGAGAATATTAATTCTTCTTCTATTCCTGAAGATACATTTTTAACAAATAATTTATCTAGTGCATTAGAAGTTTCACTTCGAATAATCCAATTATTTAAAAAAGTAAGTCCCCCAATTAAGACCTCATTTTTTGGAAGTATGTATGGTACCCAATTCTGATCAACTAAACTGTTTGAAATATCAATTTTGAAATCTTCAGCATCTTTGTTTGTATGGTTATAAAATTTACTATCCCAAGAATTTACTGAGTATAATATTCCTCTTTCGCGCTTCATGATTAACTTTGGTAGAGGTTTTTTCTCATCAATACTAAAATAGTATTGTTCAGAAGTATTATGATCAGAGGTATTAATAAAATAATACTTTTCATCTGAACTTAAACCAATGCTTACGGTAAAAGCTTCACTTTTTTCTTCAAATATTAATTCATCTTCATCTTTAAAATTTCCAATTTCATGCCTATAAATTTTTCTGGCACGATGATTTTCATCAAGCTTTGAATAATAAAAATATTTATCATCTAAGCTAAAAGTAATACCACCAGAAGTTTCTTTAATTTCTTTGGTGATAATCTCTTTAGTTGCAATATCTCTTATGAAAATTGTGTAATATTCTGATCCTTTAATATCTAATGAATAACCTAGATACTTGTCATTATTGCTTACCTCTAGATCTCCAACTCCGAAATATTCGGTATCTATTTTTTTCTTTTCATCATCACCATTCCAAATTTCCTCAACTTCACTACCATCTATTTTTTTTCTAAGTTTAATCGAGTAATTTCCTGCTGCTGTAGTTTTTGTCCAATATTCATATGTATGATCTTTATATGGTAGAGACTCGTCGTCTAATTTTATTCTTCCTTTAATTTCATCAAATAGTTTTTTTTGTAAAATTTTCGTATCTTTTAAGTGATATTCTGCGTAAGAATTTTCTTCATCTAAA
Source organism: uncultured Pelagibacteraceae bacterium (assembly GCA_902560225.1). Classification (GTDB taxonomy): domain Bacteria; phylum Pseudomonadota; class Alphaproteobacteria; order Pelagibacterales; family Pelagibacteraceae; genus Pelagibacter. Next base: position 16,395 of record CACEKT010000010.1, read on the forward strand.
TATTTTTTTACTTCAGGGTCTAATTTTGTTTTATCTTTTAAAACTTCTAAAATATTTTTTTGATGTATCCAGCTATAATTGTCCTCCCACTCTATATTGTGACAAGATTTTATCTCTGGTTTTTTTTTAAGATATGGTAATTTCATTATTTTAGGGAAATATATGAATATAATAATTTATACACTATTAATTTTGGCCATTTTCTATTTTTTATTGAAATGGTGGGCAAATATTCCAGCGAAAAAAATGACAAAAGGCACAAGATTATTCACAATATTTATTTTGATAATATTAGCAATTTTATTTGCAATCGGTGGAAAAATTTTACTTACATTGCCTTTGACACTTTTAAGCTTGGCTTTAGTTAAGCTTAAGGGACTGTCTTTTTTCCAAATTTTTTCTTTATATAGACTTATCCAAACACTTAGACGGTCAGGAAGGTTTTCTTTTAATAATTTTCAAAATAATAATTCATCTACTATTTCTGTATCAGAAGCATATAAAATATTGAATCTAGATATTAACTCTAAACCAAATAAAGAATTAGTAAATAAGGCTTATATAAAAATTCAAAAAAAAATACATCCAGATGTTTCTCCTGAAACTGCAAGATTATCTTCAATTGTTAATGAAGCTAAAGAAATAGTTCTTAAAGATATTTCTTAATTTATAATCGAGATTAATTTATTAAATATTTTCTCAGGATTTATTTTATCTTTTCCAAGGGTTTTATGACCAACAGTTACTTCACCGTCTGGTATTATTGGATACATGTTTGAACTATATGAACCATAAATTAACGGGGTATCAGTCATTAAAGTAATTGTTTTTATTCCAAGCGCAGAAGATAAATGACCAAAACCTGTATCATTACAAATTGAAATATTACAGTTTTTTATTATTGGCAATGTTTCAGATATAGACATATTATCCAAAGGATAACATTTATCTTTAAATTTCGAATTTACAATTTCATTTAAAATTTTTTGCTCCTCTATATCTTTTCCGGTTGCTAAAAAAAATTTACATTTTTTAATATTATCAATTTTCTCAATAACTGATAAAAAAGTTTTTGCTGGAACTCTTTTTGTTGGTCCAGATCCTCCAATTGCAAGAAGAATATTAAGATCATTTTTATTTATATTAAATTTTGTAATTGCTTCTTCTATTAAATCATCATTAATTTGAATTTCTGGATTTGTATTAATCTCTAAGTCTAAATTTTTTTTTATTAATTTTATTGCTGGTTGAGTAATATGCTGATTTTTTTTTTCAAAAAGAGGGTATTGATGTATCTTTTTGATACCAGCAAATCTTGCAATTAAATTATAACGAAGAGATGAATTAAAAACAAAAATCTTATCAAAATTATATTTTTTTAAATCTTTAATAAGCCTTAAACTACCAATTAATCCATCATGCCGTTCCTTTTTATGATTATCTCTTTCTAAAAATATAATTTTATCAATATAATTAGTTTGATTTAAATATTGATCAGCTTTTGAATTTTTTTTGACCAGTATACTTACAGGTGTATTAAACTTTTTAGAAATTGCTTGAATATAGGGCAAAAAAATTACTGTATCACCTATACCCATTCTGTTTTGAATTACTAATATTTTCATTGTTAATTTATAAACTTTACTAATCGATATTTTTATATAAATTTTAATTATGAGTAAAATTAACGGCATTTATGCGGCTTCATTATCAGTGTTAAATGAGGATTTAACACTAAATGTATCAAAAACTATTGAACATGCAGAAATGGTTATTGATCAAGGCTGTCATGGAGTTGCAATATTTGGTAGTACAGGACAGGCTCAACTTATACCTGTTTCAGAAAAAATTGATTTATTAAATAATTTGATCTCAAGCAAATATAAAGAAAAATATATAATAGGGACTGGCTTAAACTCATTAGGAGAAACAATTAGTTTAATGAGAGTAGCAAAATCTCTCAAATTTCAAAAATTTTTAATTATGCCTCCTGCATATTATAAATATGGAGAGAATGAGGTAATTGAATTTTATAGTAAAATAATCGAGGCAATTCCTGAATGTGAAATTATTCTTTATAATTTTGAAAAATTATGTGGATATAAATTTAGTGTTGAATGTGTAGAAAAATTAGTAAAAAAATTTCCAAAACAAGTTATTGGAGTTAAAGATAGTTCTTACAATCTTTTTGAAAATCTAAAGTTAGATAATTTTTCAGTTTTACCTGGATCAGAATCAAAATTATTAAAAGGTCTAAAATTAGGATGTTCAGGGATTATTACAGCCACATGTAATGTTACATCAGAATTAGCAAGAAAAGTCTATGAAGATTTTCAAAAACAAACTGAACAAACAGTTAATGAAAAACTTTGTGATGTGAGAGGAGTATTTGAAAATTATAATTTAATATCAGGACTTCACACATATTATGCAAAAAAGAATAAATATTATAAAAATGTTTTACCTCCTTTAAGTATTTTAAATTCTCAAGATGAGAATGAGTTAATTAATAACTTAGAAAAATTAAATTTTTCGATTAAATCATTAATGGCGGCTTAAATGTATTTAGCAAGTTTCTTAAATAAAGCTTTTAAGAAAGACGGCTTCATATTGGTTGATGCTAATTCAAAAAGTTATATTATAGGTGCACCCAAAAGTAACAATCCAATTAAGATTAAAATTTTAAATAAACAACTCCATTATAAATTATTATTAAGTCCTGATTTATACTTTGGTGAAGCATATATGAATGGAGAAGTAGTTATCGAAAATGGAACTCTTACTGATTTTTTAGACCTTGCCATGATGAATTTTGGAAGAGGTCATCTTAATTATTTTAGTTATTTTATTAATAAGCTAAGAGGCACTTACAGATATTTAACAAATTTTAATTTTATAAAAAAGTCAAAGATGAATGTATCACACCACTACGATATTTCTGATGATTTGTATAATTTATTTTTGGATCCAAAAAGACAATATTCCTGTGCTTATTTTAAAAATGAAAATGATACTTTAGAAACAGCTCAAAACAATAAAATACAACATATTATCAAGAAACTTAATATTAAAGAAAATCAAAAAGTATTAGACATAGGCTGTGGATGGGGATCATTAGCTATCGATATTGCTAAGAGTGCAAATTGTGAGGTGACCGGGATTACATTGTCAGAAAATCAATATAATTATTGCAACAAAAAAGCAAAAGAGCTTAACTTAGAAAATCAAGTAAACTTTAAACTTATTGATTATAGAGAACTTGATGAAAAATTTGATAGAATAGTGAGCGTTGGAATGTTTGAGCACGTAGGAAGGAAATTTTATAAAAAGTTCTTTATGCAGGTAGAAAAGTTGCTTAAAGATGATGGGGTCTCTTTAATACATACTATTGGGTCAGTAAATCCACCAAGAGATCCTCATCCCTGGATAACAAAATATATATTTCCAGGAGGGTATACTCCAAGTTTGAGCGAGGTAAGTAAACCTATTGAAAAATCAGGTTTAATAGTATCTGACATGGAGGTTTTAAAGCTTCATTATATGTACACCCTAAGAAACTGGAAGGAAAATTGTAACAACAATAAAGAAAAAATTATTCAAATGTTTGATGAAAAATTTTTTCGAATGTGGGAATTTTATTTAGCTGGATGTGAAATGGCATTTAAATGGGGAGACCAGGTTGTATTTCAATTTCAATTAACAAAAAATTTCAGGTCAACACCAGTTACAAGAGACTATATTTATCAATAAATAATTGATAGAAATAAAGATCCTTTATAATGAAAAAAACAAAAAAGAAAGTTAAAAAAAATTCAAAAAAAATTAAGAAAACAGTTAAGAATAAAAGGATAAAAAAATTAAAAAAGACTCAAAAAAAAATAAAAAAAACTCATTCAAAATTTAAACCCAAAAAGATTAGAGCACCAAAAAAAATTAAAAAAGTCTTAAGAAAATCAAAACAAAAGAAAGAAAATTTTATTTTAAAAATAATTAATTTTCAAAATTCCTTAAAGCCTGAGATAAATTTTAAAATAAATTTTAGTTTTGAAAAATATATACAATCATTTTTTGATAAAATTGCCAATACGATTGGCCAGTATAAATCATTAAAAAAAGATGAGAGTCGAAGGCTTAAATTAGAAAAGATAGAAAGAGCAAGACAAGAAAAAATAAAAATCCAAAATCAAAAACAAAAAGAAGAGGAAATAAAAGTCAGGCTAAAAGAACAAACTTTAAAAGAGGAAATCAAATTAGAAAAACAAAGAGCAAAAGATATAAAATTGTTCTTAAGAAAAGAACAAGCATTACTTAGAATTGAGCAAGCTGAAAAACAAAAACAATTTTTAAAACAATTAAGATTAGAAAAACAAATTGAAAAATTTAGAGTTAGAGAAGTTAAAGAATTAGAAAAACTTGAGAAAATATCACTCAAAGAAAAAAGAGATGATTATGCAGGACTTCAACAAAGAATAGAAAAATTAAGAGAAAAATATCGAATAATTAGGGATCAAAAAATTAGAGAAAGAGTTGAGGCTCTGGGAGTTAAAATTCAAGGAGATGAGAATAGAGATGAATTATTACAAAAAGAAAAAGAATATACTTTAGCTAGACAAAAAGTAGAATTTGCACTTGAAAGTTTTTATCGAAGCGCCAGTAGTTTAGTGTTTCAATTAAATAAAAAATATATAACGAGACATATGTCTATTTTGAGATGTATTGATAGAAGATTTGAAACTGGAGAAATTTTTGTTAAATGGGATGAGTCTTTAGATGATGAGTGGTTACTCTTAATATATATAAAAAATAATTCGCCTGATGAAGGAATAGTCATTGAGGATAAAACTAATCCAGAAAAAAATATTTCACATGAGTTTAAAAATAACGAAATTTTTAATGCTTCAGATACAATGGTTGATTCCCTCACTCAATTAATTGCGAAAAAAAGAGCCAAAAATAACAATTAACTATCTTATTTAATTAGGTAATATTTAGAATGTTTTTTGGAATAATTATTATGGCAATTTTGTATTTAATTTTAAGATATGTTCTTTCTTGGATTAATTATTTCAATAGTTTAGACCCTAGACTTGGTCAATCAACATGGCGGTGGAGCTATGATTATCAAGTTGTTGGAAAAAGAGACATATCTGATTTAGATGATTTAGCTTTTGTTAGATTAAGAAGAAAAAGAAATAGAATTATAACATTAATGTATTCAATTGTTCTAATTATGTTTATAGCTTCTATGTCTTTACTTAGTCAAATTATGATATTTTTTTTAGATTAGTTTTTCAGTTGTTTTTTATTTTTCAGATATAATAAGTATGCAACTATTTCATAACCAAAATTAAATAAAGTAAAAATTATTGGCAGTTTAAAAAATGAATACAAAAATTTATATTTTGGAATTTTTTTCCAAAGATAAAGAAATGCCTCTGCTCCCTCTATAACTTTTTCTTTATCTTTTACATGCAATCTTCTTAAAAGCTCTTTATCATTTTTTGAGGTTTCTTTCTTTGCTAAAGAATTATTTGTTATATCTATCCAATCAATATCTTTGGTATTTTCTTTTTTATATAAATTTATTTCTGATCTACAAATTTTACAGGAGTTATTAAAATATACTTTCATTATTATCATTTATTTATCTTTTAAGTTGAAATTTGTACATGTGTAAAATGATCAGTTGAAAATAAATAATAAACCTTTATGTAAGTCGAATGAGTAAGTTTTTTGACAAATCAGATTTAACTAGAAAAGATGTGGAAAATATAGTCTCTGAGACTTTAAATAATTGTGATGATGGAGAATTATACCTGGAGGAAGCTAAGTCAGAGTCAATTTTATTAGATGATAACAAAATCAAGAGCTCCAATTATAGTTCAGATATAGGTTTTGGGTTCAGAGCAATTTCTGATGAAGTTGTTGCTTATTCTCATTCAAACGAAATTTCAAAGGACTCATTAAAAAATTCTTCAGCAAATCTTAAGTCTACGCTTAAGTCAAGTAAAGGAACTTATAATCACGAGATACCCAAGACAAATAATAAGTTTTATGATGATATTAATCCGATAGAGCAAAAATCGTTAGATGAAAAATTAGAAGTTTTAAATAAAGTCAATAACTATTTACGTAAAAAAGAATCTAATGTTAAACAAGTAACAGCAAGTTTTAGTGGTGAGCAAAAATCTATTGAAATTATACGTTCAAGTGGCGAAGCTTTAACTGATATTCGACCACTTATTAGATTTAATGTTTCAGTGATGCTTGAAAAAAATGGAAGAAAAGAAACAGGTGTATATGGAATTGGTGGAAGACAATCCTATGATGCTTATTTAAAAAATGATAATTGGAAAAAAGTATGTGAAGAGGCATTAAGGATTGCATCAGTTAATTTAGATAGCAAACCAGCACCAGCTGGCGAAATGAAAGTAGTATTAGGTCCAGGCTGGCCGGCAATACTTATTCATGAAGCAATAGGACATGGTCTCGAAGGCGATTTTAATAGAAAAAAAACATCAGCTTTCCATGATTTAATGGGCCAAAAAGTTGCAAGTGAAGGTGTTACAATTATTGATGATGGAACTATTGATAAAAGAAGAGGAAGTCTCACAATAGATGACGAGGGAACACCTACAGAACGAACAGTTTTAATAGAAAACGGAATTTTAAAAAATTTTATGCAAGATAGACTTAATGCTAGGTTGATGAATACCAAATCCACAGGAAGCGGAAGAAGAGAGAATTATAAACATATAGTTTTGCCTAGAATGAGAAATACTATGATGTTGAATGGAAATCATTCACAAGATGAGATGATAAAGTCAGTTGATAAAGGTATTTTCGCGGTAAGTTTTGGCGGAGGACAAGTAGATATTACATCTGGAAAATTTGTTTTTAATTGCACAGAAGCATATGAGATCAATAATGGAAAAATTGGATCCCCTATCAAAGGTGCTACTTTAATTGGTGATGGACCTTCAATATTAAAAGAAGTATCGATGGTTGGAAATGACATGATGATGGACCCAGGCATTGGTACATGTGGCAAAGCAGGTCAAGGAGTCCCAGTAGGAGTAGCACAACCCTCAATCTTAATTGATAAAATGACCGTAGGTGGAACAAAACTTTAGGTTATGATTAAAGATCAAGAATATTTAAAATCTAAAGCATCATATTGTTTAGATCTTGCAAAAAAATTTGGGGCAACTGATGCAAGTGTTACAGTTGGAAATTCAATTTCCGAATCAGTAAATTTTAGAAATAAAACATTAGATGAGTCCAATAGATCTGATAGTTTAGGGATAAGTATAGAGACTTATATAGGTAATAAAAAATCATCAATATCATCATCAAATTTATTAGATGAAAATTTAAAAATACTCATTGAAAAATGCTATGAAACTACAAAAATTACTCCTGAGGATGAATTCAACTCTTTACCCGATAAAGATATACTTGCAAAAGAAATTAAAAATTTAAATTTATATGATAATTCGCATTTAGAGAATGATAAAAAAATTGATTATTTAAAAGAATTAGAACAAACAGCATCAATAGATAAAAAAATTATTAATACAGAGTCAACTTTTACAGAAAATAAGTCTAATTTTATTTTAGCAAATAGTGATGGCTTTTGTAATGGGTACAAATCATCTTCATTTTCTGCATCATGTGTGGCAGTTGCAAAAGATGAGAACAGTATGGAAAGAGATTATGAATTTACAAGCAAGTGTCATTTAAATGATATTATTGATCCTAAAAATTTAGGAAAAACTGCCTCAGAGCAAACAATAAAAAAACTTAGCCCAAAAAAGATTGAAAGTGGTAAAATTAGTATTATCTTTGATAAAAGAATAGCAAAAGGTCTATTAAGTTCTTTTGCAAGCGCAATATCGTCTTCAGCGATTGCAAGAGGCACATCATTTTTAAAAGATAAAATTGATCATCAAATTTTTTCTGACACAATCAATATTGTTGATAAACCAGATATAATTAAAGGAATGGGTTCACAGTGTTTTGACTCCGAAGGTGTTAAATCAGATTCTTTAAAATTGGTAGATTTTGGGTTTCTTAAAGATTATCTAGTAGATACTTACAATGGAAAAAAATTAAATCTAAAATCTAACGGCAGAAGTGGCGGAAGTACAAATCTTTATTTTGAAAATGGAAATACGAATATTGAGGAACTATTAAGGATTGATAATAGAAGTTTATATATTACAGAGACCATTGGCCATGGAACAAATCTAGTGACAGGAGATTATTCAGTTGGTGCAACAGGTTTTCTAGTAGAAAATGGTGAATTCAAATATCCTGTAAATGAAATAACTATTGCTGGAAATTTTAATGAAATGTTTAAAAATGTAACTTTAGCTAATGATTTAGAATTTAGATATTCTGTAAACTCACCAACAATGTTTATAGAAGGTATGACTGTAGCAGGAAAATAAAAAATTTATTCAAAATTTTTAACTCTATACTCCCAATTTCCCATCCTTGAATAACTAACTTTTAATATTAAGGAATTTTTTTTATTAAACCAAATATCAAAATCTAATCTTTTGTCTTCAGGTAAAGACATATCTTTTGATGTTAATTTGAAATGCTCTACATCATAATATTTTCCATAAAGTTCTATTTTTTCTTTTCCAACAAATGTGATTACCTGTTTTTTTATACTGCCAGATATTGGACTTATTTGACTATTTGATTGTAATATTTTGTGGTTCCACCAATTTCCAATTACATTTTTTGTTGATGCTTCACCTTTATAAGAAGAACCTTCAATATCATATTCATTTGATTGTTCATTAAATTTAAGTTTTACATACTTATTTTTCTTATTTTGACGTGTTTTTGAAATATAAGAAATTAATTGATCCTTAATATATTTTTCTTCACCATACCCTTCAACTTCAAAAATAGTTGCACCAAATAGTTTGACTGTAAATTTTAATTGATTTGTAACAGTTGTCTTATCTGAGTCCCTTTTAAAAAAATAATAATTGTATCCAATAACTTTACCATCTTTCAAAATTTCCATTTCAATTTTATTAAATTTGTTATAGTGAGCTATATGCGCACTACTGTTAAATGAATAAATTAAGAAAAATAAGAAAAATAAAAATTTTTTCATAGAATTATTACTTTAATAGACTTTAATTTTAAAAGAAGTAATTTATTCAAAAATGTTTTTAAAAATAAAAAAAATACCAAAAGTAAACTGGAGTTCAGAAAAACCATATAATTTTAAACCAAAATTTTCGACATTATTTTTTTGTTGTTTTGGTTTAATGTTATTTGGTTTAGGTGAAGGATTGTTAATTGTTTCGTTTACTGGAGCTTCTCCTTGGAGTGTTTTAGCTCAAGGACTTTCGCTAAATGTAAATCTAAGTATTGGAATGCTTACATTTTTAATAAGTGTCACTGTTTTAATTTTATGGATACCACTTGGTCAAAAACCAGGTATGGCTACTATTTTAAATGCTATAATAATTGCACTAATGATTGATCTTTGCATCAAATTTGTTCCAACTCCTTCTAGCTATATTAATCAATTAATTTTAGCAGTCATATCAGTAATAACAGTTGGAATTGGTGGAGGGATCTATTTAGTTGCAAATCTAGGTGCGGGTCCAAGAGATGGGTTAATGGTAGGTTTACAAAAACTTACAAATCTTCCTATAGCTGTAGTTAGAGGAACTTTAGAAATTTCAGTGGTTAGTGTTGGTTGGTATTTAGGGGGAACGGTTGGAATTGGAACTATATTATTTGCTTTTGGAATAGGCCCTTGTGTTGCTCTAGGGTTATATTTAGTTGATAAACTTTTTGATTAGGCAGCTGCGCCAGATTTTTCGCTTTTTTTTCTCTCGTGAGGATCAAGAATTGCTTTTCTCAGTCTACAAGAATACGGAGTTATTTCTAATGCTTCATCGGTATTAAGGATACTTAATTGTTCAGCTATAGACATTTTTCTAACTGGAGTTAAAACAACATTCTCATCTGTTCCTTGAGTTCTCATATTTGTTAGTTTTTTACCTTTCATAACATTGATGATCATATCACCTGGTTTTGGAGACAAACCAACAATCATACCTGGATATACAGGATCATTGTGAGTTACAAACATTTCACCTCTAGCCTGTAAATTAAAAATAGCGAAAGCTACAGCTTTGCCTTTTTCCATCGAAATTAAAGCACCGTTTCTTCTACCTTCCATGTCACCCTCAAAAGGACCATAATCATGAAATATTCTATTTATTACACCGTTACCTTTTGTAAGTGTTAAAAATCTACTTGTGTATCCCATTAATCCCCTAGTTGGAGCATGAAATATTAATCTTTTTTTATCTTTACCAGTATCTTTTAAATCTATTAGTTTACCTTTTCTTCTATTCATTGAGTCTATAACTTTTGAAGAGTACTCTTCATCTAAATCCATAGTTATTTCTTCAATTGGTTCAAGTTTATTTCCATTTTCATTTGTTTTGTATAATACTTTAGGAGGGCTTACCGTCATTTCAAAACCTTCTCTTCTCATTTGAGTAAGTAAGATTTCAAGCATAAGTTCACCACGACCACTTACTACAAAAGAGTCATTGCCATTATTTTCTGAAAATGTAATACCCACATTGTTTTGAGCTTCCTGAAGCAATCTATCTCTAATTTGAGTACTAGTTAGTTTTTTGCCTTCAGTTCCTGCAAGAGGTGATGTATTTACTGTAATTGTTATAGACATTGTTGGTGGATCTATAGGTGTTGCAGGTATTGGTAAATTAACTTCAGGGTCACAAATAGTATCAGCCACATTGGCATTTTCAAGACCAGCTATAACTACGATATCTCCAGCCTCACCAACCTCAATAGGAACCTTTTTAGTTCCTTCGTATCTAAAAATTTTAGTTAATTTACCCTCATCAACTTTTTCACCTTTTAAACTTATAGCTTTAATTGATTGATTAGCCTTAGCAGTTCCTTGATTTATTCTTCCAACTAAACTTCTTCCTAGAAAACTATCAGCATAAAGAAGAGTTGAAAGCATTGCAAAAGGTTTTGATTTATCAAGCTCAGCAGGTTTTACATGATCAACAATTAAATCTAAAAGGGGATTTAAATTTTCTCGAGTACCATCCACATCTTTATCTGCCCATCCCGATCTTCCACTTGCGTATAAAACTGGAAAATCCAGTTGTTCTTCATTTGCATCTAAACTTACAAATAAATCAAAAGTTTCATCTAAAACTTCATTTGCTCTTTGATCTGCTTTATCTAATTTGTTAATTACAACTATTGGTTTTAGTCCTTGTTTAAGAGCTTTTGATAATACAAATTTTGTTTGTGGCATCACGCCCTCTGCTGAGTCGATGAGCAATAAAGCACCGTCTGCCATACTTAGTACTCTTTCAACCTCTGCAGCAAAATCTCTGTGTCCTGGGGTATCAATAATATTAATTCTGGAGTCTTTCCAGTTTATCGAGGCTGGTTTTGCTAAAATTGTAATACCTCTCTCTTTTTCAAGTTCACCAGAGTCCATTAGCCTTTCATCAACAACCTCATTTTCTCTAAATGATCCACTTTGTTTCATTAGATTGTCTATCAATGTAGTTTTACCGTGGTCTACGTGGGCAATGATAGTGATGTTTCTGATATTGTTGCTCATAATTTGTCGCTCTTATACATTAATTCTTTAATTTAAAAACTTAAAAAAACACACAAATTTGCTTAATAAATAGGATTTAATAAAAAATTCATTTCTTGTGATTGTTTTAAAAACATATAGATATCCCAGTAAAATTAGTTGTAACGTAAAATTAAGAACATAATCTCTTAAAATAAATTTCTTAATCATTAAATGGAAAATTTTAAATTAATTAAAATAGAAGAATCATTAAAAAATTCATTATCAAAAATGAATTTTATAAAGCCTACTCCAATACAAGGTATGGCAATACCTATTGCTTTAGAGGGTAAAGATATTTTAGGTACTGCTCAAACTGGAACAGGAAAAACACTAGCTTTTAGTATTCCACTGATAAATAAATTAATATTAGATAAAAACGCATATGCCCTAGTTATGTGTCCAACAAGAGAATTGGCTTCTCAAGTAATGTCTGCAATAAGAAGTATCATTAGTGATAAAATTAACATTAAAACTGCTCTTTTAATAGGTGGAGAAGCAATGCAAAAACAACTTCGACAATTAGGTAACAGATCAAGAATTATTGTGGGCACACCTGGTAGAATTAATGACCATTTAAAAAGAAGAAGCTTGGATTTGTCAAAAACAAAATATCTTGTTCTGGATGAAACAGACAGAATGTTAGATATGGGATTTACACCTCAAATTGAGTTAGTTTTAAAATTTATTCCTAAAAATCATCAAACATTATTATTTTCCGCAACTTTGCCAGAAAATATTTTAAGAATTTCAGATAGATATTTAAAAAATCCTAAAAGAATTTCTACTGGAGCAATTTCTGTTCCTATTGCTAAAATTAAACAGGAAACACTTCAGATTTTCAAAGAAAATAAATATGATGAATTAGTAGATCAATTTTTATCTAGGAAAGGTTCTATCTTAGTTTTTGTTAAGACTAAAAGAAGTGCTGATAAAATGGTTAAAAGACTTAAAGAAGAAGCTCATTCAGTAGATGCAATTCACGGTGATTTACGTCAAAGTAAAAGGGATCGAGTTATAAATTCTTTTAGAAAAGGACTAAAAAGAATCTTGATAGCAACAGATGTTGCCGCTAGAGGTCTCGATATTCCTTTAATTCAACATGTTATAAATTACGACTTACCACAAGTACCAGAAGATTATATTCACAGAATTGGAAGGACTGCTAGAGCAGGGTCAGAGGGGTCGGCTCTAACTTTTCTAACATCAGAAGATAGATCAATGTGGAATTCAATAAATAAATTAATAGATCCCAATTTTAAGTCTGCGCTTAATAGTTTAAGAAAGAAAATAAAAGGCAAAAGAAGAGGCAAAAGAATAAAAAATAAAAAAAGTAAAATTAGAGAAGAAAAAAAATTAAGCTTTAAAAATAAAAAAAAATTATTTGGAAAAAGAAGATTAGAAAGATCATTTAGGGATAATGAGAAAAAAAACTTTGATTTTAAAGGTAAATCAAATTTAAGAGATCAAAGAAAATCTTTTAGAAATAGAAAGTTAGACAAACCTGTAAAAACTTTTGAAAAAAAGGACTTTCTTTTCAAAAAAAAGAAAAACCTTTTTAGTAAAAAAAAGACAAGACCAAATGGATATACAAATAATCCTAAATATTTTGGAAAAAAACCTTTAGAAAATCTATCAATTGATGAAGAAAGAAAAAATTTTAGTTTTAAACGTAAGAAAAAATTTAAAAATAGAAACAATAGACCTAAAAATTTTACTTTTAAAAAATATAATAAAAAGAGAAGATAATCTTAGGATTTTTTAGATTTCTCTTTTTTTAATCTTCTTTTTTCTTTAAGGCTTAATTTAGCTTTTTTGCTAACACTTGAATCTTTAAATGATTTACCACTATATCTTTTTGACATATTCTTATTTTAAAGAGTTAAGTATTGAATTGCAAAAAAAATTGTTCCTATAGATGCAAACGTTGTGATAAATATTGCTTTAGTTATGTTTTCTGGGTTCACATTGTAGGCTGAACACAACATAACGGCACTCACACCACATGGGGCCACACTAACAAATAGTGCTCCAGGGAAGTCTTTTGGAGAGCTAAAATCAAATAATAAAATTCCAACTAATACTAAGATTAATGGTGAAATAATTAATTTTAAAATCGAAATTGTGGTGGTCAATTTGTTAATAATATTTTTGGTATTAAATGATAAAATTATGCCTATCGCAAATAAACCAACAGGAGACACGCAGGCTGTAAGTTTAGAAAGAGTATAATCAATAGGAGTATTACTTATATCAAAATTTATAAAAAATATAAAAGCACCAATCAATACAGATAAAATCATTGGATTTAATACAATATTTTTTACAAATTCAAACAATTTAATATTTTTTTTTGTTGAAACTTCTAAAAAAAAAGTAATTACTGATAGTAAAATTATTCCATCCATTAAAATAATACTTCCAACTTGTGTAACTACAGAGTCATTAAAATAAAGTTTTGTAATTGGAAGAAGTAATGTTACATGATTTGATAATGCTACAGTAAGAACCCAAATTACCGACTCTGGTATTGGTCGTTTAAAATATTTTGTTAAAATAAAATATGTAAAAGTTCCACAAATAAATTGCATTAAAAAGTATGATGTTATTTGTGTTAAATCTATTTGATTAATTTTACTTTCTGCAATAAATTTTATTATTAGTGCTGGAACAGCAATATAGAATAAAAATAAGTTTAAAACTTTTGCATGATTAAGATCTAATATTCTAAAACGTCCAAAAAGAAATCCTATTAGAGTTATAAAAATAAAGGGAGTTAAACCTAAGAATATATTTATCATTAAAATTTATTTGATCTTTCTATCATCTAATCAAAAAAAAAGGCCACCTAAAAGGTGGCCTTTGAATTTCTTTTTGTGAGTATGGGATTACATTCCCATTCCACCCATTCCACCCATGCCACCCATGCCTCCAGGCATTCCACCAGGCATTCCACCAGCAGCATCTTTTTCTTCTGGTTTGTCAGCGATCATTGCTTCTGTAGTAACTAATAGACCAGAGATTGAAGCGGCATCTTGAAGAGCAGTTCTTACAACTTTAACAGGATCAATTATACCTTTTGCAAACATGTCACAATATTCTTCACTTTGAGCATCGTAACCATGTGTTTTTTTCTTTTGTTCTAACAATTTACCAACAACTACTGAACCATCTACTCCAGCATTTTTTGTAATTTGTCTGATAGGAGCTTCTAATGCTCTTCTAACAAGATCTACACCAGCTTTTTGGTCTTCACCCTTTGCTTTTACTTTATCTAGATCCTGTGCAGCATATAAAAGAGCACAACCACCACCTGTTACAATACCTTCTTCAACAGCAGCTCTAGTTGCATTTAAAGCATCTTCAACTCTATCTTTTCTTTCTTTAACCTCAACTTCTGTTGCTCCTCCAACTTTAATTACAGCAACACCACCTGCTAGTTTAGCAAGTCTTTCTTGAAGTTTTTCTCTATCGTAATCTGAAGTTGTTTCTTCAACTTGTTGTTTGATTGATGCACATCTAGCTTCTATATCTGCTTTTTTACCACTACCACTAACAATTGTGCTGTTATCTTTATCAACTTTAATCTTTTTACAAGATCCAAGATCTTCAAGTTTAACATTTTCAAGTTTAATTCCTAAGTCTTCAGAAATTACTTGGCCACCAGTTAATATAGCTATATCTTCAAGCATTGCTTTTCGTCTATCTCCAAAACCTGGAGCTTTAACAGCAACAACTTTAAGACCACCTCTTAATTTATTTACAACTAGTGTAGCAAGCGCTTCACCCTCAACGTCTTCCGAGATTATCATTAATGGTCTACCAGCTTGTACTACAGCTTCTAATAAAGGTACCATTGGTTGAAGGTTAGTTAGTTTAGTTTCATGAAGTAAGATAAAAGGATTTTCTAACTCGGTTGTCATTTTATCGCTATTAGTTATAAAGTAAGGAGACAGGTATCCTCTATCAAATTGCATACCCTCTACAACATCAAGTTCAGTATCAATTCCTTTTGCTTCTTCGACAGTAATTACACCTTCGTTTCCAACTTTTTGCATTGCTTTAGCAATCATACCACCAATTTCTTTATCACCATTTGAAGAGATTGTTCCAACTTGAGCAATTTCATCACTATCTTTTACTTTTTTAGCTGATGATATTAAATTTTCTTTTACATTTTCTACAGCTGCATCAATCCCTCTTTTAACATCCATTGGGTTCATTCCTGCAGTTACGTATTTAATACCTTCTTTAACTATAGCTTGTGCTAATATAGTTGCAGTAGTTGTACCGTCACCGGCTTCCTCATTTGTTTTGCTAGCAACCTCTTTAACCATTTGAGCACCCATATTTTCAAATTTATCTTCAAGGTCAATCTCTTTAGCAACAGATACACCATCTTTTGTTATTCTTGGCGCTCCGTAAGATTTATCCATTACAACGTTTCTACCTTTTGGACCCAAAGTAACTTTAACGGTATCAGCTAAGATATTAACACCTCTTATCATTGCCGCTCTTGCTTCAGCGTCAAATTTAATTATTTTTGCCATTTTACTTTCTCCTTTAAATTAAATTATTTACCCGAAATACCCATAATGTCTGACTCTTTCATTATGCTGTACTCTTTTCCACCAATTTTGACTTCAGTTCCTGACCATTTGCCAAATAAAACTTTATCGCCAACT
>CACEKT010000011.1 GCA_902560225.1 uncultured Pelagibacteraceae bacterium
AGATTATCATTTACTTGAATGTTGCCCGCTAGCATTAATGGTTTATCGATATTTATTTTTTCAATAAGCTTGTGATTAAAAGCTATACTTTTTTCGAAGCCTTTGCTATCAAACAAATAAATATCGGTTACTTCAGAAAATAAAGTATATTTCCTAACATCATTTTCATCCTTAATAGTTAAAGCAGTAATAATTTTTTTATTATATTTTTTTTTAATAATTTCAATTTCTTCAGGTGTACTGTCATAAATTTGGTAATAATCGAAAGGAAGGTGCTTAATTTTTTCTAAAATATATTCATCAGGTTTAACAAGTACAGCTACAAAATTAGATTTCCTCTTATCTAACTTTAATAGTTCACTTAGCTTTTTAGTATCAATATATCTTGAACTTTTTTTATAATTACAAATAAAACCAATAAATTGAGGTGGATACGGATGATTAATTATAAAATTAAGAGTGTTGAGATCTGATATACCACAAATTTTAGACCCTTTGATCATTTATTTAAGTGATCAATTAATTTTTGAATATTATTTTTAATATTTCCTTGAATTAATGATCTCCCCATTACAATTCCCGAAACTTTATTTTCAAAAGCATCATTAGGGGTCATTACTCTTGATTGATCATTATCACTATCCCCAGGCAATCTTATTCCGGGAGTTATAATAAATAAGTTTTTATATTTTTTTCGAACAATTTTTGCTTCCTGTGCAGAGCAAACAATACCATCACAACTTGATTTATTTATCAGACCAGCCTGTTTTAATACTAACTGCTCAACAGATTTTGTATATCCTATTTCTTTAAGTGATTTATTATTAAGACTTGTTAAAATTGTGACTACCAAAACTTTTATATTTTTATTTATCTTAATAGTTTTTTTCTTAATTGCTTTAATCATTTCTAATCCACCATTTGCATGAACTGTAATATACTTACATCCTTTTAAATCTTTTAAACTATTTATTGCTGACAAAGCAGTTTGTGGAATATCATTTAATTTTAAATCTAACCAAAAATCATCTTTAAATTTTTCTAAAAATTTTCTTCCATTTTTAGAGTAAAAGAATTGTAATCCAAATTTTGGTATAATCTTAAGTTTATTTGTTTTTGTTTGACTTATTATTTTTTTGACCTTATTTATACTTGAGGTGTCACATGCAACAAAAATAGTTTTATTCATCATTATTTATTTTTTTAAACAAGTCTTTTGACATTTTAAAGTGAATAGTTCTTTTTTCAGGCGTATTAACCTTTTCACCAGTTTTAGGGTTTCTTGAAATTCTTGCTTTTTGAATATTTGTAGAAAACACTCCGAATCCTCTAAGCTCTACTCTGTCACCTCTTTTTAGAGCTTTCTTTATTTCATTTAAAATAATATTAGTAAATTTATCGAGGTCCTTTTTTAAAAAATTTGGGTAATTATTTGAAAGTTGTTTTAAAAGCTTTGATTTTACAATAGCCAAGTTTAATCTTTTTATTTTTCTTCTTTTTTCTTTAGATCATCTGAAAGTGACGAGAAAGGAAGATTTTTTCCAGAACCTTCGGAACCATATTTATCTAATGCTTCTTTTTTCTCAATCTCTTCTAGAAGTTTAATACTTAAAGTTATTTTTCTACTCTCCAAATTTATATCTTTAATTGCAACATCTAATTTTTCACCACCAGTCCATCTTGATGGTCTTGCATCTGCTGAATTTATAGCTATTTCTGATTTTTTAATTTGAAAATCCATTTCACAGTTTTCTGGTCTAACAATTAAACCTTTATTATCAGTGCTTATAACTTTTACTGTTATAGTAGAATTTTTGTTTTTTCCCTTAAAGTAATCCAAAGGATCAGTTTGAGTTTGTCTTAATCCAACTCTAACTTTCTGCTCTGAAACTTTTATCTCAAGAATTTTAACCTTAATTTTGTCACCCTTTTTATATTTTTCTAACTCTTCTTCGCCATTATTTAAATATGTTAGATCATTACAGTGTAAAAAAGCATCTATATCTAGATCTTCTATTTTACAGAATAAACTGTATTCGTTTTTATTAACTACTTCAGCATCACATACTGTGCCTACAGGGAATTTTTTCTCCAAGGTTTCAAATGGATTTTCTTGAGTAAGTCTGTGTGAGATAGCTACTCTACGCTTTTCTTTATCTATTTCTGTAATTACGCAAGATATTTCATCACCAACTCTAAACATTTTTTTTGCAGAAGCATTTTTCTTTGTCCAACTTAGTTCTGAAGAATGTAAAAGAGAAGTTAGTCCTGGCTCTAAAGAACAAAATGCTCCAAAGTCAGTAATTTTTTCAACTTTTACAAGGTAATTTTTATTTAGTTCGTAATTATCTATATGATCAAAAGGATCAGGCCCCATTTGCTTTAAGCTTACTCCTATTTGTAGTTTAGAATTATCAACACTAATTACTTTAACATCATACTTATCACCAATATTGAAAAATTCATCTGGGTGATTAACTCTTGAGTATGAAATTTCTTGAAGGTGGCAAAGCACATCAAGCTCACCGTTAACATTAAAGAAGCAACCAAATGAACTATATCCTTTTACCTCTGCTCCTTTTATAATATCTCCAACTTTATATTTAGAAATAATCTTTTCCTTATCTTCTTTTTTAAATGAGGATATTATTTCTCTACGTGAAACACATGCATTACCTCTAACCTTATCTAATTTGATAAGTGCAAATTTTTGTGGTTCATTCATAAGATGACTAATATCTTTTAAAGGTTTATCACTTATTTGTGAACCTGGTAAGAACATCAACGATCCTGTATCGATATGTTCTACAATGCAACCACCCTTACATTTTGAAGTAATTTTTCCCATAATAGGTTCATTGTTTTCATAAGCCTCAACAAGCTTATCCCATCCTTTTATTTTTTGAGCTTTACTAGCTGATACTAATACTTCTCCATGCTTATTTTCAATTTTTTCTAATAATACTGGAATTGTTTCACCTATTTTAATTTTTTCACCAAGACCCATAGTTTTTAATTCATTGATATCTAAAACTGGTTCACTTTTTAAGCCCTCTACAAATAAAAATACAAATTTCTCTGTAACCTTATTTATTTTTCCGTTAATGATTTTACCTTCTTCTATTTGAACTTTAGAAAGTTGACTGTTAAGTAATTTTTCGAATTCCTGAGACTCTGGATTTGATAGGTCTTTATATATTTCCATTAAGTTTTAATTTTTTATCTATAATTTTTTTTATTTTTAAAAAACACGATCTTTTAGTTAAATTTGTCGAGTTAATCAATACCGAATCTTTTGTTTTCTTTAATGGAGATATCTTTCTACTATAGTCACTTTTATCACGTTTTTTGATACTTTTTAGTACTTCTTGATACGAAATTTTTTTATTTAAAGCTTTAAGCTCTCTATATCTTCTTAATGCTCTAGTTTTTATGTTAGCAGTTATAAAAAACTTAAAATCTGCATCAGGAACAATTTTATAAGTAATATCTCTTCCATCAAGACAAGAGCCATTAAATTTTTTTGGTGGATTATATGCAAGGTTTACTTGAAATGAATGTACCAGATTTCTAATATTTTTACTTTTTGCTATAATAGATGCTTCAGCACTCACTTGGTCTGATAATAAAGCTTTATTAGAAAGACTTTTAATTTTGATTGATTCAATTTTTTTTTTTAAAAAATTTTGATTAAATTTTTTGGGAAAATTTAATTTTAAATACGCAATCATTCTATAAATCTTTCCAGTATCTAAATAGAAAAGATTATAATTTTTAGATATTTCTTTTGCTACAGTTCCGGCACCTGCAGCAGCAGGAGAGTCAATTGCAATTTTTAATATATTTTTTCTTTTAACTTTCATTTTTTAATTTGGTTTAAAATATTTAAAAAAGATGGAAAAGAAGTTTTAATCGAGTCCTTATCATGTATATACCATTCACCCCCAAAAGATAAGGCAGCAATTAAACTTGTCATAAAAACCCTATGATCCTTTAAATAGTTTTTAATTATAATTTTTTTATTAATTTGTAAATCTGGGTTACCAAATATTTTAATAGAATTTTTTGTTGTAATTGTTTTAATACCCATTTTATTAAGAATTTTTGATCCCCATTTTAGTCTTGGGCTTTCTTTTTGATTTAATTCCGCCAGGTCTTTGAAGTATGAAACACCATGTGCTTTTGCGGCAACTAAAAAAATAACTAAAAATTCATCTATCATTCCAGCATTTAGTCTGGTTGGACAGTTTATTGGATTTATTTTATTTGGACTTTTAACCTCAATATCTGCATTTTTTTCACCTTTATATATTTTTTGATTTTTAAAATTAATCTTAACACCCATTTTTTTTAAAACAGTTATAATACCAGTTCTTGAAGGGTTAATATTTACATTTTTAATTAATAGTTTTGAATTTTTTGTAAGAGCAGTTAGCACAATGAAAAAAGCACTTGAACTAATGTCAGAAGGAATTTTATAATTTAATGCTTTAATTTTTTTTATTTTATTTATCTTTATAAGGTCATAATTTTTTTTATTTTTTATTTTGATTGGCAATTTTAAATATTTAGTTAATAACTCAGTATGATTTCTAGACTTTTTTGCTTTTATATATGTTGAGCCATTTGTTCTCATTCCACCAAAAATTACTGCACTTTTACATTGTGCTGATCCTTTTTTTTCCTCATAATAAAAGGGTTTTAGTTTTTTTTGATCCTAATATAGTTAATGGTAAGTTTTTATTATTCTTGAGTTTAAAACTCGCTCCAAATCTAGACAATGGGTCTGAAATTCTTTTAAAATCTCTTTTCGATAAACTTTGGTCACCAATAAGTTTTATTGGATAAGGAGTATCGATGAGAAATCCAAGAATAAGTCTTCCAAGCGTACCAGAGTTTTCTGCATTAATTATAAGATTTTTTTTATATTTATAACCATCGATACCTTTTCCATGAATTTTGCAAATATTATTTTTGATGTTTACTTTAATACCTAATTTTTTTATTGCCTTTATTGCTGCAATTACATCCTCAGACATTAACAAATTTTTGGCCTTAGAAGTTCCGCTGGCTAAAGATGAAAATAAAATCCATCTAATACTTAGACTCTTATCTCCACTAACATAAATTTTTTTATCAAAACTTTTAATTTTATTTGTGATTACAATTTTTGACATTTAAAATTAACTAATTTTAAAAGAATTTCCAAAATAAGCATTTTGAGCATTAATATCTTTAATTAAGCTAGAAGGTGATCCATGAGCAACAATTTTACAGTTGCTCAATATCATTGCAATATCCACACATGCCAATAAGTCTCTTGCTTGATGATCGCATATACAAATAGTTATTTTATTTTCTTGTTGAAGATTAACAATTATCTCCTGAATCATTTTTATAGTTAAAATATCAAGTGCTGCAAAACACTCATCTAATAAAAGTACTTTTGGCTCACTTAGTAATGCTAAAGCAATAACAAGTTTTTTCTTTTGTCCACCTGATAAAAACTTAGCTTTTATGTCTTTTATATTTTCTAGTTCAAATTTTGAGAGAAGATAATTAATCTTATCACTCATTATATTTTTATTAGAGATTAAAATTTCTCCTATAGCTTTTAAATTATCTAGTAAAGTTAAGTCACCAAAGAAACCACCATATTGTGGAACATAACCAATTTTAAACTTTTTTGTTCTCATATATACTGGATATTTATTCACTTCCTCACCATTAATTTTGATTTTACCACTTTTGGGATTAACTAATCCAGTTATAAGATTAAAAATTGTAGATTTACCTACTCCATTTGGTCCTAACATACCAAAAATTTCAGACTCATTAATTTTAAAATTTATATTATCTAAAATTAGTCTGTTTCCATAAGATAGAGATATATTCTCAAATTCAATTATTGGATTTAAGTTTTTAAAAGATTTAATTCTAAATTTTTTAACAATACCCATTTTATTTTATTTTTTTCAAAGAAACTTTATCATTTTTATCATACATAAAGAATTTTGTGTCCTTAGTATTTATATCAATTTCAATTACATCAGTTTTAAGAATATTTGAGTTATCATTATAAATAACATTTTGAGAGATTATCATAGAGTTTCTTATAATTGAAAAATCTAAATATTCTCCTTTAATTTTATTATGTAAATAATTAATTATTACATTTTTAGAGAAAATAGTATCAAAATTGTTGATATTATATTTTCCAAAATCAGATACTATTAGTATTTCATTTGAGTTATTAAGTTTAATAATTGCTTTTACATTTTTGAGAAAAATAATATTACTATTTTTAATATCAATTTCACCCTCAATGGCTGTAATAGTGTATTCATTTCCTTTGGAATCTCTTGATGTATACTTTACGTTTTCAATTATATTTGAACTATAAGATCTTTCTTCTACAGCAGTAGTCTCAGTTTTAGAGATAGTTTTTTTATTAGATTTGTTTAAATAAATAAAAATAAAAAAAGTTGATAATAAAAGTATTGAAAATATTAAGATTATTATCTTCTTCATCTAAGAAATATTAGATTGTAAAATATTATGTACGTGAACTACTCCTATCGTTTTAAACTTATTTTTTTTGTCATAGATACATAATGAAGTGATTTTTTTTGCATTCATTAACGAAAGAGCTTTTGCAGCTAATATATCTTTGTCTACACTAATTGGATTTTTTGTCATAATTTGCTTGGCATTTTTTAAATGAAGATTTGAATTTTTTTCATTGTATCTCCTTACTTGTCCGTCTGTAATAATACCAATAGTTTTCTTTTTTTTATTTTGAACAATTAATATTCCCAATTTTTTATTGCTTAAAATTTTAAGAGCTTTTTTCATTTTTAAATTTTCATCTATAAATGGAATTTTATTTCCCACTAACATTATATCTTCTACTGTTCTTAATTGAGAACCAAGACTTCCGGCTGGATGTAGTTTTTTAAAATCCGACTTACCAAATTTTTTAAAATACATTGTTCCAATTGCTATTGCGTCTCCTAGAGCAAGTTGTGTTGTTGTGCTTGACGTTGGAACAATTCCTCCTGCCTCTTTAACTTCTGGAATTAAAAGTTTAATATCTGATGCTTTATATAAAATAGAATTTTTTTTTGAAACAATACCAATTAATAGAATTTTATTCCTATTTGCATATTGAATTATATTTTTAAGTTCATTTGTTTGGCCTGAGTAGCTAAGCAATATCAAAATATCTTTTTTAGAGATCATTCCCAGGTCGCCATGAGAAGAATCACCTGCAGATAAGCTAAATGAGGGAGTTCCAACGGATGAGAGTGTAGCTGCTATTTTTGATGCAATGAGTCCACTTTTACCAACGCCACACAAGATCACTTTTGAATTACATTTAGCAATTTGAGTTACTGCTTTACTAAATGAATTATTAATATTTTTTTTTAAATTTTGTAATGCTTTTATTTCTAGATCAATTATGTCCTTACCTAATAATATAATTTTTTTTTTATTCATTAGTGTGACCAGATATCATCTTTAAATAAAGCTAGATCAAGGTCAACTCTAGTCTTTATAAATTTTAAACAATCTTGATAAAGCTTAATTCTATTTTCTCTTTCTAAAATTTTATAAAGTTCATTGTGAATTTTGTGCAAATAAACTACATCATTTGCACAATACTTTAATTGTGCAGGAGTAAGGTCTCCCCCAAAATCTGAATTTTGAAACTGTTTGCTAACGTCAACATTTGCAAATTCTTTTATTAAAGTTTTTAGAGAATGATTGTCCGAATATGACCGTGCTAATTTAGATGCAATTTTAGTATCAAGAATATTGTTTGTGTCTGTTTTTAAATAATGTTTAATATGTGCTATATCAGCTCTGCCATAATGAAAAATTTTTGTAATAGTTTTATCATTGAGTATTTTTACTAAATTGGGGGCAAAATAATTCTGTCTGTCAAATTGAACTATATGTGCGTCAGAGTTACCTGATGATATTTGAACTAGGCAAAGAGGGTCTCGATTAACATTTAATCCCATGAATTCACCGTCCACAGCTAACACATTGCCTAATTTTAAATCATCTGGTAAATCATTTTTATGAAGTTTAATATTAATACTCATTTTTTAAATATATATATATGAAAGCAAGAAATTGTCTAATTTTTGGCGGCAGTGGTCAAATTGGGCGTAGCTTAATTAGAAAGCTAACAAAAAATAACTACAAAGTAACAGTTGTTACAAGAAATATTCATCAAAAAAGTTATATGATTAAAACGCAGGCTAATGCTGGCTTTATTGATATTGTAGAAGCTAATATTTTTGATGAAAATAAAATTAGAAATCTTTTTAAAAAAGCTGATATTTGTATTAATTTGATAGGTATACTTTTTGAAAAAAGGGGGGGGGAATACATTTAAAAATATTCATACAACCTTTCCCGGCTTACTTGCGAAACTTTGTAAAGAATATAAGTTAAAACATTTCATTCACATATCTGCTCTTGGAATTAATCAAGCAACTGACTCAGATTATGCAAAAAGTAAATTAGAAGGTGAAAGCAATGTATTGAACAACTTTCCATTAGCAACAATATTAAGACCATCTGTTGTTTATTCAGTAGATGATAATTTTACTACAAATTTTATGACTTTATTAAATAGATTGCCAATATTTCCACTTTATTATGGGGGTAAGACAAAATTTTCACCAATTCATTGTTCTGATCTTACTGATGTAATTAATTATGTAATTTCAAAAAATATTTATTCTAAAATAATAGAATGTGTAGGTCCTGAAACAATATCATTTAAAGAATTGTTGGAAAAATTACTATTTTTAATTGGTAAAAAAAGAATTTTAATACCAATTCCTCTGTCACTTGCAAAATTTTCTGCTAGAATTTTTGAAATTTTACCAAGTCCTTTATTAACAAGAGATCAATTAAGACTTTTAAAATATGATAATATTTCTTCAAAAAAGTATAAAACCAATTCAGATATTGGGGTACCCGGTATTAGAATATTTGATCAAGAAGTTAAAAAATATTGTTATATGTGGAAAGAAGGTGGTCAATTTTCGACTGATAAATATATGTCTAAAAAAGATATGAATATAAAAATAAACTAATTAAAATTAGGCTGACTGTATTTTTTTTTCGATAAATTCAGGAACTTCTTCTTTTTCAGGTACCTCTTCTTTTTTGCCTTTAGGTTGATAAGCATACAAAATATGTAATTTACAATATGAAAAATCTTTTAAAGAAGATCTGCCACAAAAATAAAAAGATTTTTCATCTGGGTGGCCAATTGGCCACTTACAAGAGTTTTCATCAAGCTCTTCAAGTTGTTTTGGGTTTTCAGGTTCAAAATCTTTTTCAATTATCAATGACTTAAATTTACTCTTTCGGCCTCTTTTAGTTTTGTTATTTCCCTGAAGAGAATTTTCAAAATTTTGATTAGAGATAGCAGTTCTTGTTTTAATTTTAGCAGATAAATTTAGTCTATGAGCTTTTCCAATAACTGAATTACGACTAATTCCTCCAATAATTTCAGCAATTTGGCTTGCGGTTTTTCCTTTACCCCAAAGCTCTTTTAACTTTGCCACTCTTTCTTCTGTCCAGCTCATAAATCAATATATTGTAGTTAATAAATTATTAATCACAATATACTGATATAAATTTATAATAAACAAGTAAAATCACTGAGTTATCAACAAAATAAGATTAATTTGTTTTATATGACTATTCAATCTACGCTTGTATCTAATAATTAAAATTTATAAAAACTAATTAAAAATTATGAGTTACTTAGTTAAAAATTATAACAGAAAAAAAATCTCCTTTAAATATGGTAAAGGAAGTTATTTATATTCAACTGATAACAAAAAATACTTAGATTTTGTTCAAGGAATAGCTGTTAACTCTTTAGGCCATACTCATCCAAAGTTAGTTAAAACTATAAAAGATCAATCAAAAAAACTTTGGCATGTTTCTAACGCTTTTCAAATTCCGGAGGGAGAAAAATTAGCAAAAAAGTTGTGCCAAAAAACATTTGCAGATTATGTTATGTTTCAAAATTCAGGTGCTGAAGCTACGGAAGCTAGCATAAAAGTAGCCAGAAGATATTTTTATTCAATTGGAGAACCTAATAAAACAAGAATTTTATGTGTTAAAAATTCTTTCCACGGCAGAACCTTAGCTACTATTTTTGCAAGCGGTTCTAAGAAAATGACTGAGGGATTTGGGCACGTAGGTGGTTTTGATCATTTTGTATTTGGAGATCATAAATCTTTGAAAAAAAAGATTACTAAAAATACAGCTGCAATCATGATTGAACCCATAATGGGTGAGGGTGGTATTAAAGTAATACCAGATTGGTGTTTAAGAGAGTTAAGAAAACTTTGTAATAAAAAAAAAATTTTATTAATCTTGGATGAGGTGCAAAGTGGAATCTCTAGAACAGGAGATTTTTTTGCTTTTGAACAATCAAAAATAAAACCTGATATCACACCAATAGCAAAAGGTATAGGTGGTGGATTTCCAATTGGAGCAGTTTTAATGAGTAAAAAAATTGCGTCAGCCATGACACCAGGCACTCATGGCTCTACTTTTGGTGGCAATCCTCTTGCAATGGCTGTTGGAAATACAGTGATGGATATAGTATCAAACAAGAAATTTTTGAAAAATGTTAAAAGTGTTTCAAAATACTTTTTATCAAATCTCAATGATATTAAAGATAAATATCCAAATATTATTAAAGAGATTAGAGGTAGAGGATTGTTAATTGGAATACAGCTTAAAACAGATCAAATGAAATTTATTAAAAAATTAATGGATAATAAATTATTAACTATAAGAGCAGCTGAAAATGTAGTCAGAGTTTTACCACCTTTAAATGTAAAAAAAAGTGAGATTGGTCAAGCTTTAAAAATAATTAAAAAAGTTTGTTCAGAATTAAATTAAAATGAAACATTTTATAAACTTAAAAGATATTCCAGCTAAAGATCTTAGAAAAATTATTGTTGATACAAAAAAAAGAAAAAATTTGAGAAAAAAGTTAAGTACTTTAGAGGTCGATAAAGGATCCCCATTAAAGGGCAAAATGCTTGTCCAGATGTTTGAAAAAGCAAGTTCCAGAACAAGAATAAGCTTTTATCTAGCTATAAAGCAGCTTGGGGGAGGAACTTTAACCTTAAGATCGAATGAATTACATCTTGGTCAGGGTGGTGAAAGTATATCAGATACAGCTAAGATACTTTCAACTTATGGTGATGGTTTCATGTTAAGAACAGATAGTGATAAAAAAATTGAAGATTTTAAAAAGTATTTATCAATTCCAATTATAAATGGCTTAAGTCCATCTTCACATCCAACCCAAGTATTATCTGATGTTTTTACCGTTGAAGAAATAACGAAAAAACCAATTTCAAAATTAAGTATAAGTTGGATTGGAGACTCTAATAATGTTTTGGATAGTTTAATAGCAGCTTCGGTTAAATTTTCATTTAAATTAAGTATAGGTTGCCCTAAAAAATTTGAACCAGGTAAAAAAGTTAGAGATTGGGTAAAAAAAAATAAAAGAAAAATATTCATTTATAATAACGCAAAAGAAGCTGTTAAAGGGGCAGATGTAATATTTTCTGATAAAGTTATATCTCTTAATGACAAAATTAATAAAAAAAAGAAGATAGAGCAATTTAAGAAATTTAAGATAAATAAAAAATTGATTAGTTTTGCAAAAAAAAATTGTATTTTTCTACATTGTTTGCCACGTGGAAATGAAGTAAGTGATGAAGTTTTTTTAGGAAAAAAATCTCATGTATGGCAACAAGCTTTAAATAGAGTTCATGTACAAAAAAGTATTTTGTTATATTGTTTTGGAAAATTAAGGTAATGGTAAAGGACTATCTGAGTTTTGATTTAAATACTTTATAACAGAGGCTCTATCTTTTTCTTTTCTCAGTCCAGCAAAAGCCATCTTTGTTCCCTTAATCCATTTTGCAGGTTTAATTAAGTAACCATTTAATTCTTCAAAAGTCCATTCCTTATTATATGCAGATAAAGCTTTAGAATATTTATAATCAGGAGCAATACCAGTTTTTCTTCCAACAACATTATATAAAGCAGGACCAATATTATTTTTTCCTCCCTTGACTATCGAGTGACATGCCGAACATTTTTTAAAAACCTTTTCACCTAAAGCAATATCTCCCATAGACATTAAAGATGCTATATCAATTTTTTCTATTTCTTCACTAGCTGTTGATGATGATACCGTTGTAGCTTGTTCTACATCAACTGCATATCCTGGAGTTTTTGGTTTTTCTACGTGAAAAATCACATCCGATAATTTTCCAATACCTATTATTAATAACGCTACCATCAATACAGCAGCTACAATTTTATTAATTTCAAAAGAATCCATTTTTCTAAATATTATTTTTGAACATATATCACGATAAATTAAAAAATTACTAAAATTTAATGTATAAATTTGCCTCTATTACTATTTAAAAGGTATAATAAAAATCAAATATTAATGAAAACATTGACCATTATACCCTCAAGATTGTCAGCAACTAGACTGCCAGGTAAACCTTTATTAAAAATAAATGGTTTATCAATAATTTCTCATGTGTTTAAAAAAGCGCAAGAGGCCAATATAGGTGAAGTAATTGTTGCAACAGAAGATCAAGAAATTGTAGATGATGTAGTTAAAAATAGAGGGAGAGCTATTTTAACAAGCAATAAGCATAAAACGGGAACTGATAGAATTTATGAGGCGTTAAAAAAATTAGATATTCATGATGCAGATTTGATAATGAATTTACAAGGAGACGAACCGGCCATAAATATTCAAGATATCATTAACTTAAATGAAAAAATGATTATTAATCAAAGTAAAATGGGAACACTCGCTGCTGAAATCAAAGATATTAAAAATTTAGAAAATGAAAATATTGTAAAAGTTATAACTAAAAAAGATCTTAATGAAAATAAGTTTATAGAGGCAGAGATTTTTTTAAGAAATTCTCCAAATAGAGAAAACATTTATCATCATATAGGTATTTATTGTTATTCAACAGAAACATTAGAAAAATTTGTGAAATTAAAACAATCTAAAAATGAAATTGAATATAGGTTAGAACAGTTAAGAGCTTTAGATAATAAAATTAAAATAAATGTTGCTCGTGCAAAATCATCTCCAGTAGGAGTTGATACTATGGAAGATTATCTAGCCTTAAAAAAAATTATGGAATATAAGGACTAATGAGCAAAATTTATTTTCAAGGCACTTTTGGGGCTTACTCTCATCTTGCATCTTTATCAGTTAATCCTGATGCAAAAGTATTGCCGTGCAAAACTTTTGATGAATGTTTCAATAAAGCAAGTTCAGAACCTGAGTGTAAAATAATTATTCCTGAGTCTAATAGAATTACAGGCAATATTGGAATTGAATATTTGATCTTTAAGCACAGATTAAACATTTATCAGGAATATTTTCAAAAAATTGAACATAACTTATTAGGTCAACCTGGTGCAAAACTTAGCGATATTAAAGAAGTTTACTCTCATGCACAGGGTCTTTCTCAATGTTCAAAATTTATAAAAGATAATAACATAACTGAACATATCAGAGCTGATACAGCAGGTTCTGCTGAAATGATTTCAAAAACAAAAGATAAAAAACAGGCTGCGATAGCATCCTCTTTAAGCGCTGAAATCTATGGATTAGAAGTCATTAAAAAAAATATTGAAAATGAAAAAGGTAATTTAACAAGGTTCCTGGTTATGGGAAAAAATATCTCACAACCTAAGTTTGGAAATGATAAATATATTACTTCTTTTTTATTTAAACTCAAAAGTAAACCGGCTGCTCTTTATCAATCTTTGGGAGGGTTTGCTATTAATGGAGTAAATTTAACAAAGTTACAGAGTTATCCTGAAAAAAATACTTTCGATTCATACTTTTTTTTATGTGATTTAGATGGACATATCGAAGATCCAAAAGTTCAAAAATCTTTAAAGGAGTTAGGCCTTCATTGTGAGGATTTTCACGTCTTAGGTGTTTTCAAAGCTGATAAATTGAGAGAAAATAAATAAAAATCTTTTCTTGTGGATTAGAAAATATAACTGCTATAATAGTTTTGGAGGCTAGAGGTGGATGCTGCTTGAACCCGATCAGATCTTAACGGAAGCAATCGTAGAGACAGTTATTCAGGTTCTAGTCTCCTAATATTTATATGAATAATAATTCGAAAGTACTTGCATTAAAATATAGACCTCAAACCTTTGATGACCTTATTGGTCAGGAAGTAGTTGCAGAAACAATAATAAACTCAATTAAAGCAGACAAAGTTCCAAATGCATATTTATTTACAGGTATCCGAGGAATAGGAAAAACTACAATAGCTAGGATTGTTGCAAAAACACTTAATTGTTCAAATGGAATTGAAAATAAATGCAAAGTAAAATGTAATAATTGTGACCCTATAGCTAATTCCAATCATATTGATGTTTTAGAAATGGATGCAGCTAGCAAAACAGGTGTAGATGATGTTAGAGATCTCATAGAATTTTCTAGATATGGCCCAACTTCAGCTAAATATAAAATTTTTATTATCGATGAAGTGCATATGCTTAGCAAGCAGGCATTTAACGCACTTTTGAAAACATTAGAAGAACCACCAGAATATCTTAAGTTTATTTTTGCAACTACTGAAATTAAAAAAATTCCAATTACTGTTGTATCTAGATGTCAAAGATTCGACTTATCTAGAATAAAATCAACAGAATTATTTGAGTTTATAAAAAAAATTAAAGATAAAGAAAATGGTAAAATTACTGATGATGCTTTAAAATTAATAGTAAAAATTTCTGAGGGTTCAGTTAGAGATGCATTATCTTTGTTAGATCGGGCTTTATTAAGTTTAGATGAAAATATTGAATTAGATTTAAATGCAGCACAAAAAATATTTGGTTATTTTGACAAATCTCAACTAATAGATTTATTTGAACTTATTTTAAAAGGTGAAGAAACTAAAGTTATTAATATTTATAGAAAAATTTATGACCAAGGAGTTGAACCTAAAGTATTTATTAATGATTTCTTGGAATTGTTATATTACTTTAAAAACATTAATTCTTTAACGCTAGAAAGCACAAATTTTTTTTTAAATGATGAGGAGTTTTCAAAAATAAAAAATATTTCAAATAAAGTAGAGGCTGATGTTTTAGTTTTGTTCTGGCAATTTGCAATAAGCTCTCTGGAGGAATTAGATATAGTTTCAAATCAACATTTATCTATTGAAATGTTTTTAATAAGATTAATGCATTTACAGTCTATGAAAATACAAAAAAAAATTGAACCTGAAACTGAAAAAAGAATATCTAGTGAAGCTGAGGACAATATAAGCTCAAATAAAATAATAGATCAAATTAAAAATATTTCTCAAGAAGAAAAGAACAAGCCACAGGCTCAAACTGAAATTAAGGCAGCAAATAAAATATTTATAAAATCATTTGATGATTTATTATCTCTCTGCTCAGATAAAAAAGAAATCAAATTAAAATACGAACTAGAAAAAAATGTCAATTTAGTAAAATTTGAAAAGAATAGAATAGAGATATCCTTTAATGATAGTTTAGATAAACATTTTGTTAAAGATTTATCGTCAAAACTTTATGAGTGGACTGCTGAGAGATGGATTATTAGTTTTAGTAAATCTAAAGGACAAATGTCTGTAAAAGAAAAACAATTAAACAATAAGAAACTTTTAATTGAAGAGGTAAAAAATTCAAAAGCTTATAAAAATATAATAGAAAAATTCCCCGATGCTGAATTAACAGATGTTGAATTAAATAAAGATAAAGATAAAGAAGAGATAGAAAATGACTGATTTTAGTAAAATTTTAGACAAGGCTAAAGAGCTAGAAGCAAAAATGAAAGAAAGCCAACAAAAAATTAAAGAAATTAGAGTTGAAGGAGTCTCGGGCTCTAATTCTGTAAGAATTATTCTTGATGGTGAGGGAGAAATGCAAACTATTAAATTATCTGATGAAATTATGAAGGAGGATAAGGCTATTATTGAAGATTTAATTGTTGCAGCACATAATAATGCCAAGTCACAGTTAAAATCAAAGACTACTGAAGAAATTTCAAAAGCTACTGGAGGATTTGGTATACCTGGTTTTAAATGGCCTTTATAAGACATGGAAAATATCAACGAGATAGATGAATTAGTTAAATTAATATCGAAACTACCAGGTCTAGGCCCAAAATCAGCTAAAAGAATTGTATTAAAATTACTAAATAATCGTGATGAACTTGTTAAACCTTTGGTAAAATCATTAGCGGAAGTATATCAAAATATTTCAAGGTGTAACATCTGTGGTACTTTAAAATCTAACTCAATTGATTGTAGTTTCAGTCACTGCAAAATTATTGAAAAAAAATATAATAAAATATGTGTTGTTGAAAACATTTCTGATCAATGGAGCATAGAAAGTTCTAATATATTCAGTGGATATTTTCATATTTTAGGAGGTACAATTTCATCAGTTGGACAAAAAAAAGAGGACTTATTGATAAATTCTTTAGTAGAAAGAGTAAAGAAAGATGATATTGAAGAAGTAATCCTAGCTACAAGTGCAACAGTTGAAGGCCAGACAACTGCATATTACATAGAGGATAGTCTAAAAGGTATTGAAGTTCAAATTACAAAATTAGCTCAAGGCTTACCGGTAGGTGGAGAAATTGAAAGTTTAGATGATGGAACTTTATTTTCTGCTTTTAAAAATAGAACTAGTTTAAAGAACGGGTCAAACTGATTTTTTAATTATTCTATTAAAATGAAGTAATGGCTCTGTATATCCTGAAGGTTGATATTTTCCGTGAAAAACTAAATCACAAGCTGCTTTAAAAGCTATTGATTTTTCAAAATTTCCAGACATTGGTTGGTATGGATCTTGGTCTTTCATACCACTGTCTTTAAGATTTTGATAATCTACTATTTTTGCCATTTTCTTCATAATTTCTAAAACTTGCTTTTTACTACATACACCATGGTGTAACCAATTTGCGATGTGCTGACTGCTTATTCTACAAGTTGCTCTATCTTCCATTAAACCTATACCATTAATGTCCGGCACTTTTGAACACCCTACTGATTGATCTATCCATCTTACAACATACCCTAAAATTCCTTGGGCATTGTTTTTTAATTCTTTTTCTATTTCATCTTTTGACCAATTATACTTATTGTTAAAAGGTATTGTCAGTAAATCATTTAAATTAGCAGATTTTCTTTTTTTCAATTTTTTATGAAGAGAAAAAACATCAATCTGATGATAATGCAACGCATGAAGAGCGGCAGCAGTTGGTGAAGGAACCCAAGCACAATTTGCTCCTGAAAGTGGATGTGATATTTTTTGATCCATCATTTCATTTAGTAGGTCTGGCATTGCCCACATACCTTTACCAATCTGAGCTTTACCTGAAAAACCACAACTTAATCCCACATCAACATTATTATTTTCGTAAGCTTTAATCCATTTTGTTGATTTCATTTCTCCTTTTAATATCATTGGACCAATTTCCATTGATGTATGAATTTCATCACCAGTTCTATCTAAAAATCCTGTATTAATAAAAAATACCCTTTTTTTTAGTATTCTAATACATTCTTTAAGATTAATTGTCGTTCGTCTCTCCTCATCCATAATTCCACATAAGATTTGATTTCTTTTTAATTTTAAAACGTTTTCAACTCTATCAAATATTTCATTTGTAAATTTACACTCATCGGGGCCATGCATTTTTGGTTTTACTATATAGATAGAATTGGTTCTAGAATTTCCCTTTCTTTTAAAATCATGAAGACAAGCTGTTGCAGTTATAAATGCATCTAAAATTCCCTCAGGACATTCAGATCCATCCTTTAAAAGTATTGCGTGATTTGTCATTAGATGGCCCACATTTCTATTTAACAATAAAGATCTCCCATGTAATTTAATCTTTTTATTTTTAGTTGAAAGGTATTCTCTATCAAGATTTAGTTTTCTTAAAACTAATTTTCCTTTTTTATTAAATTTTGAATTAAGATTTCCTTTCATCAATTGTAACCAATTTCTATAACCTAAAACTTTATCTTCAGCATCAACTGCAGCTACACTATCTTCATGATCACAAATTGTTGATATAGCCGACTCTAAAATTACATCATGAATTTTTAATGGGTCTTGATTTCCTTCAGGATTATTTTTTTCTAATTTTTCGTTGTGATCAAATAATATATCTATATGAAGGTTATTATTTATAAATAAAAGTGATGATAATTTATTTTTATTTTTTTTATATCCAACAAATTGTTTTTGATTTTTTAAATTAATATTTAGTTTTCCATTAATCACAAAAGGAGTTTCATCTAAATTTTTCCAACTTGTGTTTTTAAGAGGTATATATTTATCTAAAATATTTCTTGCATATTCGATAACTTTTTTACCCCTAATTGGGTTGTAAGTTTTACCTTTTACTGCTCCTTTAATTTCAGGAATAATATTAGAACCATATAAGCTATCATAGAGACTTACCCATCTTGCATTAGCAGCATTCAATAAAAATCTAGCATTTGAGACAGGACAAACTAATTGAGGGCCACAAATACTCGAAATTTCTTTATCTAAATTTTTAGTTTGAATTTTAAAATTTGGACCAAACTTATTAAGATAACCTATTTTTTTTAAAAATAGTTTGTATTCATTTAATTTGAATTTTTTACCTTTTCTTTCTAGGTGGTAAGAGTCAATTGATTTTTGTAACTTTTCTCTCGTCTCTATTAATTTTTTATTCTTTGGAGATAAATCATGCACTGTTTTACTGAATCCACTCCAAAATTGGTTTTTTGATATAGCCGTTCCAGGCAACAATTCCTTGTTAACAAAATTTAAAAGCACACTTGATACTGATAAATTGTTAGTTTTTATAAATTTTTCTTTTTTTTTCACAATTATTTAATATACCATTTTATTGTCTAATTTTAGTTTATAAAGAAATTAATATGAAAAATTATCTTAATTTTGAGGATGATATTAAAAACCTCGAAACTGAAATTGAAAAACTACAGGATCCATATAACCAAGAAGGCTTATCTGAGGTAGATACAAAAAAAATTTTAATTACTCAGAACGAATTAGACAAAAAACTAAAAGATATTTACTCTAATTTAGATCCTTGGCAAACCACAATGGTTGCTAGACATGAGGATAGACCAAAGTCAAAATTTTTGATTGATAATTTATTTGAGGATTTTATTTCTTTATCTGGTGATCGTTATTATGGAGAGGATCATTCTGTATTGACAGGATTTGCAAAATTTAATGGACAGTCTGTTTTAGTAATTGGTCAAGAGAAAGGAGAAGATCTAGAGAGCAGAATTGAGAGAAACTTTGGCATGATGAGGCCAGAGGGATATCGAAAGACAATCAGATTGATGAATTTAGCAAATAAATTTAATATACCCATAATTTCTTTTATAGATACACCAGGAGCTTATCCAGGAGTCGGAGCTGAGGAGAGAGGACAGGCTGAGGCAATAGCTAAATCAATAGAATGTTGCATGGAACTAAAAGTTCCTACCTTAGCAATTATAATTGGAGAGGGTGGTTCAGGAGGTGCAATTGCTCTAGCTTCATCAAGTAAAGTTATAATGTTAGAAAATGCAATTTATTCTGTTATCTCCCCAGAAGGATGCGCCTCTATTTTGTGGAGAGATCCAAAAAAAATGCTAGATGCGGCAAAAGCCATGAAACTTTCAGCTAAAGATTTATTAAAACTTAAGATTATAGACGAAATTATTTTAGAACCTTTAGGTGGTGCTCATAGAGATAGAGATTTAATGTTAAAAAATATAGGAATATCAATATCTAAAAATTTAGATTATTTCAAAGAACTTTCTCCAGAGGAAATTTTAAATGAAAGAAAGAATAAGTTTTTAAAAATTGGAAGAAATGATGGATTCATGACAAGCTCTGAGGATTTAAGCAGTTTAAGTGCTAAGAAAACTAATATTATTGAAGTTTTAAAATCAAAAAAAATTATAATTGGATCGGTTGTGTTTGGTTTAATTTTAATAATTGCAGCAATTAGTTTAATTTAAAATTTTTATAAACCTCCACAACAATTTTTAAACTTTTTTCCAGTTGCCTCACAACGATCATTTCTAGAGATTTTTTGATTCTTTTTAATGAACAAAAGACACTTCGGATTATCAGAAGTATTAATTTTTTTGACAGTATTTGAAGATTCTTCTTCTTGCCTTACAACACTTAAGTTCATTAAAATTGTTACATAGTCTAATTTTAGTTTTTCTAATAGATTAGAAAATAATTCAAATGCCTCTTTTTTATATTCGATTAGTGGATCTCTTTGACCATAGGATCTAAGACCTATAACTTGTCTAAGTTGTTCTAAATATTGAATGTGAGATTTCCAATTTAAATCAATTGATTGAAGCAATATTCTTTTTTCAATTTCTTTTGCATGGTCTTCTCCTAGAAGTTTAATTCGTTCATTCCTAGTTTCCTGAAATTTAGAAGAGATTTTTTCTCTTATGTCATTATCCTTAGCGGCAATTAAATCTTTAAGTTCATTCTCATCAAAACTTTTTCCTATTATTTGTTTTACTCTATTTTTAAATTCATTACTTTTAGGGTCTGATAAATTTGAAATTTTTATTTTAATTAAATCATCAGATATTTCCTTTAAAAACTCATCTGAATATTCAAAAATATTATCACTATTTATTGTATTTTTTCTTTGAGAAAATATTACGTGTCTTTGATCATTAAGGACGTTGTCAAATTTAATAAGAGTCTTTCTAATATCAAAATTTCTTGCTTCGACTTTTTGTTGTGCTCTTTCCAATGCTTTATTTATCCATGGATGATCAATGCTTTCTCCGTCTTTAAGGCCAAGTTTTTCAAGCATATTATTCATAGATTCAGATCCAAAAATTCTCATTAAATCATCTTCAAGACTTACATAAAATATAGAATTTCCTTCATCTCCTTGTCGTCCAGCTCTTCCTCTGGCTTGGTTATCAACTCTTCTAGACTCCATTCTTTCAGTTCCAATAACAAACAAACCACCTAAAGATTTAATTTTATCTTTATCAGTTTTTAATTGGTCTTCTGGAATTGAGCCTTTTTTACCACCAAGCTGAATATCAACACCTCTTCCAGAGATACTTGTGGTAATTATTACTGATTTCTCTTTACCAGCATTTGCGATAATCTCAGCTTCATTTGCATGATTTTTTGCATTCAACACAACATGTTTGATGTTTTTCTTTTTTAATAAATTTGAATAAATTTCAGATTTATTAATACTAGATGTAAATATTAAAATTGGTTGCCCTAATTTGTGACATTCAATTATCTTATTTGTAATTGCATCATTTTTTTCGCTTTCAGTTCTAAAAATTTGATCATTATAATCTTTTCTAATCATTTCATTATTAGTAGGAATTACTACAACTGGTAAATTATATATTTCAAAAAATTCTTCAGATTCAGTTGCTGCTGTTCCAGTACAACCTGAAATTTTTTTATAAAGTTTAAAATAATTTTGATAAGTTATTGAAGCTAAAGTTTGATTTTCAGCTTGAATATTTACTTTTTCTTTTGCTTCCAATGCTTGGTGCAATCCATCACCAAATCTTCTACCTTCAAGAATTCTACCTGTTAATTCATCTATAATTTTTAAACTATCATCCTTAATAATATAATCTTTACCTTTCTCAAATAAATGATTGGCCCTTAGTGCTTGGTTAACGTGGTGAACTAAGTGTAAATTTTCAGGATCATAAAAATTATTATTTTTTAAAATTCCAGCATCAGAAAAAAGTTTTTCAACATTATTTATTCCCTCATTCGTTAATAGAATACTTTTGTCTTTTTCATCTATTTCATAATCTTTATTATTCAAAAGTTTAATTAAATTATCTATTGAAAGATACTGAGCAGTTTTATCTTCTGCGGATCCAGAGATTATTAAAGGAGTTCTCGCTTCATCAATTAAACATGAGTCGATTTCATCAACTATAGAAAAAGAGTGTTCCCTCTGAACAATTTCTTTTTCTGAGTATTTCATATTATCTCTAAGATAATCAAAACCTAATTCACTATTAGTTGCATAAGTAATATCATAGTTATAATTTTTTTTACGTTCTTCATCATTTTGATCATTATTTATAAATCCTGCGGTAAGTCCTACAAAGCTATATATCTGACCCATTTCTATGGAATCTCTTTTTGCCAGATAATCATTAACTGTTACTATGTGAACTCCTTTTTCTTCGAGTGCGTTTAAGTATGCCGCGAGAGTAATAGTTAATGTTTTACCTTCCCCAGTTCTCATTTCAGCAATCTTTCCTTCATGAAGTACTATTCCTCCAATCATCTGAACATCGAAATGTCTTTCATTACGTGTTCTCTTTGAAGCTTCTCTTACTAAGGCAAAAGCTTCAGGCAAAATATCATTTAAAGCTTTTCCTTGTTTAATTTGTTCTTTGTATTCAAGAGTTTTTTTTGGAAAATCTTCATCATTTAATTTTGTAAATTTCTCTTCTAATTCATTTATTTTACTTACGATTTTTCCAATTCTATCAAGCTCTTTTTGATTGCTGGATTTAATAAATTTTGAAATTAGATTTAATGGATTAAACATGAGTATTTGATTTATTCTTTAATTATAATGTTTAATATATGTATTAAATAAATAATTTAAATGCTATGGGAATTAATTTAACAAATTTTTTATCATCAAAATCAAAAAACGCTAAAATGATTGATTTTCAAGACCTCGATCATATTGATGGAGTGTCTATTTCTACAGTTAGTGCTAATTTATATCAAGATACCCGAGATGACTTATCAATGTTTTACTTTAGAGATGGCGCAAATTATGCTTCGGTCTATACTCAATCTAAAATTCTATCAGAAAATATAAAATGGAATTTAAATCAAAATAGTAAAAAAATTTTTTCACTTATTGTTAATACTAGAAATGCAAATGCATTTACAGGCAAACAAGGATATGAAAGTTTAAGAAAATTATCAGATTTAATATCAAAAAAATTAAATGAAAAACAATTAGAAGATGAGGATATTCCAAAAAAAATTAAAGCTAGTGAAATTTTATTTGGTTGTACCGGTACTATTGGTGAATTGTTTCCTTATGAAAAAATAGCTAACCAAATACCAAATTTAATAAGTAAAATAAAATATACACAAAATAAATTTATATGGATGAAGGCAGCACTAGGAATTATGACCACAGATACAAAACCTAAATTGGCAATGGAGGAATGTAAAATTGGAAATGAAAAAGTAAAAATTTACGGGATAGCTAAAGGATCGGGTATGATACACCCAAATATGGCTACAACATTATCTTATGTTTTTACTGACGCTAGTTTATCAAATGATATTTTAAAAAAGTTATTAAAAAAAAATATTAGCACAACTTTTAATGCGATATCATGTGATGGAGATACAAGTACTAATGACATGGTGACACTTATTGCAACCAATAAAGCTAAAAATTCTCTAGTAAATAACATTCAGGATAAAAAGATTAAAAATTTTGATCGAGCTTTACACAATGTTTTATTAAATTTAGCAAAGAGAGTCGTGTCAGATGGTGAAGGGGCTACTAAATTTATTCAAGTAAATGTTAAGAAATGTAAAAACGAATATGATGCAAAAAAAATTGCTTTTTCCATAGCTAATTCCCCATTGATTAAAACAGCAGTTGCTGGAGAGGATCCTAATTGGGGCAGAATTATAATGGCAATTGGTAAAGCTGGACCAAAAATTAATTTAAAAAAATTATGTATTAAGTTTGGAGATATTAAAATTGTTCAGGATGGAAAATTACATCAAAGTTATGACGAAAAAGTAGCAGCTAAATATATGAAAAGAGAAAATATTGATTTAAATATTGAGATTTCAACTGGTGTTAAAAATTTTACTGCATACACAATGGATTTAACAAATGAATATATTAAAATAAATGCAGATTATCGAAGTTAAGGATCTTGAAATTTCTATTAGAGTTAATAATTATTAATTATGATTAAGTATAAGCTTAAATGTGATGACTGTGAACTAGTTTTTGATAGTTGGTTTGCTTCATCAAAAGAATATGAAAAAATTAAAAAAAAAAATTATCTAACTTGTCATAATTGTGGTTCTCAAAAAGTTCAAAAAACTTTAATGGCACCAAAATTAATTAGTAACAAAAAAAATCATAAAAATAATTTAGATATATCTAAATATAATGAAGTTAAAAAAACCATAAAGAACTATCAAAAATTTATTAAAGATAACTTTAAGTATGTGGGTAAAAATTTTGCTTATGAGGCTAGATCAATTCATTATGACAAAAAGAAAAAAGAAAAAGGTATTTATGGCAGTGCCTCAAAACAAGATCTTAAAGAATTAAAAGATGAAGGTATTGAGGCACAAATGATACCTTGGATTGAAGATAAAGAAAATTAAATTTTAACAAATTTTGCAATATAATTTACAGATGTATCTTTTGACATTTTCCATTCATCTTTAATCATATTAAAGTTCATTCCATCTAATTTATTTAAAACTAAATTGTTTTTTTTTTGAATTTTTTTCAGTTCTTGAGGTTTTACAAATTTTTCCCATTCATGTGTTCCTATTGGTAGCCATCTCAAAACATATTCCGCACCTACAATTGCAAAGATATATGACTTTAGAGTTTTATTGATTGTTGCAACAAACATTAATCCATTTTTTTTGAGAAGCTTAGAACAACATTCTAAAAAAAAATCAAGATTTTCGACATGTTCAACTATTTCCATATTAAGTATCACATCAAATTTTTTTTTAATTTTTAATTTTTCAGGAGATGCGTGAATATATTTTATATTAAGTTTATTTTTTTTAGAATGAAGTTTTGCAATTTTAATATTCTTTATTGAAGCATCAATACCAGTTACATTAGCCCCCAGTCTATACATAGGCTCTGAAAGTAAACCGCCCCCACAACCAATATCCAAAATATCGATTTTTTTAAGAGGTTTTGAAATATCATTTAATTTAAAATTACTCACTATATTATCTCTGATATATTTAATTCTAATTGGATTAAATTTATGTAGGGGCTTAAATTTTCCTTTTGGATCCCACCATTCATTGGCCATTTTTGAAAATTTTTCTATTTCTTTTTTATTTACACTGCTCATAATAGATAATTAGTTGACATAACAATTAAGATGTATTTTATCAAATATTAATTAAATTATAATAATTAAATCAGATCAATGAAAACTGTTGTACTAAAATTTGGCGGAACTTCTGTAGGAAGTATAGAAAGGATTAAAAAAGTTTGTAAAATTATTTATTCTTATAAGAGCAAAAAAAACAATGTTGTTGTAATTTCTTCAGCAATGAGTGGAGTTACTAATGACTTAGTTAAAAAATCTAAACTATTAAGTAACAACTTTAATAAAGCAGAATATGACGCACTTCTAGCAACTGGAGAACAAACTTCATGTGCTTTAATTGCAGGAAGACTTAATCATATTGGTTTAAAGTCAAGATCTTGGCAGTCATGGCAAATACCAATTATTACTGAGGGACCACATTCTAGTGCAAGAATAAATCAAGTTATAGTCAAAGAGCTTAAAAAATATTTAAAAGATGGAGGTACCCCTATCATTACAGGATTCCAGGGTATCAATAATAGATTTAGATTAACTACTATTGGAAGAAGCGGATCGGATGCTACTGCAATTATGTTAGCCAAATTTATAAAAGCTGATGAATGTATAATTTATACTGATGTAGATGGAGTTTACACTACAGATCCAAGACAACATAAAAAAGCAAAAAAAATTAAAAAAATTTTTTATGATGAAATGCTAGAAATGGCATCTTTAGGATCAAAAGTTATGCAACCGTCGTCTGTGCAAGATGCTAAATTAAACAATATAGATATAAAAGTTAAATCATCTTTTATTTCAAAACCGGGAACTTTGATAACTGGGTCTACAAAAACTTTCAGTAATCAAATTATTACTGGGATTTCTTCAACAAAAAATGATGCTAAAATTACGATAGTTGGAGTTAAAGATAAACCTGGTATTGCAGCATCTATCTTTAAACCATTATCCAAAAATTTAATAAATGTAGACATGGTCGTTCAAAATATTTCTTTAAATGGAAAAGAAACTGATATGACTTTTACAATTAAATCTGATGATTTAAAAAAAACAGAGAAACTAATTAAACAAAATAAAAAAATATCCTATAAAAAACTTTCTTTTGATAAAGATGTTTCAAAAGTTTCTATAATTGGAGTTGGTATGATTACTACCCCAGGTATAACTTATAGAATGTTTCAAGCTTTAGCTTTAAAAAAAATAAATATTTTAGTAATTTCAACTTCAGAAATTAAAATTTCTGTTTTAATCTCAGCTAAACATGTAAAAAAAGCAGTAAGTGTTTTACATAAAGAATTTAAATTAGATTGATTATATGACAGTTAGACCATTTAGAGATATTAAAAGAAGAAAAACTAAAGTTGTAAAAGTTGGAGATGTAAAAATAGGAGGGGAAAATCCAATATCTGTTCAGTCAATGACAAATACTTTAACGACAGATATCAAAGCAACGATTAATCAAATAAACGATATATCAGAAGAGGGTGCTGACATAGTTAGAGTGTCATGCCCAGACGAACATTCTACTTTTGCACTTAAGGAAATAGTAAAACACGTTCCTATTCCTGTAGTTGCTGATATTCATTTTCATTACAAAAGAGCAATTGAAGCAGCAGAAAATGGTGCAAAATGTTTACGAATAAATCCTGGAAATATTGGAGATGAAGCAAAAATAATTGAAGTGGTTAAGGCAGCTAAAAATAATAACTGTTCAATTAGAATTGGAGTAAATGCAGGATCACTAGAAAAAGACATTTTAGAAAAATATAAAGAACCTTGTCCAGAAGCTTTGGTTGAAAGCGCTTTAAGAAATATAAAAATTTTAGAGGATAAAGATTTTTTTAATTTTAAAGTAAGTGTTAAGTCGTCAGATGTGTTTCTTTCAATTAGCGCATATAGACAACTTTCAAAAATATGTGATTATCCATTACATCTTGGTATCACGGAAGCTGGAAGTTTTGTTTCTGGAAGTATTAAATCATCCATTGGACTTGGAAGTCTTTTAATGGATGGAATAGGAGATACAATAAGAATTTCTTTGTCAGATAATCCCAGTCAAGAAGTTAAAATTGGGAATGAAATTCTAAAATCATTAGGATTAAGAAATAGAGGGGTTAAAATAATATCTTGCCCATCTTGTGCTAGACAGGCATTTCAGGTCATAGATACTGTTAAAATTTTAGAGGAAAAGCTTTCTCATATTAAAACTCCTATAACTTTATCAATAATTGGATGCGTAGTTAACGGACCTGGAGAGGCAGCTATGACAGATATAGGTATTACTGGAGGTGGAAAGGGTAGTAATATGCTTTATTTATCAGGCGTTCAAAATGAAAAAGTCCTTACAAATGATATAATTGATAAAGTGGTCTTTGAAGTAGAAAAAAAAGCATCTGAATTAGATAAATAATCATGATACCCCAAAAAACAATTGAAGAGCTTATAACAAAACACTCTATGTTAGAGAAAGACTTGTCCTCAGGAAAT
This sequence comes from uncultured Pelagibacteraceae bacterium, assembly GCA_902560225.1. GTDB lineage: Bacteria > Pseudomonadota > Alphaproteobacteria > Pelagibacterales > Pelagibacteraceae > Pelagibacter. Next base: position 27,735 of record CACEKT010000011.1, read on the forward strand.
ATTGATAAAAAATTATTTGCAGAAAAATCAAAAGAGTATGCAGATGTAAATGAGATAATAAGTGATGCGAAAAAATATATAGCTTTTGAAAATGATAAAAAGGAATTGGAAAAAATTTTAAATGATAATTCTGGAGACGAAGAATTAAAAGATATGGCACAGTTAGAGCTAATTGAATTAAATACCGAACATGAAAAAAATGAAAAGAAATTAAAATTATTTTTACTTCCAAAAGATGAAGCGGATAAAAAAAATGCAATTATAGAAATAAGAGCAGGAACTGGTGGATTAGAGGCAAGTTTATTTGCTTCTGACCTTTTTAAAATGTACGAAAAAGTTAGCCATAAAAAAAAGTGGACACTTGAACTAATATCCATTTCAAGAAGTGATGCTGGAGGTTTAAAAGAGGTTATAGCATCAATTAAAGGAAATAATATTTATTCTACATTAAAATATGAAAGCGGTGTTCATAGAGTTCAACGAGTTCCTGACACTGAAACTCAAGGAAGAGTCCATACATCAGCTGCGACTGTTGCTGTATTACCTGAGGCAGAAGAAGTTGATCTTCAAATAAATGATACAGATCTTAGAATAGATGTTTTTAGAGCAGGGGGACCAGGGGGACAATCAGTTAATACAACTGATAGCGCCGTAAGGATAACTCATATTCCAACTGGATTGTCTGTTTCTCAGCAAGATGAAAAATCTCAACATAAAAACAAAGCAAAAGGTATGAAAATTTTAAGGTCTAGGCTGTATGAATTAGAAAGATCTAGAATTGACCAAGAAAGATCTAAGGATAGAAAAACAAAAATAGGCACTGGTGATAGGTCTGAGAGAATCAGAACATATAATTTTCCACAGGGAAGAGTCACTGATCATAGAATTAATCTAACACTTCATAGACTTGAAGAATTTTTAGAGGGAGAAGCATTTGATGAGATGATAGAATCTTTAACTTTGCAAGCTCAGGAGGAAAGTTTAAGTAGCTTAAAATAAATGAATATTCAATCTGCGATTTCGTTAGGAACAAATATTTTAAAAAAAAATTTTATTCAAACGGCACAATTAGACTCAGAAATTTTAATGGCAAAAGTAATTGGAGGAGATAGAAAATATATTTTATTAAATAATTATAAGAATTTAACTGTTAATAATTTAAAATATTTTAAAAAACTAATTAAAGAACGATCTTTAAGAAAACCAATTGCATATTTGACAAATAAAAAATTTTTTTGGAGTTCTGAATTTTTTGTTACGAGTGATACTTTAATTCCTCGACCAGATACTGAATTAATAATAGAACAAGTATTAAAATTAACTAAATTTAAAAATAAAATTAAAATATTAGATATAGGAGTTGGCTCTGGATGTATTTTGTTATCTATTTTAAAAGAAAAAAAAAATTTTATTGGGACAGGAATAGATATTAGCAATAATTGTTTAAAAATAAGCAAAATAAATGCAACAAATCTTAAAATATCTAATAGAGTAAAGTTTTATAAATCAGATGTTGACAAATTTGATCAAGGCAAATATGATGTAATTGTTTCTAATCCTCCTTATATTAATAAGTATAGTTTTAAATATTTGGAAAGAGATGTAGTTAATTTTGAACCGAAATTAGCACTTGATGGTGGATTAGATGGATTATCAGAAATTAGGAAAGTAATTGATAAGTCATCTGAACTGATTAAAAAGAAAGGCAAATTTATTTTAGAGATTGGTTTTGATCAAAAAAATAAAGTAGTTAATTTATTAAAAAAAAAAGGTTTTTATATAAATTGTATTTTAAAAGATCTTGCAAATAATGATCGATGTATTGTTAGTACAAAAGTATAATTAATTAGATTTATGGTAACATTCAGAAATAACAACAATATAAGAAGAAATAACTATAGAAGAAGTGATAGAAATTTTAAATCTAATGGTGATAGGCCTAAATTTTCATCTAATTTTTCAAATAATGAAAATTTTAAAAGAAAAGCCCCTGGCAGAAATAATCATAATGCTTCAAAATTAATCGAAAAATATAATGATTTAGCAAGAGAGGCATCTTCTCATGGAGATAAGATTTTGTCAGAAAATTATATGCAACATGCTGATCATTTTACTAGAATTTTGAATGAGCAAGAAAATTTAAGAAAATCAAGATTAGATGAGAATAAATCTATTAATTTAGAATCATCTTTGAATACTATGAATACAGTAGAGTTAACCAAAGACAAAAGTGCTGATAAAGATGGAAGTATTTCAGATGTTAAAAAAATTGAAAAAAGTCAGTCGGAAGCAAGTTAACTTAATCCCAATATTTTTTCAGACTTAAGTACGTTTAATTTAATTTTTTCAGTTTCAAATAACTTTCTGATTTCCCCTTTTAATATTTTGCCTGAAGGAAGTTTTAATTTTTGAGAGTTAACCTTTTTTCCATTTACAATTACTTCATAGTGCAAGTGAGGACCAGTTGATTTTCCTGTTGAACCAACATATCCTATAGTTTGACCTTGTTTAACTCTAACACCTTTCTTAATTCCTCGTGCAAATTTTGACATGTGGGCATAAACGGTTTGGTAAGTTGAATTGTGTCTTATTTTTACACAATTTCCA
>CACEKT010000012.1 GCA_902560225.1 uncultured Pelagibacteraceae bacterium
AGATTTAAAAATTGCTATGGATGAAGCTAAAAATAATGGATCATTATTACCTATCACTGAAATAGTGGATAAATACTATGGAGAAGTTCAGGAGATGAAAGGTAATAGATGGGATACTTCAAGTTTAATTAAAAGATTTAGGAAGTAATATGCAACCCTCATATTATGAGGATTTCTCAGAAATAAAAAAGAAGATTTGGTCTTTACTAAATAATGCAGTTAAAGATCGTAATTCCCCTTTTAGAATTCCTGTTTTTGCTTGTGGAAATCAAAATAATATTGATGGAAGAATTGTTGTTTTAAGAAAATCAGATCAAATAAATAATCTTGTTCAATTTCATAGCGATATAAGATCAGATAAAATTGAAAAATTAAAAGCTAATAAAAATGCAGCTATGTTATTTTATGATAAAGATGAAAAAATACAGGTAAGATTAAAAGTGGAATGTATTATTAATCATGAAAATGATATAACAAGAGAATCTTGGTCTAAAACGCAACACATATCTAGAAAATGCTATTTGGTTGATAATGGTCCTGGAACAGAGTCTGATTTTCCAACGTCAGGATTAAAACCGGAACTTGATAACTTTGATTACACTAAAGAACAAAGCGAAGAAGGTTATAAAAACTTTACTGTTATTCAATGTAAAATCAAATCTATAGAATGGCTTTATTTAGCAGCTAAAGGTCATCGAAGAGCAAAGATTAATTTGGAAAATAATAAAGATACTTGGTTAGTTCCATAGATGGTTACTGGATATATATTTACAGCATTTCTTATAATTTTAGGATTGGCTGTAATGAGATTTGGGAGTATTCATTTTAAAAAATTTAAAGAAGGAAAAACAAAAATAAAAGCACGGTTAAGTGGACAAATTTCCTTTTTAATTTTATTTATAATAATAATTGGATTAATAGTTTATTCAGTAAATGATCTATTATTTAAGTAAGTAAATCATTTACAGCATTTTTCTTATATATTTTTAGAATATAGACTTTGAATATTTTTTCCAGTTTTCTTGATAACGTCTTGTATTTTCTAATACTGCTTTTTTTTCTTCTTCAGTAACTTCTCTTAAAACTTTTCCTGGAGATCCAACAACTAATGAATTATCTGGAATGACTTTATTTTCAGTAATTAAAGCCTTTGCTCCAATAATACAATTTTTACCGATTTTTGCTTTATTAAGTATTACAGCACCAATTCCAATCAAACTATTCTCTCCTATTGTGCACCCATGCAACATAACCATATGACCAACTGTTACATTTTTTTCTACTTTTAAAGGACAGCCTGGGTCGGTATGCAATACACTTCCATCCTGTACGTTTGAACCTTCTCCAATGTGAATATTTTCTATATCCCCTCTTAAAACTGCATTAAACCAGACGCTGGTGTTTTTTTCTAAGGTAACATCGCCAATAATAGTTGCATTTGGTGCTACCCAATTTTCGCCAGAGTTTTTTGGTTTTTTATCTTTTAAATCGTAAAACATAATTTATATATTCTTACAATATGCCAGTTCAAACTCCAATATGCGATTTTGGCAAAAAAGCTTTGCCATTTGAATTAAACTCAACAGATAACAAAATTATTTCTTTAGAGGATATTAAGGGTAAAAATGGAACTTTAATAATGTTCATTTGTAATCACTGCCCTTATGTAAAAGCAATTACAAAAGAGATGGTTGAAGATTGTGCTGAATTAAAAAAAATTGGAGTAAATTCTGTAGCTATTTGTTCAAATGATAGTGTTAATTATCCTGAAGATTCATTTGAAAATATGATTAAATTTTCAAATGAAAATAAATTTAGTTTTCCTTATCTAATAGATGAAACTCAAGAAGTTGCGAAAGGATATGATGCAGTGTGTACACCAGATTTCTTTGGGTATAATAAAAATTTAGAACTTCAATACAGAGGTAGATTAAGAGAGCTTAAAAACTATGTTCCAGTTAAAGATGGGGATAGTGAGCTACTTCAAGCAATGAAAAAAGTTGCTGAAAGTGGTGAAGGACCCAGAGATCAGATCCCAAGTGCTGGTTGTAGTATTAAATGGAAGTATGATTAATGTATTTAATCGTAACTAGATCTTTTCCACCTGAAATTGGTGGAATGCAAAACCTGATGTGGGGCTTATCAAGAGAATTATCTAAAAATTTTATGATAAAAGTTTTTGCAGATTATGTTGAAGATCACAAAAATCATGATGAAAAAGCTTCATTTTCAATTGAAAGAGTTGGTGGAATTAAACTTTTAAGAAAATATAGGAAAGCACAACTAATTAATGAATTTATAAAAGAAAATAAAATTGAGGGCATTATTGCTGATCACTGGAAAAGTTTGGAGCTTATAAAAACGAATAAAAAGAAATATTGCTTAATCCATAGTAAAGAAATTAATCATCCAACAGGATCAAGTCAAAATAAACGTGTTATAAATGTTTTAAATAATATTGAAAAAGTAATTGCAAATTCTGAATTTACAAAAAATTTAGCAATTAATTGTGGAGTTAATGAAAATAAGATTTTTGTTATTAATCCTGGGGTGGATCCAGCTGAAGAATTAGATAAAAAATCTTTAGAAAAAGTTGAGAGTCTTCTTAAAGTAAAAACACCTCGATTAATTACTGTTTCAAGATTTGATAAAAGAAAAAATCATGAAAAAGTAGTTATGGCTCTTAGAAATTTGAAGCAAATTTACCCTGATATTGTCTATGTTTGCGTTGGTTATGGCGATGAAGAAGAGAATATTAAAAAACTTGTTAAGGAATTAAATCTAGAAGCTCAAGTGATGTTTTTTAAGGATATTAGTAATAAATTGAAAAATGCCTTGGTTGCTAAATCAGATATATTTGTAATGCCATCAATAATTCATAAAAAATCTGTTGAAGGATTTGGTATTGCTTACGTTGAAGCAGCTCAATATGGAATTCCTTCTATTGGAGGTAAAGATGGTGGTGCCGCTGATGCAATAGATCATGAAAAAACTGGATTAATATGTGATGGAAATGAGCTTAACGATGTTTATTCTAGTATAGAACGTTTATTAAAAGATAAAAAACATATCGAATACGGCAAAAATGCAAAAATAAATTCACTTAACTTTACATGGGATAAGGTTATTGAAAATTATAAGCGAATCTTATAATTTTAAATAATGTTAGCAAAGTTTAATGGAATAATTTATCTAATAATTTATGTAGTCCACTTTGGAATGTTAGCATTTTATGCTGTGCAATTATTAGTTGGAACAAGAAAATTTATGGATAAATTTGCAATAGATCATACGGCTGCATTCATGATAAGATTTTTAGGTGCATTTTTCTTGGCCTGGATACTAATGGCAATATATCTCATGTTTATTAGACCAAATGGAGTCGAAGGGACTTGGATATTTTTTAATCTCATATTTATTACCCATTTAATTGTTACTATAACTAACTACTATTCTAAAAATATAAGTAAGCTAGGTGTGACAGACAAATTTACAGGCGAAGGTATCATTGTGCCGTTTATTTTAATGATATTGAGTGGAATACTTTGCTATGGTTTATCTGATAAAATTTACATAATTTAATCATAATCTTTTTTATTTAGTTTAAGAAATTGAATTAGATAATCTTTCAAATACTTTTTCTGCAGATAATTTTGATAAGTCTGAAACCTGTATAGCTTTAAAGTTCTCTCTTTCAATGCTTACTTTGTAAGCTGTTGTGTGAGCACCAAATAAAGAAACTCCTTTTGAACCTAGGTGAGCTGTCATATGTGCAGGACCTGTATCATTTGCTACTACAAATGAACTGTCTTTAATTAATGCAGATAACTGAGAAATATCAAGTGCTTTTCCATTATCTAAAATGCATAAAGCATTTATTTGAGAAGCTTGATCAATTTCATCTGGTCCTGGGGCAACAACAATTTTTAATTGGTGTTTAAATTTCTCATTAATAATATCAATTAAATCATTGTAATAAGGCCATTTCTTTGAAGTTAAATGAGGCGAACAAAATGGAAAAAGAATAATAAATTTTTCAAGCTCATAATTTATTTTTATTTGAGATATATCACTTGAGCTCCAAGAAAAATCAGGACTGGTGGTGTGTTTAGTTTCAATATTTGAATTTTTTAATTGATAATCAAATCTTTCTAAGACTGAATCTTTATCAAAATCTTTTTTGGTTTTGCCTTGTGGAAGAGTGGTATCTGTTGATGACCAAATATCTTTTGATGCATTGGGAAATAATATTCTTTTATAAAAAGAAGTTCTGCTAGAATTTTGAAGGTCATAAACTTTAGAAAAATTGTGTTTCTTTATAGATCTCATTAGGGAATAAAGATAAAATAGATTAAGTTTTGACAATCTTTTATCTAAAATTACATTTGAAATATGGGGGTTTTTTTTAAATAATTCGTAATAAGGTTTTGTTGTTAGCAAATGAATTTGATCATCCTTATGATGTTCAGAAATATCTTGAATTGCACCACAAGCTTGCGCTATATCACCCAGTGAACCGTGTTTTATAATTAAAATATTAGACATATTTAAAACAATTTAACATAGTATAAAAGTTTATGAATAAAATTCTAGTTGAAGTATCAGTTGGAGAACTTTTTGATAAAATATCTATTTTAGAAATTAAAAAAAGCAGGATTAAAGACTCTGAAAAGCTTAATTTTATAAATGATGAATATCAAGTTTTAAAAAGTGAGCTTGATAAAAACGTAAAAATGGATGTAAAATTAGAAAAGTTTTTTGTAGCTTTAAAAAATGTAAATTCAAAATTGTGGATAATTGAAGATGATAAAAGAAAGTGTGAAAAAGATTCTAATTTTGGAGAAGAATTTATAAGATTATCTAGAGATATTCATTTTCTTAACGACACTCGTGCAAAAATCAAATTAGATATAAACAATCACACAGGATCCAAAATAAAAGAAATTAAAGAATACACTAGCTACTAAATATTCTTGGAAACCAATCCTCTCGCATTAAATCGCCAGTCTTTAAATTAATTCCATCAAATGGTGGAGATGTTGGTCCACCTCTGTCAATATATCTGATGTCGTCTCCTATAAATCTCATTGAGAAAGCTCTTCTGGATTTCAAAGTATTATTGCCACTTGAGCCATGAACAATCTTAAAATTAAAAAGTACCGCGTCTCCTAAATTTAATTCTGGGATTAAAATATCTTTTTTAAATTCGTCTTCTTTAGGTAAATCCATAAATGAATTATTATCTTCATACCAAGATTTATCATTTGACCATTTTGTTGGACGAATTAATTTTGACCATTTATGGGAACCTAATATTAATTTGAGATTATTTCTCTCATCAACACTATCCAAAGGTATCCAAAAACTACCTGAATTATTCCCATCTACACAATAATAAGGCATGTCTTGATGCCAAGGTGTTTCTTTATGTGTTCCTGGTTCTTTAAAAAATATGTGTTCATGAAAAATTTGTATAGATTTAGATAACGTTGCTTCAGCAACTAATTGAGCTGCTAATGAGTTAAAAATACAATTTTTAAACTCTTCAATTCTTTCCCAATTGCAATAATCTTCAAAAAATCTTCCTTGATTATCATTAACATTTTCTCTTCCATGTTTACTTGGTTTATCTAAGACTTTTTGAAATCCGATTCTTAAGGGTTCAATCCATTCTTTAAAAATATCTTTAATAATTATCACACCAAATTTTTGGTAATCTTTGATTTGTTGATCTGAAAGAAGCATTTTAATTATTGAAAACTATATTTTTTCTCTAAAAACTTAATTAAATTATGAATTAAAAAAGTCATAAACAAGTAAATACCACCAGCAACAATGAATATCTCTATTGGTTTAAAAGTTGTTGAAATTATATATTTTGCAACACCTGTTAAATCCATTAATGTAACAGTACTCGCTAATGAAGTGCCTTTCATCATAAGTATTATTTCATTCCCATAGGCTGGAAGTGACTGCCTAATAGCAATTGGTATTTGAATTTTATAAAAGATAATTTTATTTGATATTCCAAGACTTTTTCCTGCTTCAATTATACCAGGTTTTATAGTTTGAAATGCAGATCTTAATATTTCTGAAGTATAGGCTCCAGTATTAAGAGTAAAAGCTATTATTGCACACCAATATGGCTCTTTTAAAATTACCCACAAAATTGTAGATCTTAGATACTCAATTTGCCCTAAACCAAAATAAATTATAAAAATTTGGACTAATAGAGGTGTTCCTCTAAATACATAAGAATAGCCGTAAGCAAACTTATTAACTAATATATTCTTATTCATTCTCAAAATTGCAAAAAATAGACCAATAAATAATCCAAAGAATAAAGAAGCAGATAAAAGTTTTAAAGTAACAACAGTTGCGCTCAAGAGTTTTGGAAAACTAGTGATCATCAAATCAAAATCCATTAATACCCCCTGCTATATTTTGCTTCTAATTTGTTGATTAACTTCATGCTTAAATAAGTAAGTAATAAATAAAGTACAGCTGCAAAGGAGTAAAAGAAGAGTGGGTCTCTAGTTGATCCTGCTGCGATATATGACTGTCTCATAATTTCAACTAAACCTGTCACAGAAATTAAAGACGTATCCTTTAAAGTAATTTGCCAAACATTACTTAAGTTAGGAATAGCTAGTCTTAACATTTGAGGTAAGATTATTTTATAAAATTGCGCGAATTTACTAATACCTAAAACTTTTGCAGCTTCAAATTGACCTTTATCTATTGATTGAATTGCTCCTCTAAAAACTTCAGTTGAATAAGCGCCTGAAATAATCCCAATTGCCATAGAGCCTGTAATGAAAGCATTTATTTCAATATATTCAAAATATCCAAATATAGAGGCAACATACATTATCGCTCCACTTCCACCAAAAAAGAAAAGGTAAATTACAAGAAGTTCTGGAACACCACGAATAACTGTTGTGTAGAAGTTTCCAATTAAATTTAAAGATTTAAATTTAGATAATTTTAGAGGAGTAAATATTAATGCAAAAATGAAGCCAATTAACATTGCTGTAACAGAGACAGCAATTGTCATCAGGGTTGCATAAAATAATTCATCACCCCAACCAGTTTTACCAAATGCTAGAAGTTCCATATGGACTGGCGACTATATATTATAGTCGCCAAATCTTAAATAAATTACATAGAAGCGTCGAAACCAAAGTGCTTAATAGCAAGTTTGCTAATAATTCCTTTTTTTCTAGCTTTATCTATTGCTTTATTGAAATCTTTTAAAAGCTGAGCATCTCTTTTTCCAATAGCGTCATCACCACCTTGTCTTATTCCAACGCCTACACCATTACCAAAAGCACCACCTGAAAAAGTTGGTCCAACTAGCGTAACAGCTTCTCCTGATTTATCAGCGTAGTCTGTAAATGCAACTGCTGCAGCTAATGCAACATCACATCTTCCAGCTGTTAAATCTAGGTTTACTTCATCTTGAGTTTTGTAGGTTCTAACATTGATACTTCCTACATCGCCTGACTCTAAGAAGTTTTGGTGGATTGTTCCTGTTTGTGTACAAACAGTTTTACCAGCAAGTGCCCCAGTCAAAGTTTTAAGAGCTTTTTTAACGTCAGATCCACCTAAAGATAAATTAATTCCTTCAGGGGTATCCATACCTTCTAAACTTGAACCTTTCATCACTGCAAGAGATGCTACTTCGTCAGCATAACCTTGTGAAAAAGTAATAGTTTTTTGTCTTTCAGCTGTAATAGACATTCCAGCCATTATAGCATCAAACTTTCTCATCAATAAAGCAGGTATCATTCCATCCCAATCTTGCTCAACGATAGTACATTCATGTTTCATGATTGCACAAAGTTCATTAGCTAATTCAACCTCAAAACCAATAAGATTGCCAGACGCATCTTTTGAGTTCCATGGAGGATAAGCACCTTCAGTTCCAATTTTTATTTTGTCAGCATAAACATTGCTGATTACCAATAAAGAAGCTAGAACTGTTAAAATAGTTTTTTTGAATATATTCATTATTTTCTCCTTTAATTATGATCAATTATTTCACAAATTTAATAATTTAAAAAGAAAAATTAATGATTTATTGACGATGAAAAATTCCAAGAACAATCAAAACTTGGGATATATACTCTAGATAATTTAGTATTTCCAAAGTGATGATTAAAAACATTTAACCAATTTTCTACTTGCCTAGGTTTTTTATCTTGGCTTCCAACTTGGGCAGTAATAACACCTTTTGGTTTAAGAATTCTAATCATCGAGTCCATATTTTTAGCAGCAAGATCTATACAAAATTGATCATCATTAAGATCAACAAAAATATGATCATAGGTGTCGTCATCAACAGATTTGATACTTTTAAATGCATCACCCCAAACACATTTTACAGAATTTTTTTCAGTAGATTTCTTTCCAATATCACCTAAATGTTTATTACAAACATCTACAACTTCTGGATCAAGTTCATACCAGTCAATAAAACTAAATTTTTTAGAAATACATTCTCTTGCAACACCACCGTCTCCTCCTCCAATAATAGCCGCTTTGTCAGTATTATTATTTAAATTGAGTCCAGCTCCAACAAATGTAGAACTATACAAATGTTCATCTGTTGCAGCTACTTGAATTTCGTTATCTATAAATAATGATTTACCAAATTGTTCTAAGTCTAAAATTTCAATATGTTGACCTACCTTAGATTTAAAATCTTCCAAAACATCGTTAACTACGTAAGCTTTTTGTAATCCAGAAGAGCTATAAATATCATGATAAAGAGATTTGGTGTCTCTATTAAATTCTTTAATTACTATTCTTTGATGCTCAAATTCTTTTTTAATAATATCAATTGCAATTGATGGATTTACTTTTGCGCAAGTAAAAAAATCAAAACTAATTATTCCTTTTTCGGGAAATGTATGAAAGCTAATATGACTTTCTGCCAACAATGCTAATATTGTAAAACCTTGAGGCTCAAATTTATATTTAGAAATATTAAGGATTGTTACTTTTGCAGCTTTCGCAATATCATGAATTACTCTCTCAAATACTGAAGGTTCATATTCTTTAATTGTTCCAATAATATCTATAGTTATATGTTCTCCAACTTTAATCATAAAATACCCAATCAAACCTTACTAATCAAATTTTTTACTTCTTTCAAACAAAAAACTATTATAATACTTCGCTGAGGTTGTAACTGTGAAAAACAATTGGTCAAATTCAGAAGCTAAAAGATATATAAAAAAATATCAAAAACTTGGTCATTCAAAAGATATGGCTTTAAGAGTTTATACAACCAGACTATTGGGAAGAAATAGTGAATTAGTTCTTCATGGTGGTGGAAATACATCTGTAAAAACATCTATTAAAGACATTGATGGTAAAAATTATGATGTACTGTGTGTAAAAGGCAGTGGTTGGGATATGGCTGAGATAGAGCCTGCTGGTTTACCTGCTGTAAAACTTAACCCTCTATTAGCTTTAAAAAATAAAAGATATCTAAGTGATGAAGTTATGGTTGCTTATCAGAAGAGAAACTTGATTGATATTAAGTCACCTAATCCTTCAGTTGAAACTTTTTTTACATGCATTTTTACCATTCAAATTTGTTGATCACACTCATTCAGATGCAATTATGGATGTAACTAATAGATCAAACGGAAAAGAACTTTGTAAAAAAATTTTTGGAAACAAGGTCAGTATAGTGCCTTATGTGATGCCTGGATTTGGTTTGGCTAAAAAGATTAATGAAGTTTATAAAAAAAATCCCAATATAAATTGCTTAATACTTTTAAATCATGGAATTTTTACTTTTGATAATGATGCAAAAAAATCTTATGACTTAATGATTAAGTATGTTTCTATTGCAGAAAAAATTATAAGAAAATTAAAAAGAAAAAAAATAAAACAAATTAAAAAATATAATACTCAATTTAAACCTCACGAAATTGCTCCAATTTTGAGAGGTTTGCTGTCTGAAAATAAAGATCAAAAATTTATACTTAATTATAGATCAAATAAAACTCTAGATTATTTTATAAATGGAAAAGATGTTAAAAGATATTCAAGTATTGGCACAGCTACACCTGATCATGTAATAAGAGTAAAACCTTTTCCATTAGTAATTACACCTAAACAAAATTCTAATATTGAAGATTTTAAAAAGATAGCAGAGAAAAGTTTTAAAGAGTATAGAAAAAAGTATTTAAAATATTTCAATATCAACAAAAAAAAAGTCAAAGGTAAAAAAACAATGCTAGATACTTCACCAAGGGTTATCTTAGTGCAAAATGTTGGTTTATTCAGTGTAGGTGATAGTCTCAATGCTTCAAAAATAGCAGGAGATTTGACTGAAACAAATGCAAGAGTCATTTCATCAGTTGAAGAAACTACAAAATATAAGTTTATACCTGAAAAAGATTTATTTGATGTTGAATATTGGTCTCTAGAACAAGCTAAAATTAAAAAAGCTAAAAAAATGCTTCAAGGAAATATTGTTGTAATAACTGGTGGATTTGGTGCTATTGGTTCAGCTACTTATAAATTATTTAAAAGTTATGGTGCAGAAATTGTATTACTTGATTACGATGCTAAAAAAGTAAAAGAAATGCAGACTAAAATTAAAGACTTATGTTTACACTGTGACGTTAGAAATAAGAATAGTGTCAAAACAGCTTTTAAAAAAATTAACGAACAATATGGTGGTATTGATATTCTTATATCAAATGCTGGAACAGCAATTGGTGGATCGATTGCAGAAATTGATGATAAAATTTTAAGAGAAAGTTTTGAAGATAATTTTTTTTCTCATCAAAATTGTGCATCTGAAACAATTAAAATAATGAAAAAGCAAAATATTCAAGGATGCTTACTATTTAATATTTCAAAACAATCTGTAAATCCTGGAAAAAACTTTGGCCCATATGGTCTTCCAAAGACAGCTTTGTTGAGTTTATGTAAACAATATGCGGTTGATTATGGTTCTCTTGGTATTAGATCTAACGGTGTAAATGCTGATAGGATTAGAAGTGGCCTACTGAATGATGGAATGATCAAATCTAGAGCTAAAGCTAGAGAAATTTCTACAGATGAATACATGAAAGGTAATTTATTGACAAAAGAAGTAAAAGCAGAGGATGTTGCTAAAGCTTTTTTTCATTTAGCAGTCTCGAAAAAAACCACTGGAGCAGTTTTAACTGTTGATGGTGGAAATATTGCAGCTTCTATGCGATAGTATTTAATATTTTATTCTTGCAATTTATAATTTTTATCTACAAAATTAAGATTATAAAAAATGACTGACACAATTAAATATTTTTTAGAAGAAAGCAAAATGCCAAAAACTTGGTATAATATTGCTGCTGATTTACCAAAACCAATGGAGCCTCCACTTCATCCAGGAACTTTAAAGCCAATTGGACCTGATGACCTAGCTCCTTTGTTTCCCATGGCTCTTATTGGACAAGAAGTGTCTCAAGATAGAGAAATAGAAATACCTGGGCCTGTTAGGGAAATTTATAAACAATGGAGACCATCACCATTGTATAGAGCAAGAAAATTAGAAAAACATTTAGATACACCAGCAAAAATTTATTATAAGTACGAAGGTGTTAGCCCTTCTGGAAGTCACAAACCAAATACAGCAGTTGCTCAAGCTTTTTACAATAAAGAAGAAGGTACAAAAAAAATAACCACTGAAACAGGAGCTGGGCAATGGGGAACATCCTTAGCATTCGCATGTAAATTGTTTGGAATTGAGTTAGATGTGTACATGGTAAAAGTAAGTTTTGAACAAAAACCATATAGAAAACTTGTTATGCAAACTTATGGCGCAAGATGTGTTGCAAGTCCTTCAAATGAAACAGATAGTGGAAAAGCGATTTTATCAAAAGACCCAAACAATACTGGAAGTTTAGGAATAGCTATTTCTGAGGCAGTTGAAATGGCTGCCAAAAATCCTGATACAAAGTATGCATTAGGAAGTGTTTTAAATCATGTTTTAATGCATCAAACTATTGTGGGTAATGAAGCACTATTACAAATGGAAATGGCAGATGATTATCCTGATATTTTGGTTGGTTGTACAGGAGGTGGAAGTAATTTTTCAGGATTAGTTAATCCATTTTTAGGAAAAAATTTTCGAGAAGGAAAAAAAACAAGAGTTATTGCATGTGAACCAAAATCATGCCCAACATTGACTGAAGGTAAATTTGTCTATGATTTTGGTGATACTGGAAAATTAACACCTTTAGTTAAAATGCATACTTTAGGATCACAATTTATTCCACCAGCAACTCACTCTGGAGGTTTGAGATATCACGGTATGGCTCCATTGGTTAGTCACTTAAAAGAGATTAACGCAATCGAAGCGAAAGCATATGGACAAAAGGAATGTTTTGAGGCTGGAGTTAATTTTGCAAGAACTGAGGGTATAGTTCCAGCTCCTGAAGCAACGCATGCAGTTAAAGGTGCTATTGATGCTGCTTTAGAATGTAAAAAAAATGGTGAGTCTAAAACAATATTATTCAATTTATGTGGTCATGGTCATTTTGACATGAAAGCATATGGTGATTACTTCGAAGGAAGCTTAGCAGAAGATAAGTTTGATAAAGGAAGTATGGATAAAGCTTTAGAAGACCTTCCAAAAATTGCATAATTTTTAAATTGAGTTTAATCGAACCATTTAAAGGTATAAGACCACAAAAAAAATTTGTTAAAGAAATATCTTTTCCAAATATTAATTATATAAATAATTATAAAAAAAATAAAAAATTAAATTTCCTTAATATTGTTAATAATAAGAGCATTTATAAAGCTAAACAAATGCTACTTAAACTAGAAGAGAAAAAAATTATTAAAGAAGATAATTCAGACCATTTTTATCTATATAAAATTACAAACAAAAAAAAGATATTATTTGGTATTGTGGGAAAAATTAATCTTCAAAACTATGATGACAAAAAAATTTTGGGACATGAAAAAACTTTTTCTGAAAGAATAAAAGAAAGAAAAGAACAGTTATTAAAATTTAATAGTCAAATAACTCCCATTTATACAGCATATAAAATAAATAAAATATTTCATACCAAATTAAAACTCCTTTTTAAATCTAAGCCTAATTACAGCCTAAAATCAAAAGATAATTGTAAACATGAGCTTTGGATAGTTAATAAACCAAGACTAATAAAATCAGTTCAAAATTATGTTAATAAAATTAGAAAAATTTATATATGTGATGGACATCACAGAGTTCAGGCTATGTTAAAAAGTAGAAGAAAAATTGCACCGATGATTATTGCTTTTCCCTATGAGCAAGTAAATATTTTAGATTATAATAGAGTTGTAAAAACAAGTTTAAATTTTGAAAAAATTAATAAAATTATTTCAAAAAACTTTTTAATAAAAAATTTAAAACATAATAATATTCTTAAAAAAGGTGAGATTGAAATGTATTTAAATAAAACTTGGTATTTACTTAAGCCCTTAAAAAAATCTAAAGATTTAGACGTAACAGTATTAAAAAAATTAATTCTAGATAGAATTTTAAAAAATAATAAGAATTTAAAATTTATTTCAGGTATTAAAGGTAAAAAAGCTTTAGAAAAGCTTACAAACATAAAAAAATACAATTTAGCATTTAAATTATATCCTACAGACATATCTCAAGTAATTTCATTTGCGGAAAATAAAAAGTTCATGCCACAAAAATCTACCTGGTTTCACCCGAAACCACTTGATGGATTGATTTGCTCTAGAATTATTTCTTAAATAATTCTTTTAAACCATTGGATGATGCTTCTGAAATCCCTCTTTCTGTAATTAAGCCTGTTACATATTTTGCAGGTGTTACATCAAAAGCTAAATTCATTGCATTACTTTTTTTGGGATATATTAAAACTTTCTTAACTTGATTGTTCTCATCAATACCCTCAACATATGATAATTCATCTGAATTCCTTTCTTCTATTGGAATATTTTTTGCATCTTTAATATCCCAATCTATTGTAGAGCTTGGAAGGGCAACATAAAAAGGAACATTATTATCATGTGCTGCTAAAGCTTTAAGGTAAGTACCTATTTTATTACAAACATCTCCATTTGATAAAGTTCTATCGGTCCCAACTATACACATATCAATATCACCTCTTTGCATTAAAATACCTCCTGTGTTATCAGCTATAATAGTATTTGGTATTTCTTCTTCATTTAACTCATAAGAAGTTAAATTTGCACCTTGGTTTCTTGGTCTTGTTTCATCTACCCATACATGTACCGGTATACCTTTCTTATGAGCATGATAAATTGGTGATGTTGCGGTTCCCCAATTAATTGTTGCTAGCCAACCTGCATTACAATGTGTTAATATATTTACTGTATCTTTCTTTTTGCTATAAATTTCTTCAATTATTTTTAGTCCATTAATACCTATATTTTTACAAAACTTTTCATCTTCACTACATATTTCTTTGGCTTCATTTAAAGCTATATCTAAAATTTGATCACTATTAATTCCTGATAATTTTTTCATCATACGATCTACTGCCCATTTTAAATTTATTGCTGTAGGTCTAGATTGGATTAAATCTTCTGAGCTTTTTTTAATAAATTGTTGATCGTTATTATTTTGAATAGCTAGTACAATTCCGTATGCAGCTGTTGCACCAATCAGAGGTGCTCCTCTTACCTCCATTGTTTTAATAGCATTAATAGCATCTTTTACTGTTTTAAGTTCTTTAACAACAAATTGATGTGGAAGTTTTGTTTGATCTATAATTTTGACAACTTTTTTTTCAAACCAAATAGTACGATATTCTTTACCTTCAATTTTCATTTAATATTAACTTTGCTCTTTAATATATTTTTTTCATTTATTTAAGAACTCTTCCTGCTATTATTTTAAGTTTTTCTATTGTTTTCTTTGTTCTTTTTTCAGGTGCTGTAATTATTGCTACATCCAAACAATTATTTGTTGGATCATTTGGATCAATATGATCTTCAAAATTATCAATTAAATTTTTAATCATTACTTTTGCTTTTTCAGCATTACCTAACAAAACTTTAATTACTTGCTGAACATCAACATTTTCATGATCAGGATGCCAACAATCAAAATCTGTTACCATTGATACGGACGCATACCTTATCTCTGCTTCTCTAGCGAGTTTTGCCTCAGGCATATTAGTCATTCCAATAACATCTGCTTTCCATGATCTATATAAATTAGACTCTGCAAGTGTTGAAAATTGTGGTCCTTCCATTACTACATAAGTGCCATTTCTTTGGTATTCTATATTTGATTTTTTAATTGCGGCTTCACATGCATTCATTAAACCATTCGAAGTTGGATGAGCCATTGAAACATGAGTTACAATCTCATTATCAAAAAATGTTTTATTTCTTGCAAAAGTTCTATCAATAAATTGATCAACAATAACAAATTTTCCAGGTATTAAATTTTCTTTAAGAGATCCAACTGCTGATATAGAAACTATATCTGTTATACCTAGTTCTTTAAGAGCAGCAATATTAGCTCTAAAATTTATATTTGTGGGATTAATAAAATGACCCCTTCCATGCCTAGGTAAAAAATAAACTTCTTTATTATTATAATGAGTTTTTAAAATTTGATCTGAAGGTTTTCCCCATGAAGTATTTATATCAAGCAATTCTCTATCTTTAAATTCCTCAACATCATAAAGACCACTTCCACCAATAATTGCTAATTTATTTGTTGTCATAGTCTAAAAATTATTTATTTATACTTTAATATTTAATTATTATGAATTTAAAAGATTATATTAGATCTATTCCAGATTATCCGAAAAAAGGTATTTTATTTAGAGATATTACCACATTAATTAAAGATGAAAATGCATTTGCTGAAACTATTAATCAAATAGTTGAACGTTCAAAAAAATTTAATTTTACTAAAATTGCTGCAATCGAATCTCGTGGTTTTGTTTTTGCTTCTGCCGTTTCTTATATTCTAAAAAAACCATTTATTATGCTTAGAAAAAAAAATAAATTGCCTGCTGATGTTCATTCTGTTGATTTTGAGTTAGAATACGGCACAGCAACAATCGAGGTTCATAAAGACTCTATAGATCATAATGACACAGTATTAATAATTGATGATTTAATTGCAACAGGTGGTACTGCCGAAGCTGCTGCAAAACTAATAGAAATATCGAAAGGAAAAGTTGCTGCTTATATTTTTGTTATAAATTTATTTGATTTAGGTGGATGTGATAAACTAGTTAAAAAAAACTATAAAATTGAAAATTTAATTGAATTTCCTGGTCATTAATAAAATTTTTATACACTCATAATTTTATTTACTTTATCCTTAAATTGTAAATCAATATACAAACAAGTTACACCATACTTGGATGCAAGAAAATATCCACTTTTAACTAACAGTTCATGAATATTTGAATTTAATGTTTCTTTTATATCATAAATATTATCTTCAATGCTAATCAATTTAGGCTGAAATTTAGAAAAACTAAAATCAGAGATAACATTAAATTCGTTTCCTTCAACATCGACATTTAAATAATCAATTTTTTCAATATTATATTTTTGTAGCAGGGTATCTAATTTATAGGATTCTATTTCAACTTTATTTTCATTTATATTGGTTAATGAATTTTGTTGATTAATTAGTCCGTTTTCATAGTAATGAGTTTTTCCATTAGTATTTGAAATTGCGCCTCTTACATTGATATCATTAGGTCTTGATATATTAAATAGATCAATCGATATTTGACTTAAATCTACATTTAAACCACTCCATCCATTTTTATAAAGATAATTAGTTAAAGATCCTTTAATTGGATGATAGCATCCAATATCTACATAAAAACCTTTTTTAAATTCTTTAAAAAATCTTCTTATAAAAATGTCTTCTCCATATTCACCTAGGTGAGAGTTTTTAAATGAATTTTTAAATATTTTTAATCTCTTATAAAAATAGTAAAAAAAAGAATTTTTAATTAAATCTTTTTTCATAATCTAAAAGATGAGTTTTTTCCAAACATTGAACTAATTAATCCGAGAAATCTATATAAATGTTTTATAAAATTATACTTATTAAAAATCATTGCAAAAAAAATTATTTTTAAAAAACTTTTAATCAAACTTACAGAAAATAATTTAAAAGCATATACATAACTGTAATTTTTCTTATAGTAATAAAAAGACGACCACATTAGATGCCAATTTCTTAATTTTAAATAAGCGTATTCATTTCCTGGTTCTGTAGCAAAAGATCCTTTTTCTCCATAATGATCGATAATTAGATCTTGGCTACTAAATACTAAACCTCTATTTAGCTTTATTCTTTTACAAAAATCTGTTTCCTCATAAAATAAAAAATAATTTTCATCAAAGAGTTTTTTATTGCTAAATTTATTAAGATCAATTAGCATTGAACATCCTACAACCCAGTCTACCTCTTGAAGATTTTTTTTATTAATAGGAATTATTGGATTAAATTGTTTTTGTTCAAATAAACCATATGCGGGTTTATTCATTTTATTTTTTTCATATTGAGATCCTATAACATGGAAGTCAAAGTCCTCATTCAAGTAACTTTGGATTTTTGTAAAATAATCATTTAAACAAACTAAATCTGGATTTAAAATTAAAACATATCTAGTATTTACTTTTGAGACACCATAATTATGCCCTCCTGCATATCCTAGATTATTTCCAGTACATATAATGTTTATATTATGCTCTAAATCACCTAAATAATTCTCATTTTCAAATTTATTTGAATTTTCAATAATATTTATCTTTACTGATTTACTTATAGAATTAATACAATCTTTTAAAATTTCTTTATTTGTTTTGTAAGTTAAAATATTTACTGTTAAATTTGACAGTTTATTGTTCATTTTATTTATCATAAAGTTGAATAATATCTTTAATTATATACTTTTTTGTTTATTAATGTAGAAAATTAAATGCAGACATTTATCGTCACTGGTGGTTTGGGCTTTATCGGAAGTAATTTAATTGAATTACTGTTATCCAAAAACTTTAAAGTAATAAATATTGACAAAGTAAGCTATGCTTCAAATTTTTATAATACAAAAAACTTTACTAAAAATAAAAACTATACTTTTATAAAGACAGATATAGCTAATAAAAAAAAAATTTTAAAAATTTTAAATAAATATAAACCTCATGGAATTTTCAATCTAGCTGCTGAAACTCATGTTGACAGATCAATTGACAGTCCAGATGAATTCATAAAATCTAATGTTGTTGGTGTTCTAAATTTATTAGAAGTTTTTAAGAAGTTTTTCAAAAAATTTAAAAAAACAAAATTAGTACATGTTTCTACTGATGAAGTTTATGGAGATATTGCGAAAGGTAGATCTAGCGAAAATTGGCCATATAAACCAAGTTCTCCTTACGCAGCAAGTAAAGCTTCTTCGGACCATTTAGTATATGCCTATGTAAGAACTTTTAAAATTCCAGCTATTGTTACTAATTGTTCAAATAATTATGGGCCAAAACAGCATCCAGAAAAATTGATACCAAAACTTATTTACAATATTTTTAACAATAAGGAATTACCAATTTATGGAAATGGTAGAAATTCAAGAGAATGGATTTTTGTTAGGGATCATTGTGAAGCACTTTTTAAGATCTATAAAAATGGTGAGATTGGTGAATTTTATAATATTGGGTCAAATAAAAATTTAAATAATATCCAAATTTGTAAAAAATTACTCAACGTCGCAAAAAAATATCAAACAGTTGGGAAAAAAGTTAAAATTAGATTTGTAAAAGATCGACCTGGCCATGATATAAGATACGCACTTAATAGCAATAAAATTAAAAAGAAAATGAAGTGGAATGCAAAAACAAGTTTTGAAAAAGGTATTTTAGAAACATTTATTTGGTATTTAGAAAATCAAAATTATTACAAACAAATTTCAAAAAAAGATATTAAAAATAGATTAGGAAATATTTAATGATTAAAAAAGGAATAATTTTAGCTGGAGGACATGGTACTAGAATGAGCCCACTTACAAAAGCTGTAAATAAACAACTGTTACCTATATATGATAAACCTTTGATATATTATCCATTATCAATTTTAATGCTTTCAAAAATTAGAGACATCTTAATAATTGTAAACAAAGGACAGTTAAATCAGTATAAAAAACTTTTAAATAATGGAAAAAATTTAGGTATAAAAATTAGTTTTATTGAACAAGAATATCCTAAAGGACTACCTGATGCATTTATTTTAGGTGAAAGTTTTATAGGAAAAGAAAATGTAGCCCTTATTTTAGGAGACAATTTCTTTTATGGTCAAAACTTATCTGAAAAACTTTTAGAAAGTAAAAAATTAAAAAAAGGTGCCAAAGTTTTTTTGCACAAAGTGAGTAAGCCTCAGCTTTATGGGGTAGCAAAAGTTAATAATAAAAATAAAATTGTTGGAATTAAAGAAAAACCAAAAAAATATTATTCAGACTATGCAATAACTGGACTCTATTATTTTGATAACAATGTAGTTAAATTTTCTAAAAATTTAAAGCCTTCAAAAAGAAATGAGATTGAAATAACTGACTTATTGAAAAAATATTTATCAATAAAAAAACTATCTGCTGAAATTATTGGAAGAGGTGGTGCATGGCTTGATACTGGTTCAATTGAAGATTTTTATAAAACTAGCAATTTTGTATCATCTGTAGAAAATAGGCAAGGATTTAAAATTGCTTGCATCGAAGAAATTGCTTTTAACAATAATTGGATAAAAAAAATAGATATTTTAAATGCAATAAAATTTTATGGTAATTGTGATTATTCAAAATATCTACAGAATTTAATTTAAATGTTTAAAGTATCCAAAACAAATATTAAAAACTTGTTAATAATAGAGGGTAAACAATATTCAGATAATAGGGGTTATCTAAGAGAACTGTTATTAGAAAAAGAAATAGGTTGTAAATTTAAATTTGCTATTGTTTCTAAATCTAAAAAAAATATTTTAAGAGGTTTACATTTTCAAAATAATAAACCTCAAGGAAAATATATATCTGTTCTAAAGGGAAAGATTCTAGATGTTGCAGTTGATTTAAGAAGAAAATCTAAAACTTTCGGTAAAACTTTTTCTATAATTTTAAGTGAAAAAAATTGTAAAGGGGTTTTTATACCTGCAGGTTTTGCGCATGGATTTCAAACATTAGATAAAGAAAATATAGTCTGCTATAGTTGCACAGAATATAGGTCTATCGGTAATGAACATGCATTAAAATATAATGATCCTCAATTAAAAATTAAATGGATTAAAAACAAGCTAATAATGACTAAAAAAGATCGAAATGCAAAAACACTAAATGAATTAATTAAAAATAAAATTATTAAAACTTAATTATTATTAAAAAAATCACTTATTTATATTCAAATAGAAATTAAATATAATAAACCTTTATCTTGTTCTCTAGAATTTAAATCTTACTGAAATATTGTTTTAAATTTTTAATATTATAAATTGATTTTATGGGACTAAGAAAAAAAATTAAAAAGTTTTTATATCAAAGAAAATTTCATAAAAATAATTTTCAACTAAATATTAATAATAAGAATATTTTGGTAACAGGTGGAAATTCTGGTATTGGACTTGCTCTAACAAAAAATCTTTTAGCATTAAATAATAAAGTTATTTCAACTTATAGAGAGAATGGAGAAAATCTAATAGCAATTAATGATTTAAATTTATCAGTTGTTAAATTAGATCAATCTGACATTAATAATTTTAATGATTTTGAAAAAAAAATTGAAGAGACCGCAATAGATATAATATTTAATTGTGCTGGAGTTTTTGGGGGTAATTTTGAGGAGCAGGAAGTTAAAAATATAGATTTTAAAAAATTTCAAAAAGTATTGATGGTAAATTCAATTTCAATATTAAATATAATTAAAATAATTCTTAATAAGAAAAAAAACAAAAGTAAACTTGAGTTAATAATAAATATTAGTAGTGATGCTGGAAGTATTAATCAAAATAAGGATGGCGACGCTTATATTTATAGAACATCAAAATCAGCTTTAAACTCAATAACTAAGAATTTATCTATTGATCTAAATAAAAAATTTGGAACAACTGTATTTGCTATAGACCCTGGTAATACTAAATCAGGAATGAACCCTGGTGGTTATATAGAAACTGACAACTGTGCAAAATTAATAATTGATTTAATAACAACTAACTCAGAACTTAATGGAAAATTTGTTAATTTACTTGGAAAAGAAATTTTATGGTAATTATTTATTTGATAACAAGAAGTTGAATCGAACAACTAAACTCAACCTTATTAGTTTTGTGTTATAAGCAATTTAGCTGCTTAGTTAATTAATTCTCAGCGAATTATAATGGATTTTATTTTTAGTATAATCAAGTAATAGTCTAATTTTCTCTATCTCTGTGTAAGAAGTTATCATATATTAAATTTTATTTTAAATAATATGAAAAAAATTCTAATAACTGGTGGCACAGGAAGATTTGCCTTGAACTTAAAAAAACAAAAAACTATTCACAAACTATTTTTTCCAAATAAAAAAGAGCTTGATATAACTAATCTTAATACAATAAGAAAATGTATTAAAATTTATAAACCTGATGTTTTGATACATTTAGCTGGCCTGTCCAGACCAATGGATGTGCACAATAAAGATATAAAACAAAGTATTGATTTAAATATTATCGGTACAGCAAATATAACCAAGGCGTGTGAGGAGAAAAAAATTAAACTTATTTATTTTTCAACAAATTATGTCTATCCCGGAATAAAAGGTAACTACAAAGAGACTGACGGATTACTTCCTGTTAACAATTATGCTTGGTCTAAATTAGGTGGAGAAGCCTCGGTTCAACTATATGATAACTCATTAATATTGAGAGTTAGTATGACAGAAAAACCATTTGTGCATAAATTTGCATTTTCAAATGTTAAGACAAGTTTTACCTATCATGAAAATGTAGCAAAAATACTATTTAAATTATTAAACAAAAAAGGTGTTTTAAATATCGGAGGTCCAGCTTCATTCATTTATGATTTTGTGAAAAAAGAAAATAAGAAGATAATTAAAAAAAAATTAGGAAAAAATGAAAATATTGGATTACCTTTTGACTCATCAATTGATTTATCTAAATTAATGAAGATTATAAAGTAAAAATTAAAAATTTATTTAATTAAAAATTTAAATTTAAATTTATAATATGCAAATAACTTAGAAGCAATTTCAGTTGCTCCTAAAAAATTAAAAGTAAGTATTCTTAAAAAAAATTTAAAAATAAGTAAAGGAATCTTTTTTTTATAAAGATTTATTAGATTTTGATGATTATTTATTTTGTAAAAATAATAAAATTTGTCAAATAATAGATTATATTCCCTTATAAATTTTTTTAAATATTTATTTTTTACCTTTATAATTCCATGTTGATGAATACATTTTGAATCATAAACTTGTATTATATGTTTTTTACTTTTTTTTACTCTTCTACAAAGATCATCATCTGAATAATAAAGAAAAAAATTCTCATCAAAAATTAGATTATTTTCTAAAGCTTCTTTAGTTCTAAATAGCATACAGGCACCTAGGGTACTATCTACACAAGTATCGCCTTCAATGTCTAATATAATATTTTTTTCAGAATTATCAGGAAGTGGTCCCCCTGCATAAGATAGTTTGCCATTTTCATCAAATGATGTTGGTGAAACAATATAACAGTCTATGTTTTCAATTAATCTTTTTATCAAAATTAGAATATCTTTTTCGGTTATTATACAATCTGGCCCAAGTACCAGGGTATATTTAGTATCTGACATCCTAATGCCTTGATTATAACCTGATGAGAATCCATTATTTTTTTTATTTAGAATGTATTTTTCTATATTAAATTCTGATTTTATTTTCTTCTCTAAGTCAATATTATTATCATTATCAATTATAATTTTCTTAAATGAGTTAATGGTTGATAAGGTTTTTGATATAAGTTGAAAAGATTCTTTATAAAGCACTATTACTATTGTTAAATTTTTTGCTAAATGATCATTTGGTGAATTTTTCATAATAAATGTTTATTGTAACATTAAAATAAATATTCAAAATTCATTTTATTGTTTTTTTTCTATTATTAATATATGAGATGCTTTATGAAAAAAATATACTATGGAAAAGCTGTATACGATAAAAAAGAGATAAGCGCTGTCTTAAATGTATTAAAAAATCATAGCTTGAATTTAATTGATGGTCCACATGTCAAAAAATTAGAAAAAATAGTTGCAAAAATATTTGGTAAAAAATATGGATTAATGGTCAATTCTGGATCTTCAGCTAATCTACTTGCATTAAGTGCTTTTAAGTTTAAAAAAGGTTGTGAAATAATAACACCTGCTTTAACATTTTCCACAACAGTCGCTCCAATATATCAGTTAGGTCTTGTGCCTCATTTTATTGGTGCAATTGAAAATAAATTTTTAGCTGACACAGATCAAATAGAAAAATGTATAAATAATAGAACAGTAGCTATTATGATACCTAATTTACTAGGTAATATAGCAGATTGGTCGAAAATAAATAAGATAGCTAAAAAATACAAATTAAAAGTTATTGAAGACTCTGCTGATACAATTGGGTACACAGTGAATAAGAAAATTAATGGTAAATTGTCAGATGTGGTTACCAATAGTTTCTATGCTTCTCACATAATTAATGGAGCAGGATCAGGTGGTATTGCATGTTTTAATGACTTTAAGCTTTATCAAAATGCTAAATTGTTAAGAGGATGGGGTAGATCTTCAGCTACAATAAACGAGTCAGAAAAAATTGAAGATAGATTTAATATTAAAGTATCTGGTATACAGTACGATAAAAAATATATTTTTTCTGAACTAGGTTATAATTTCCTTCCTTCTGAAATGTCAGCTGCGTTTGCAATTGAGCAAATTAAAAAACTAAAAGAAAATATTTCTTTAAGAGAAAATAACTTTATCTATTTAAAAAGTTTTTTTCAGAACTATTCTCAATATTTTAAATTACCAGAAACATATGAAAATGTTAAAACTCCATGGCTAGCTTTTCCCTTGGTAATTAAAGAAAACAAAAAATTTAATAGAAAAGATATGCAGATTTTTTATGAAAAAAATAATGTTCAAACACGAACAATATTTACTGGTAATATTTTAAAACAACCAATTATGAAGAATCTATATTATAAATCGCATAAAAATACTGCAAATGTAGCAGATGATGTTATGAAAAACGGTATTCTTTTAGGATGTCACCAAGGATTAACATCAAAAGAATTAAAATATATTTGTTCTACTTTTAAAAAGTTTGCAAAGATAAAAAAATTATAATTTCAGATTTTATTTTGAATATTTCTTTATTAATTTGGTAGCGGGAAGTGGGATCGAACCACTGACCTCAGGCTTATGAGTCCTGCGCTCTAACCAACTGAGCTACCCCGCCAAAAGTTACTTAATGATTTATAATGTAAATTATAATTGTTTCAATAGCCATTTTATGAATTATTTTAATCTAGATCTAGAATAGTTATATTTAGATTAAACTATTGCAATAGTTATAACTAATCCAAGAACTAGAGTTATTATTGATGTAAAAATGATTTTTTTTTTTAAATTATTTTTTTTTTCTATTTTGACTCTGTTTAATAGAATATTTACATTCGTAGTTTTAGTTTTAAAGTCATTTAAATTTTTTTCAGAAATATTTTTTTCTAGAGGAGAATTAATTTCCCTTGTTTTTTTCATGACTAATTTAAACAGCAAAAAATATAAAATTCAAACTATTTCATTCTTTAAATCAAACAATTTTAAATTTACTTTGTCTAATGGCACTAAAACCACCATCTATGTGTGATACTTTTTTAAATCCCATATCTTGAAGCGTTTTAGCCGCTAGTGCAGATCTCAATCCACCTGCACAAAATAAAACCATTTCTTTATTATGATCTATTTTGCCTTTTTGAAAGTATGAACTATTAGGATCCATCCAAAACTCCAACATACCTCGTGGTATATGATGAGAATTTTCTATCCTCCCATCTCTTTCTAATTCTCTAATATCTCTAATATCAATCAAATTGCATTGATCTTTGGAAAACATTTCATGAGCTTGTTCATGATTTATAGTTTTTACCTCCTGAAGGGCATTGTTTACAAGACTTTGTGATGATTTAATATTCATATTATTATAAATAATCATATCATAAAATTAATTTAATATGAAAAAACTTTTTATTAAAATTTGTAGATTGTTTGGTTATGAAATTATAGATCAAAATAATTTTGTATCCCCCACCCTGAATAAGGAATTAAATGAAGATCTTTCTATAATTAATAAAAATTCAATAATTTTACCGTTAGGAAAAGTTAATATAACAAAGAAAGTTACCTCAGTCTTAATTATTTTAAGAATGAATACCAATATTGAAATTTGGGATCAAAATAAAAGAAGATTATTTGAACTTCCAAAAATTGAATATTCTAAACGATCAATAATATCATTAATTAAATCAATAAAATTTTGTAAAAAAAAATACCCAGATATTAAAATAAAAACTATTATTATTGATGATAATTCAGATAAAAAAAATCTTTCTGAAATAGAAAATATAATTGACGGTGAGCAAATTGAAATAATATCCTTAGATTATTCAAAATATCAAAGTAAAATAAAGAATCAAAAAAATAATTCTACATTTGCAAATCTAGCTAGTTTAATGCAAAGTTTTGAAATTGGGAAAAAAATTGGAGAAGATTTAATTTTTTTTGTTGAGGATGACTATTTACACTTTGAACCTATGCTAGAAGAAATGATTTCTTCCTACGAAAGAATTGCATCTCAAGTTAATAAAGATATTTTTATGTGTCCTACCGATTATCCTTATCTTTATATGAATAATCAAAAAACAAATATTTTAATAGGTAATAAAAGACATTGGAGAACTGTTGATAAAACTTTATGTACATTCTTAACTACCAAAAATTTAATAAATAAATATTGGGACAATTTTTATAATAATTGTCTTGATAGATACGATCCTTTTGAAAAATATATTAATGAAATTTATAAAAAAGAAATTTGTATTTCTCCAATTAAAAGTTTATCATTACATTTAACAAATATTAATTCCAGTTATGGATTATCTCCATTTATTGACTATAAAAAATTATGGGAAGAAAATAAAATAAATGATTAAAGAAAATACAAAAGCTCCATTATTCGAATTACCGTCAACAAATAAAAAAAATTATTCTTTAAAAGACTCAATAGGTAAATATGTTGTTATTTATTTTTATCCTAAAGATGATACGCCGGGTTGTACTATCGAAACTAATGATTTTAATAAATTACTTTCAAAATTTAAAAAATTAGAATGTGAAGTTTTTGGTATTTCTAAGGACAATTTAAAAAGTCATGACAAATTTAGAGATAAATACAAAATAAAATTTGACTTATTAGCTGATGAAAAAATTGATGTCCTTAAAAAATATAAAGTTTGGGCTAAAAAGAAGTTCATGGGTAGAGAGTTTATGGGAATAATAAGGACAACTTTTTTAATAGATAAAAAGGGTAAAATATTAAAAATTTGGGAAAATGTTAAAGCTAAAGATCACGCTATAGAAGTTTTGGAAACACTTAAAGTTTTTACAAAAAAAAAGGCCCCTAAAAAGGGGCCTATTTTTAACTATAAGAGAGAGAGATAGTTATTCTGTTTTAAGAGGCTCTCCAATGAGATAACGATATGGAGATCGAAGAGCCTCTTAATTGCATGCAATTAGTCTCGAATTGCGTAGGCAATTACACCTGTTTCTGTAACATCAGTTCCTTTAGTCTCAGCCTCTTTACTTAACCTGATACCAAATGTAGCTTTCATTATAGACCACACAATATAAGAAACTGCGAACACAAAAATGTTAATTGAAAGTACACC
>CACEKT010000013.1 GCA_902560225.1 uncultured Pelagibacteraceae bacterium
CTGCTTTTTCAACTCCTTCTAGAAGAATTTTATCTAAATAGGTTTGGTCGGCTAATAATTTTTTTATTTCTAAGGAAATAGGTTGAATTTTATCTACTAAGACTTGAGATAATTGTTCTTTAAATTCTGAAAAATTCTTACCTGCGAAATTTTTAATAGATTTATCTAAAGTATTATTTGTAAGACTTGAATAGATTCCTAAAAGATTTTTTGCTTCTAATCTTTGATCAAGCTCATCCGCAGCTTTTGGCATAGCTAAAGGATCTGTTTTGGCCTTTTTAATTTTATTAATTATTTGATCTTTATCGTCTGTTAAATTTATTCTACTTAAATCGGATAATTCTGATTTACTCATTTTTTTTGATCCATCTTTTAAACTCATTATTCTAGAAAAGTCTTTTTGTATTAAAGGCTCAGGAACTTTTAAAAAATCATCAATTTTAAAATCGTTATTAAATTTCTGTGCAATATCTCTACATAGTTCTAGATGCTGCTTTTGATCATCTCCAACAGGAACATGTGTTGCATCATAAAGCAAAATATCAGCTGCCATTAGAACTGGATAGGAATATAATCCAACACTTGCTTTTTCTTTATCTTTACCTGCTTTTTCTTTAAATTGAGTCATTCTGTTAAGCCAACCCATTCTAGCAACACAACTTAATATCCAGGCTCCTTCAGCGTGTGATGAAACGTTTGATTGGTTAAAAATTATGCTTTTTTTAGGATCTATTCCACTTGCTATAAACGTTGCAACTGTTTCTCTAATATTATTTTTTAATTCATTTGGATCTTGTTTTATAGTTATAGCATGAAGATCTACAACACAAAAAATGCAGTCATTTTCCTTATCATTATTTAAATCTACAAAATTTTTTATAGCTCCTAAATAGTTTCCTAGATGAAGATTTCCTGTAGGTTGAACACCAGAAAAAATTTTTTTACTCATGTGATTAATACTTTAGTTTAATATCACTCATTTTAAAAGCTTTGATAAAATAACAGAAAAATAAATAAAATAATAATGCCAATATAACACTTAGTATCAAATATAAAGATTTAATATTGTGATTAAATACTAATTCATCTTGGAAAAAATTTAATAAAAAATGAAATAATAAACCCATAATTATAGATGCTATAATTATTTTAACAAAATTAACAAAAAATATTTTGTTAAAAGAAAATAAGTTAAGGTTTTTCAAAAATATAAACAACAATATAGAATTGAACCAAGAAGAAATAGATGTTGCGATAGGAATAATTATAAAACCAACCTCACTAAAATAATAAAGACTAATAAAAATATTTAATAGAACAGAAATTAATGAAATATAAAATGGTGTTTTAGTATCGTGATTAGCAAAGAAAAAACTTGAAAAAACTTTTATAAAAGCAAAAGCAGGCAATCCAAGAGCAAAGTAATACAATGCTAGGCTAGAATTATTAACTGATGTTTCATCAAAAGACCCATAACCAAATAACGCTGAAACAATTTGTTCAGATCCAATAATTAATGCAATGGTTGCTGGGATACTTAAAAATAAACTTAATTCTAAAGCCTTGTTTTGTATCAACTTTATTTTATTTATTTTTCTAGATTGAATATGTTTCGAAAGTTGTGGGAGAACTACAACTCCAATAGCAATACCGGCTATTGCTAGATTAATTTGATATATCCTGTCAGCATAATACAAATATGAAACAGCACTTGCCTGGAATGAGGCAATTATAGTTCCAATCAAAATATTAATTTGTGTAACACCAGAAGAAAATATGCTCGGCAAAAGTTTTTTAAAAAAAAACTTGGCCTTACTACTTAGTCTTAACGATAAGTTAAATTTCAATGAATAATACTTAGTTACATATTTATATAAAAACAATAACTGTAAAATACCTGCAATTGAAACACCGTACGCTAAATAGTAAACAAGTTGATCGCCTAAAGATTTTGAAAATAGTAATACTAAAATTAAAACAATATTTAATATTATTGGCGCTGCAGATGCTACTGCGAATTTATTATGTGAATTCAATATTGCTGCAAAAAAAGATGCTAAACAAATAAAAAATAAAAACGGAAAAGTTATCCTTGTTAAATTTATTGCAATTTTCATTTTTTCAAAGTCACCAACAAATCCTGGAGCAATGATGGAAACAAACGCTGGCATAAATATCTGAATTACTATTGTTAAAAATAGTAATCCAAGAAACAAAAGATTAAATATTTCATTGGCAAATTGATTTGACTGTTTTTTTCCTTTAAGTATTTGTGATGAATAACTTGGTACAAATGCAGCATTAAAAGTACCTTCTGAAAATAATCTTCTAAAAGTATTTGGAATTCTAAACGCAACAAAAAAAGCATCAGCCAATAATCCAGTTCCAAGAAAAATAGCTATTAATATATCTCTTAAGTAACCAAGTAACCTACTAACGATAGTATAAAAACCAAACGTGCCTGTTGACTTAAGTAAGTTCATAAATCATATTAGTCTTAATTTTACCCTAATTGTATACTTATTATCAGATTATATAGATCAAATATTATAAATAATAAAAATTTATCAAAAGGATAAAATTAGAATTAAG
Organism: uncultured Pelagibacteraceae bacterium; assembly: GCA_902560225.1. GTDB lineage: Bacteria > Pseudomonadota > Alphaproteobacteria > Pelagibacterales > Pelagibacteraceae > Pelagibacter. Next base: position 2,593 of record CACEKT010000013.1, read on the forward strand.
TTTAAAATAGTTGAATAAAAATGAAAAAAACAAAAATCGATCATTACACTGACAAAGAAGCGTTAGATTTTCATAATGACAAAAAACCTGGAAAGATTGAGATTATTTCTTCTAAAAATATGACCACTAAAAGAGATCTTGCTTTAGCATATTCTCCAGGTGTTGCAGCTCCAGTTAAAATGATTAGCAAAAATCCAGAAGCAGCATACGACTATACTAGTAAAGGAAATTTAGTAGCTGTAATAAGTAATGGTTCTGCAATTTTAGGTATGGGTAATTTAGGTGCACTCGCTTCAAAACCTGTTATGGAAGGAAAAGCGGTTTTATTTAAAAGATTTGCAGATATTGATTCTATAGATTTAGAAATTGATTCTTCAGATACAGAAGAAATTATTAATTCAATCAAAAATTTTTCCCCTAGTTTTGGAGGAATAAATTTAGAAGATATAGCAGCTCCAGCTTGTTTTATAATTGAAAAAAAGTTAAAAGAAATTTTAGATATACCTGTTTTTCATGATGATCAACATGGAACTGCAATTATAACAACAGCCGCATTAATTAATGCTTTAGATATTTCTGGTAAATCAATTAAAAACATTAAAGTTGTAGTAAATGGTGGTGGTGCATCCGCACTTGCCTGTACTGAACTTTTTAAAAATTTTGGGGTTCCACATAAAAATATAATAATGCTTGATAGAAGGGGCGTTATTTATAAAGGTAGAACTGAAGGAATGAATCAATGGAAATTAAAACATGCAACAAATTCAAAGTTAAGATCACTTCAGGATGTTATAAAAGGTGCGGATGTTTTTTTAGGTTTATCTAGCAAGGGTGCTATAAAAAAGGAACTAATTAAAAAAATGGCAAAAAATCCAATTATTTTTGCTTGTGCTAACCCTGATCCAGAAATTACACCAGAAGAAATTAATCAAGTAAGAAATGATGCAATTATTGCAACTGGAAGATCTGACTACCCTAACCAAGTAAATAATTTAATTGGATTTCCATACATTTTTAGAGGTGCATTAGATGTTAGATCAAAAACAATTAATGAAGAAATGAAAATTGCTGCTGCTAAAGCTATTGCAAATCTTGCAAGAGAAGATGTTCCTGATGAAGTAGTTGCCGCAATGGGTGGGGAAAGACCACATTATGGAAAAGACTATATAATACCATCCACATTTGATCCTAGACTAATAAGTGTAATTCCTGCAGCTGTTGCTAAAGCAGCAATGGATAGTGGTGTTGCAAGAAAAAAAATTGATAATTTTGAAATTTACAAAGATCAGCTTAAACAAAGGCTTGATCCAACAGTTACCATAATGCAAGGAATTAATTCTTACATAAAGAAAAAACAAAAAAGAATTGTATTTGCAGATGGAGAAGATGAAAATACTCTTAAGGCAGCTATTGCTTTTAAAAACTCTGATTTAGGAATTCCTATACTGGTTGGTAAGAAAAATAAAATAAAAGAACAAATAAAAAATATTGGTTACAATGAAAATTTTGACATTGAAATTGTTAATTCTAAAGATACTGAAAAAAGAGAGAGATATGTAAAAAATTTATTTAAAAAATTACAAAGAGAACAAGGTTTATTAGAGAGAGATTGTGATAGACTTGTTAGAAATGACAGGGTCGTATGGGCAACTAGTATGGTTGCTTGTGGAGATGCCGATGGCGTAGTTACAGGGAATACTAGACGTTTTGGAGCATCACTTGATAAAATAAAGCAAGTAGTTGATGTTAGAGATGGAGAAATAATGTTTGGTCTTAATATGGTAGTGCATAAAGGAAAAACTATTTTTGTTGGTGACACAAGCGTTCACGAATATCCAACTTCAGATCAAATGGCTGAAATAGCTATTTCTACAGCAAGAGTTGTAAGACTCTTTGGTTTTGATCCTAAAGTAGCTTTTGTGTCTCATTCTACATTTGGTCAACCACTAACGAGTCGAACAAAACATATAAGAAAAGCAGTAGAAATTTTGAAAGAAAAAAATGTAAATTTTGAATTTGATGGAGATATGCAACCTGATGTAGCGCTAAATTCAGAATATGAAGCTCTTTATCCATTTTCAAATATTGTTGGAAAAGCAAATATATTAATTATGCCTGGGCAACATAGTGCGGCAATATCATATAAAATGATGAAAACTTTAGGTGATACAAAAGTAATAGGACCATTACTTATTGGACTAGGTCTTCCTGTTGAAATTGCACCTCTAAGATCATCTACTTCGGAAATAATAAATTTAGCATCTATCGCTGCCTATTCCGCAGATGTTATTGATTATAAAAAATAAAATTTATTCTTTTTGAATTCTTAAATCCTCAACTAAAAGAATACTTGCTATTACATTCTTAACATCACTTATTTCTTTAGCTTCACTTATAACTAAATCTTTTTCTTCAAGTGTAAGTGCTATCCCATAAACATAAATCTTTTTTTTATAAGTATCTATTTGATAATTTGTTGCTTTAATATTTTTATTTAAGATCAAAGCTGTACGAAGTTGAGATGTAATAAGAACATCTTTTGCAGATCTTTTAAAATTAAACTCCTCTTTAATTTTAATATCGTTACGGACAGAACGTGCACCTTTTGTTTCCCAAGCCAATTTAGTGAACTGGAGTTTTTCTTCAGGATTGTCTACTTTACCTGTTATAAATATTCTTCCATCCAAGACTTTTGATTTTATTGATAAAAGATATTTTTTATCTTTTAATAAAATTCTGGTTGATAAATTTTTTTGCATAATTGAATCATCTATTTGTGTTCCAAGAGTTCTTGGATCTAAAGCAACACTTACTCCAGTTCCAAAAATTCCTTTTGATGCAACGCCAACACAAGCTGATAAAATAATTCCAATAATTAAAATAAATATAAGGCTATTTTTCATTTTTTAATAATAAACAATAATTATAAATATCTTTTTTTGATAAATTATTATTTTGACTTATAAGATTTACTATTTCTTTAATACTCAATATATCAATCATTTTTTTTATATTATTCTTATCTGATTCACTTAGTGTATGCGAAACAAATTTATCATCTTTTTTTTCAGAAATTACAATTGTTAGCTCGCCTTTTAACTGTTCTGTAAAAGGCTCTAGGTCCTTAATATTTTTTCTAATGAATTCTTCATACATTTTTGATATCTCTCTACAAAATACTATTTTTCTTTCGCTAAAAAAATTTTTTAATTCAGGTATTATTTTATTAACTTTTTTAGCGGATACAAAAAATACTAAAGTACAATTTAATTTATCTAATTTTTTTAATTCATTTATTAAAAGATTTTTTTTTTCAGGAAAAAAACCATAAAAAAAGAATTTTTCTGAAAAACCACTTATTGAAACAGCTGTTACTACAGCAGAAGGACCTGGGATAGGAAAAATTTTTATATTTTCTTTGATACATTCATTAATTAAGATTGAACCTGGGTCAGAAATACTTGGTGTGCCAGCATCTGAAATTAATGAAATTATCTTACCTGATTTTAAAAGATTAATTATTTTAATTATATTTCTTTTTTCATTAAATTTATGATTGGAAATCAACCTAGATTTTACCTCATATTTGTCTAATAAGTTTTTTGAAACCCTAGTATCTTCACATAAAATATAATCAGATTTTTTAAAAGTTTCTATCGCTCTAAAAGTAATATCTTTTAAATTACCAATTGGAGTAGAAACTAAATATAGACCTTTTTCATTATCTTTTGTTTGAAATTGTGATTTTATAATCATAATTGAGCTATAAAAATATTATACTATCATCAAAATGAACAAATTTATTAAAATTATTATTATTTTAACAGGAATTTTTAGTTTACTATTTTTTAATTTAGTAAAGGCAGAAGAAAAAATTAAGATTGGGCTCTTAATTCCAATGACAGGTCCCAATAAATATCTTGGACAATCTATTGTTAAAGCCGTAAAATTAGCTTTGAAAGATATTGATAGCGATCTAATTGAAATTATTCCTAAAGATACTTCAACAAAACCAAATAAGACTCTTCAATCTGCTTTTGAACTTAAAGAAATGGGAGTAAAAATTGTAATTGGTCCTGTATTTCATAAAAGTTTAGCTTACTTGGATGAAATAAGTGATTTAACTTTTTTATCTTTAACAAATAAAACTTTAGATCTTCCAAAAAATGTAATTTCTGCAGGAATTAATTCTACATCTCAACTAAATACTATTAAAAGATTTTTAGAACTTAATAATATTAAAAAAACTATTTTTTTAACACCAATGCAAAATTATGAATTTGAAATAAAAAAAGGAATTAAAAATTCAAAAATAAAAATTTATAAAAAATATGTTTACGACACTAAACCAACTAAATTAACTAAGCAAATAGAGGAGATAACTAATTATAGAATTAGAAAACAAAACTTAAAAGATGAAATTGATAGAATTAAAAATTCGGATATTTCTAATAAAGAGAAAAAAATTAATAAGTTGGAAAAAAGATATACGTTAGGGGGTTTAAACTTTGATGCAATTATAATTGCTGATTTTGATGAAAGTTTAAAAAGTGTTACTACATCACTTTTATACACAGACGTATCACCTAAAAATAAATATTTTATAACATTAAATCAATGGTTTAATGAAAGTTTATTTTCTGAAACTGAAATTCAACCTATTTATTATCCTTCAATTAATAAAAATAATTTTGATAATTACAAAAATAAATTTTTTAAAGAATTTAATGAATATCCTACTCACCTTTCTTTATTAAGTTATGATCTTGTTGGGCTAATTTATTATCTATCTTTAAAAACAAATCTTTCAAAAGTAGATAAACTTTTCAAAAAGAAAAATTCATTTAAAGGAAAAATTGGTATTTTTGATATCAAAAATAATAAGATAAATCACAGATTAAATTTTTATAAAATTGATAACAAAAAACTTATAGAAATTTTTTAATTTTTTGAAAAGCAAAATAACGATGATCAATTTTATATTTTTGTGATGGTTTTATTTCACCAAAAGTTTTTTTCTTATTTTTGGGAATAAAGATGGGGTCATAACCAAATCCGTTTTTTCCTCTAGGTTCATTTGAAATATAACCTTCCACTTTTCCAACCACTGAAGAGATTTTTTTATTAAAACCATATAGAGATAGAGCACAAACAAATCTTGCTTTAATTTTTTTTTGTTTCCAATTTTTATCTTTCTTAAATAGTTTTCGATAAACTTTTTGAATTGCTTTATTAAAATCAGATTTTTTTCCCCCCCATCTTGCAGAGTAAATACCTGGCTCTTTATTTAAAATATCTATTTCGAGACCAGAGTCATCAGATAGACATATTAATTTTGTTTTTTTTGAAAAGTATCTTGATTTAATTAGAGAGTTTTCTTCAAAAGTTACTCCATACTCTTTTGGACTTTTAAGCTTAAAGTCTGCTGTAGAGTAAGTTTTGATATATTTTGGTAATAAATCACATATTTCTAAAAATTTACCCTTATTATTAGTGCCTATTAACAGTTTTGAAATTTTTTTCATTAATACCTAGCAATTTAAAATTTTCTTACCATATAAGAGAGTATGGAAAAAGAAGAAACCTTTAAAGAAGAAGATAAAACTTCAGAAACTACTTTAAATGATAATGATACTGAAAAAAAGGTAGAAGAAGATGAAAGTAGTATCAAGGAATATGCTGAAAATAATGAAATTTCCAATGAAGAAAAAATAATAGAATTAGAAGATAAACTTGCAAGAACGTTTGCTGAGATGGAAAATCAAAGAAGAAGATTCGAAAAAGAAAAAAACGATGCGTTCGATTATGGTGGTTTTGCATTTGCAAAAGAAGCATTAAATTTAATTGATAATTTAGCTAGATCAAAATTAATTTTGGAAAGTGATGAAACTCTTAAAAATACCGAAGCCTTAAAAAAAACACTAGAACACTTAGATATAATTAAAAAAGATTTGATATCTATCTTTACAAAAAATGATATTAAACCCATTGATTGTATTAATAAAAAACTAGATCCAAATTTTCATCAAGCTATGATGGAAATAGAGGACGATCAAAAAGAACCAGGAACAATTGTTCAAGAAATTCAAAAAGGTTTCATGATTAAGAATAGGTTGCTTAGACCATCATTAGTTGGTGTTTCAAAAAAAACTGAAAAAAATCAAAAAGATGAGGAAAATAAGGACAATTTAGACAAATAATAAACTTTGTTCGAACTTGTAGAATTAAAATTAACACATATATGAAAGAGAGAATTTAAATTATGAGCAAAATAATAGGTATAGATCTTGGGACAACAAACTCTTGTGTTTCAATAATGGAAGGTAGCCAACCAAAAGTTTTAGAAAATGCAGAAGGTGCAAGAACAACTCCTTCGGTAGTAGCTTTTACGGATGATGGTGAAAAATTAGTTGGCCAGCCAGCTAAAAGACAAGCTGTAACCAACCCAGAAAATACAATTTTTGCTGTAAAAAGACTAATTGGTAGAAATTTTGAAGATCCAACAGTTAAAAAAGATATCTCCGCTGCCCCATTCAAAATAGTTAATTCAGAAAAAGGTGATGCTTGGATAGAAGCAAAAGGGGAAAAATATTCACCTTCCCAAATATCTGCCTTTATTCTTCAAAAGATGAAAGAAACAGCTGAAAAATATTTGGGTCAAGAAGTTACAAAAGCTGTAATTACTGTTCCTGCTTATTTTAATGATGCTCAAAGACAAGCTACAAAAGATGCTGGTAAAATTGCTGGTTTAGAGGTTTTAAGAATTATCAATGAGCCTACAGCAGCATCATTAGCATACGGATTAGATAAAAAACAAAATAAAAAAATTGCAGTTTATGATTTAGGTGGAGGAACGTTTGACGTTTCTATTCTTGAATTGGGTGATGGTGTATTTGAGGTTAAATCAACTAACGGTGATACATTTTTAGGAGGTGAAGATTTTGACAATACAATTGTTGATTATTTAATCGCTGAATTTAAAAAAGATAATGGAATCGATCTAACATCAGACAAACTTGCTCTTCAGAGATTAAAAGAAGCTGCAGAGAAAGCAAAAATTGAACTTTCTTCAGCAGAACAAACAGATATAAATCTACCTTTTATTACTGCAGATAAAACTGGTCCTAAACATATAAATTTAAAGATGACTAGAGCAAAACTTGAAGCTTTAGTGGAAGATTTAATAGCTAAAACATTGCCACCTTGTAAAACAGCGTTAAAAGATGCTGGAGTTACAGCTAATGAAATTAATGAAGTTGTTATGGTTGGTGGAATGACAAGAATGCCAAAAGTAATAGAAGAAGTCAAAAATTTTTTTGGGAAAGAAGCTAATAAAAGTGTCAACCCTGATGAGGTTGTCGCTATGGGTGCTGCAATTCAAGCTGGTGTTCTTCAAGGCGATGTCAAAGATGTATTGCTATTAGATGTAACTCCACTTTCTTTAGGAATTGAAACTTTAGGTGGTGTATCTACTAAACTAATTGAAAAAAATACAACAATACCAACCAAAAAAAGCCAAGTATTTTCAACTGCTGAAGACAATCAGCCTGCTGTATCGATTAGAGTGCTTCAGGGTGAAAGAGAAATGGCAACTGACAATAAAATGTTGGGAAACTTTGAGTTAGTTGGAATTGCTCCAGCACCAAGAGGAGTGCCTCAAATTGAAGTTACTTTTGATATCGATGCAAATGGAATAGTTAGTGTTTCAGCTAAAGACAAAGGTACTGGAAAAGAACAGAAAATTCAGATTCAAGCTTCAGGTGGATTAAGTGATGAAGAAATTGAAAAAATGGTAAAGGATGCAGAGGCTAACAAAGAAGAAGATAAGAAGAAAAGAGAATCAGTAGATGTTAGAAATCAGGCTGATACCTTAATTCATTCTACCGATAAAAATCTAAAAGAGCATGGTTCTAAAATTACAGATGCAGAAAAAAAAGCTATAGAAGATGCATCATCTGCTTTAAAAGAAGCTTTGAAAGGAACCGATATTGAAGATACAAAGAAAAAAACAGAAACTTTAGTTCAGGCTTCCATGAAACTAGGAGAAGCTATCTACAAATCTCAAGAAAAAAAACCAGATTCATCTAAAGATGGTGATAAAAATGATGAAGGAAAGAAAGATGACAACGTAGTTGATGCTGATTTTGAAGAAGTAAAAGACGAAGTAAAAGAAGAAGATAACAAAGAGAAAAGCGCTTAAATCTTTCAACATCTAACATCTAATAAGGTAATTTATGGCTAAAAGAGATTTTTACGATGTCTTAGGTGTAGGTAAAGATGCAAATCCAGATCAATTAAAATCAGCATATAGAAAACTTGCTGTAAAATACCATCCTGATAAAAATCCTGGCGATAAAACGGCTGAGGAAAAATTTAAAGAAGCAAGTGAAGCTTACGGAATTTTATCAGATCAAGAAAAAAAACAAAATTATGATAACTTTGGCCATGCTGCATTTGAAAATGGTGGTGGAAGACAAGGTGGTGGTTTTGGAGGATTTAGCGGAGCTGATTTCTCAGATATTTTTGAGGATTTTTTTGGAGATTTTGGAGGCGGTGGTGGAAGATCAAGAAGTAATAGAAATTCAAACAATAGAGGTTCTGATTTAAGATATGATTTATCAATTACTTTAGAAGAAGCATTTGAAGGTAAGAAACAGGATATTAAATTTTCAACTACGGAAAAATGTATTACCTGTAAAGGAAATGGATCTAAACCTGGATATTCACCTGATAGGTGTACATATTGTGGCGGAAACGGAAAAATAAGATCTAATCAAGGTTTTTTTACTGTGCAACAAACTTGTCCACAATGTAGTGGAAGTGGCGAAGAAATAACAAATCCTTGCATTGATTGTAACGGGCAAGGAAAAAAGCAAAGCTCAAAAAAAATCTCAGTAACAATACCCAGAGGTGTGGATGATGGAACAAGAATTAGACTTGCTGGAAAAGGAGAAGCAGGAACTAGAGGTGGCGCAACAGGTGACTTGTACTTATTTATAAATGTTCATTCCCATGATTTATTTAAAAGATCTGATGAAAATTTATTTTTTTGAATTTCCATTATCAATAGCTGACGCTGCTCTTGGAACGACAATTGAAATACCGACTATTGATGGCGGTAAAGCAAAAATTAAAATTCCAGATGGAACACAAAACGGGAAACAATTCAGATTAAAAGGTAAAGGTATGCCTTTTATGCGAAGAGGGGACTGTGGTGATTTATATGTCCAGGTCAAAACAGAAGTTCCAGTCTACCTAAATAAAAAACAAAAAGAGCTACTAGAACAATTTAGAGAAATAGAAAATGAAAAATCTAATCCAAGTATTAAAAAATTCTTCCAAAAAGCAAAAAGCTTTTGGAAAAGCTAATTATTTAATTGATAGTGTATTAATTAAATACTAATGTTAATTACATGGGTAAAATTAACCTAGCTATTACTGGATGTATGGGCAGGATGGGTCAGCAGCTCATTAAGTCAGCAAGTAAAGATAAGTCTATTAAATTAGTATCACTAACAGAAAATAGAGTTGTTAATAAAAAATTTGGTGGAATAAAACCAGAGCTAAATACTGAAAAGGCATTCAGTAAATCTAATATCATAATAGATTTTACTGTACCAAAATGTACTTTTGAGGTTCTTAAAATAGCCTATAAACTTAAAAAAAAAGTAATAATTGGAACAACTGGTTTCACTAAAAAAGAGGAAAATTTAATAAAAAAATTCTCAAAAAAAATTCCTATACTTAAGGCAGGCAACATGAGCCTGGGTGTAAATTTACTAATGTATTTAACTGAAATTGCTTCAAAATCATTAAATAATAATTACTTAAGTAAAATTTCTGAAATACATCATAAGCACAAAAAAGACTATCCATCTGGAACTGCATTGATGCTTGGAAAAGGTATATCCGACGGTAAAAATAAAGATCTATATAGTTTAATTGGTAAAAAATATTTAAACAAAAAATCTTTTCCCTATGGAAAAAAAATTAATTTTAACTCAATAAGAAAAGGTGAAATTATTGGAGAACATGAAGTAAATTTCTCAAGTGGTAAAGAAATAATCACTTTAAACCATGAGGCCTTCGACAGAACATTATATTCGGATGGTGCATTGACAGCTGCTAAATGGTTAATGAAAAAAAAATCTGGACTTTATTCAATGAGAGATTTATTGAATTTTTCGTAATGGATGAAAAAGAAAAAGCAAAAAAAATCTTAAAAATTTTAAATACAATTTATCCAAAAGCGCCTGTACCATTAAAACACAAAAATATATTCACTCTTCTTGTTTCAGTGCTATTATCTGCTCAATGCACAGATTTAAATGTCAATAATGTAACAAAAAATATTTATCCTAAATACTATAAACCAGAACATTTTGTAAAATTAGGAAGAAAAAAGATTGAAAAACTAATAAAAAAAATTGGTATATTCAGAATAAAAGCAAAAAGTATTTTTCTCATGTCTAAACAGTTAGTTAAATATTATAAAGGTAAGGTCCCGAAAACATTTGAAGAACTTGAAAAATTACCGGGTGTAGGACACAAAACAGCTAGCGTAGTAATGTCTCAAGGATTTGGATACCCGGCTTTTGCTGTGGACACTCATATTCATAGATTGGCACAAAGATGGGGATTAACCAGTGGAAAAAATGTTACACAAACAGAGAAAGATCTAAAAAGAATATTTCCAAAAAAAAGTTGGTCTAAGCTTCATCTTCAAATAATTTATTATGGAAGAGAATATTGCAAAGCCAGAGAATGTTTCGGTTTAACTTGTAAAATATGTAATACTTGTTATCCTAATAGAAAAAAACCCTTAATAACAAAGAAAGCTTAATATGAAAATTTTAGGAATTGGAAATGCTATCGTTGATGTAATTTGTAAAGTAGATGATGATTTTATAGCCCAAAATAGTTTAACAAAAGGAACTATGAAGTTAATTTTTGATGAAAATGAGTTTAAATCGTTACTATCAAATCTTAAAATTGAAAAAACAATTTCTGGAGGCTCGGTAGCAAATTCGATAGTAGGTTTATCTCAACTTGATAATAAGGTTGGTTTTATTGGTAAAATTAGTGATGATGATTTAGGTGCAAAGTATGAGGATGGTCTTAAAAATGAAAATGTAGAATATTTCTATTCAAAAAAGAAAGAAGAAATACCTACAGGTACTTGTTTAATATTGGTCACACCAGATTCTGAGAGAACTATGTGCACATTTTTAGGAATTGCAGGAAAAATAAATGAAAATGATATCAGTTCAGATGTAATAAATAACAGTGAAATGATTTTTTTAGAGGGATACCTCTGGGATGAGGGAGAGCCAAAAAAAGCATTTGATAAAGCAATTAATAATGCAAAAAAAGTAGCCATGTCACTATCTGATCAGTTTTGTGTTGATAGACATAAACCTCATTTTCTTGAATTAGTGAAAAATAAACTGGATATTACTTTTGCAAATGAGCAAGAAATAATGTCTTTGATTGATGCGAAAGATTTTAATGACGTAATTAATTTTGGAAAAGAACTCAAAAAATTATTAGTAATTACAAGAGGTGAAAAAGGAGCAATATCAATAAATGGGGATGAAGTTACAGAAACTGGAATTAAAAAAAATCTAAAAATTCTAGACCTAACTGGTGCTGGTGATTTATTTGCTGCAGGATTCTTGCACGGAACAATCAATGATTTACCACCAAAAGAAAGTTTAGAAAAAGGAACTGAAATGTCTTCAAAAGTTATACAACAAATTGGGGCAAGACTTTAGATTATTTTTTTCTCTTAAAGCTTCCTTTGCCTTTTTTTGGTTTAACGATTTTAGGTTTAAACTTTTTTGTAAAGAGATCCTTAGTAATAGGATTTTTTTTATTTAATCTGATAACCATTTTTTTTACTGACTAAAAAAGTATCATCATTGAAAACTTTAAGCATTTTTTTTCTAAGTCTATAAATATGAGTTTCAACTGTATGGGTTTCAATATCCGATTGATAACCCCACACTTTTCTTTGTAATTCATCAATACTAACTGGAGTTCTTATATTTGATAAATAAATTATTGTATTTACCTCTTTCTCAGTCAGCTTTAATTTAATATTTTTAAAAGATATTTCTCTTGAATTTAAATTAATTGTATAATCATTAATACTAATTTCTGATTGTTCATTAAATTGTAATTTTAAAAATTGAATATTTAATTTTTCAATTAATTTAAATATTTTAATTGGTAATTTATCTAAAATATATTGTTCTTGAATATTTAAAATTTTTTTTTTGGTAATTATTATATAATTATTTAAATTTTTTGTTTCTATGTTTAAATTTTTTTCAATCAATACTTCAGTTATTTTAAAATTTAAATTTAGTTCTAGCTCTTTAAGAATTTGGTATAATGAACTAAATTGATAAATTATTAAATTTTGATTATTCATATATATTAAAGATATGACAATTCTTTTAAAAAATAAACACACTCTTCAGGTAAATGACTTTTATTTCAGGTGCTGTATAGGAAAAAAAGGTATCAGTGTAAATAAAAAAGAGGGAGATAAAAAGACTCCAAAAGGAACATTCAAAATTGAACACTTATATTATAGAAAAGATAGAATTAATGAACCTATAACTAAATTAAAGTGTCTAGAAATAAAAAAAAATATGGCGTGGTGTGATGATATCAAATATCCAAAAAAATATAATAAGCTTATTAAAATATCAAAAAAAGCAAATCATGAAATACTAAAACGAAGAGATTATAAATATGATTTATTAATACCAATAAAATATAATTTTAATAATCCAGTTGTTGGTTTGGGTAGTTGTATTTTTATTCATTTAACAAAAAATTATCAACCTACCAATGGATGTATTGGATTAAAGAAAAAAGACTTTTTAATAATGCTAAAATTAATTAAAAAAAATACTAAAATAAAAATATTTTAAAATCTTTCACCAAAAATACTTGAACCAATTCTTAAATAAGTAGCTGAATTTTCAGATGCTTTTAAATAATCTGATGACATACCCATACTTAACTCTTGAAAAGAAAAGTTTTTGTTAATCAAATGCATTTCTTCAAAATATTTTTGGGTACCGCTGTTAGCAGGAGGAATACACATTAAGCCTATAAGATCTAGATTAATTTGTTTACAGTAAGAAATTAATTCAGCTATCTCATTTTTGTTTACACCAGACTTTTGATCTTCATTTCCTATATTTACCTGTATAAAAATTTTAATTTTTTTATTAATTTTTATCTGCTCATCTGCAATTTTTTTAGCTAATTTTTTACTATCTACAGAATGAATGAAATCAAACAATTTTACAGCAAATTTAACTTTGTTTGTTTGTAATTTACCAATCATGTGTAGCTTAATATTAGATTTTTTAGATTTAATTTCAGTCCATTTTTCTACAGCTTCTTGAACTTTGTTTTCTCCAAAATGAATATGCCCATGTTCAATCAAAGGTAAAATTTTTTCAATTTTAAAAGTCTTGGATACAGCAATAATTTTTGGTAAATTATTAATATTTAGGTTGCTTAGTTTTAACTTTATTTTATTTTCTATACTAATTATATTTTGAACAGTAATATGCATAATAATTTGAATACCAAATATTACTTTATAAATAAATTTGATACAAACATTATCGATCGACAGGATAAATATACTATTATCATTTACAGAAACTATTCAAAAAAAGTTAACGAGTTACTAATTTTAAAATTAAAAGAATTTTGTCAAAAAAAAAATAAAAGGTTTTTTCTATCAAATAATATTAAACTAGCAATTAAGCTCGGTTTAGATGGGGTTTATTTACCTTCCTTTAATAAAAGTTTTAATCATATGGCATATACATTAAAAAAAAAATTTGAAATTATTGGATCTGCGCATAATCTTAAGGAAATTAAAATAAAAGAATTACAAAAGGTTAATAAAATATTTTTATCATCTTTATTCAAAAAAAATAAAAATTATCTAGGTATTAATAAATTCAAGTTATTATCAAATTTAACTAAAAAAAAAATTGTAATCTTAGGTGGGATTTCAAATAAAAATATAAAGCTAATTAAACTTTTAAATACCTCTGAGTTTGCAGGAATATCATATTTTGAATAAAAAAAAGGCCCCTAAAAAGGGGCCCTTTTATAATTTAAATCTAAATTAAATTAGAATGCAAATGAAGCTCCAAGAGTCCATCTTTCTTGATCACCAGTAACAGATGATTCAGTGTTTGAGTTACCTTGTCCAGTAGCCTCAAATCTGTTAGCAGAAAGAGTAACACCACCAGTAGTGTAACTTACACCAATACCAGAGATCTCTTCATCAACAGTTTGTGCTTCAGTTTCGATAGTATCTACACCGTAAGTCACTGACATATCATCAGATATTGTGTAAGCAACTTGCCATGAATTAACTGTTTCATCAATACTTGAAGCAAGATCGTAGTTACTTTCAGTTGTTGATAAACCTACAGTGAAAGATCCAATAGCGTAAGATGCTTTCAAAGTATCATGATCTTGTTCTGAACCAACTGTGTTAGTTTCACCAGTACCATAACTTACTGATAAACCTTCAACACCTGTGTACGTTAATGCCCATGATGTTGCACTTGATCCACCTGCTCCACCTGGAGAGTATGATGCTGTAGCAGCTAAGTCATCTACGATTGTTGGAAGTGTGTAGAACAAACTATTGTTCCCAGCTTCAGAAGCTCTTGGTACTGTAACGTTAGAACCATTGTTCCATAAGTCACCAGCAGCAGTAGTATCTATAGCTGATTGAGCTGAAGATCCACCTTCACCAGAAAACTTTAGACTTCCTAGTGCGTCTGAACTTATAGTAACAGAGTGACTGTCAAACGGACCACTTCCGATAGCAGTGTCATCACCTTGATCAAGTACGAATGATAAACTTACATTCATACCATTGTCTAACTCACCTGAACCAGAGAAAGTTAACTGATTTCCCATTGTCCATGATTTTCCAGTAGCAGTTTTAGTAGTATTTTTTAAACCAATACTAGCGCCACCAGATACAGACATAGAGCCTGCATATGCAGATGTAACTACAAGCGATCCCGCTAATGCAGTTAATCCTATTTTTTTAATGTTCATAATTAATTACTCCTTTAATTAATTGTTGTTGTTAATTATTAATAATAAACAGTGCATATTTAACATTTTGAGTGTAAATTTTTCTAAAATAACCATATTTTGTTGAAAAAAATGTTAAGTGTTGCATTTTTACATCACTTTTTTCTATATATTATCTTATATTTTATAATATTTTTGAAAATGTTGTATAAGCAATAAAAAAATGAATATCAAATTAATCTCATTAAAAACTATAAAAAAAATAGGGTTTTTAACTATAACCTCATTATTTTTGCTTAATGCCTGTAACGGAAAGTTACCGGGTGGTGATGCAAGAAAATTTCCTGTTGATCCAAAAGAAAGGGTAAAACAAAACCTTGAACAAGGTAAAGGTTTTAGACTAGACAATGCATTTAATAAACCAAAAGGTGGTGTATTTGACTTTGCAAGCTCTAATGAATTATGGAGAGCATCACTCGATGTTGTAGATTTTATGCCATTATCATCAGTTAATTATAGTGGAGGTATTATAATTACTGACTGGTATTCAAGTGAACAAAATCTTAACGAAAGTATAAAAATTTCAATTAGATTTCTTACAAATGAAATACGATCAGATTCTTTAGATATTAAAATTTTCAACAGAAAATGTAACAATAGTTTTATGAATTGTAAAATACAAGAAACTAATAAAGTTTTAGTTACAGAATTAAAAAAACAAATTTTAAAACAAGCAACTATTTATAAAAAAGAAAAAAAAGATAAAAATTTTAAACCTTATAAAAATCAAAAATTTGGTATCGAATAAATTAAATCAAAATTCAATATTTAGTTCAGTGGAAAGATATAATTTTAAAGAAATTGAAATTAAATGGCAAAACATTTGGGAAAATAAAAAAAAATTTTCTGCTAAAATAGATAAGACAAAAAAAAAATTTTACTGCTTGGAAATGTTCCCATACCCCTCTGGAAAAATTCATATGGGGCACGTGAGAAACTACACAATTGGAGATGTGTTAGCAAGATATAAGGCTCTGCAAGGATATAACGTTCTTCATCCTATGGGTTGGGATTCTTTTGGAATGCCTGCAGAAAATGCAGCTAAACAAAATAATTTAGATCCAAAAACTTGGACAGAGTCAAATATTTCCAAAATGAAAACTCAATTAAAAAAGCTTGGCCTTTCAATTGATTGGGATAGAGAAATTTCTACTTGTTCTGAAGATTATTATAAACACCAACAAACTTTTTTTTTAGAATTACTTGAAAAAAAATTAGTTTATAGAAAAGAAAATTATGTTAATTGGGATCCTATAGATGAAACTGTTCTTGCAAATGAGCAAGTAATAGATGGTAAGGGCTGGCGGTCTGGAGCAGTTGTAGAAAGAAAAAAGTTAAATCAGTGGTTTTTTAATATATCTAAATTTTCTCAAAATCTTTTAGATGGTCTAGACGAATTAGAAACGTGGCCTAATAAAGTAAAAATAATGCAAAAAAATTGGATTGGTAAATCTTTTGGATGTGAAATTGATTTTAAAATTAACGGTGATTTACCTGTAAATAATATTAAATGTTTTACTACAAGACCTGATACTCTTTTTGGTTGCTCTTTTATAGCTGTTTCAGCCGACCATGAAATTTCAAAATTTTATAAAGACAATGCTGATTTTTTAAAATTTAAAGAAGAATGTTCAAAAACTGGAACAACCGAAGAGGCGATTGCTGTTGGAGAAAAAATTGGTTTTAAAACAAATCTCATGGCTATTAACCCATTAAATCCTGGACATAAAGTACCAGTTTACTTTGCTAATTTTGTTTTAATGGATTATGGCTTCGGGGCAGTATTCGGATGTCCTGCACATGATCAAAGAGACTTTGATTTTGCTAAAAAATATAAATTAGAAATTAAAACAGTTGTCAGACCTTTAGATAAAGATGATAGTTTTGAAGTTAGAAAAGAAGCATATCCTGGTCCCGGTATTTTGATAAATTCAAATTTTTTAAATGGACTAGAGGCACCAAATAATTCAGTTCTTGAAACGATTAAAATTATTGAAAAAAAAAATTTGGGGAAAAAGCAAATAAATTATAGATTAAAAGATTGGGGGGTATCTAGACAAAGGTACTGGGGATGTCCAATACCAATAGCTTACGATAAAAATGGAAATGCTCACCCTATACCTAAATCAATGCTACCAGTAAAACTTCCGGAGAACATTAATTTAAATGTTAAAGGCAATCCTTTGGACAGTCAAAAAGATTGGAAAGAAATAATTATAGATGGAAAAAAATTAACTAGAGAAACAGATACCTTAGATACCTTTGTTTGTTCGTCTTGGTATTATTTAAGATTTTGCTCTGCTAAGGAGGAAAATTATGGTTTTAACAAAGAAGAAATCGATTATTGGATGCCTGTAGATCAATATATTGGTGGAGTGGAACATGCTATTTTACATTTACTATATTCCAGATTTTTTATGCAAGCGCTTTCATATAAAAATGAAAAGTTTAATATATTAGAACCATTTGATGGTTTGTTTACTCAAGGTATGGTTTGCCACGAAACTTATAAAGATGATGAAGGCAATTGGGTAAGTCCAGAAGAAATAGAAACTATAGATGGAAAAAAATACCTTATAAAAGATAAAACAAAAAAAATTGAGGTTGGACCATCTGAGTCCATGTCAAAATCAAAAAAAAATACCATAGATCCTGAAAATATTATTTTAAACTATGGTGCAGATGCCGCAAGATTATTTATTTTATCAGATAGCCCGCCAGAAAAAGATATTCAATGGTCAGAGGAAGGAATTATTTCGTCATTTAAATTTATTCAAAAACTATGGAATTTAAATGTAAAAATTTTTGGAGAAATAAAAAAAGATCATAAAATTGATGATGATGATGAAATTGAGAAATATACAAATAAATTTATAAAAAAAATAACTGATAACCTTGAAAACTTTAGTTACAATAAAATTATAGCTAACTTACATGAGGTATATTCATTTTTATATAAAGAGATTAATAAAAAATATAAAAAGGACACAATAATTAATAACTACCAAAAAATTTTAATAGCAATAAACCCTGTTATTCCTCATTTTTCCAATGAATGTCTAGAATTAATCAAGGCAAAAAAAATTGAGTGGCCAAAATATGATGAGTCAATGTTAATAGAAAATATAATAAAAATTGTAATTCAAATAAATGGTAAAAAAAGAGCATTAATTGAAACAAAACCCAATGTATCAGAAGAAAATTTATTTGTTATAATTAATAAAGATGAAACATTATCTAAATATTTAAAACAAAAAGAAATTAAGAGAAAAATTTATATTAAAGATAAATTGATGAACATAATAATTTAAATGATAAAAAAAATTTATCATATATTAATAATTTTAATACTTACTAGTTGTGGATATACCCCAATATATAATAGCCCTAATAAAAGTGATTACAAAATTAATATAATTGAAAAGAGTGGTAATAAATTAATAAATAATTTAATAATTTCTGAAATTAAAGGTATTTCTAATCCTCAATCTAAGACGATATTTAATTTAAAAATTAACACTGTTTTTGAAAAAATAATTGTTTCAAAAGATGTAAAAGGAACTGTTTCAGATTATCAACTAATATTAAGATCAAATTTTGTAATAACAAAAGGGGATACGATCGATACAATTTCTTTTGTCGAAAAGCAAAATATTAAAAATACCTCCGATATCTTTGAACAGAAAAATTATGAAGATACAATTAAAAGAAACTTTGTAACTTCCCTAGTAAGGAAATTAAATTTAGAATTACTTACGAAAAAATGATTTTTAAAGCGTATGAAACTCAAAAAATAAATATTGATAAAAATAATATCATATTATTTTATGGGGATAATCAAGGAGCCAAGGAAGATGAAATTTCAAAATTATTATTAAAGAATAAGGATAAAAGCCTATCGAAATATAACGAAAAACAAATCTTAGATGATCCTGAAATTTTTTATAATGAAGTATTATCCAAATCACTATTTGAAAATAAAAAAATAATTATTATTAACTATGCAACAGATAAATTTAATAAAATTATTGAGGAAATATCTGAAAAGGAGATTAACGATATATCTATTATAATAAATTCAAGTATATTAGAAAAAAAATCTAAATTAAGAACCTTATTTGAAAAAGATAAAAAATTAATATGTATAGCTTTTTATCCTGACACTCCTGAGATTTTGTCAAAAATGACATATGATTTTATTAGGGAAAAAAATATTTCAATTTCACGAGAAAATATAAATCTTATTATTAATAAATGTAATGGTGATAGAGGTATTTTAAAAAATGAATTAGATAAAATTTATTTTTTTGCTCAAAATAAAAAAAAAATATCAACAGAAAATATTTTAAAATTAATAAATTTAATTGAAAACTATAGTATTTCAGAACTTGTAGATAATTGCTTGGCTAAAAACCATAAAAGAACACTACATATTCTGAATGAGAATAATTTTAATAACGAAGACTGTATTGTCATAACTAGAACATTTTTAAGTAAACTTAAAAAATTATTTAAATTATCTAAAGATTATCAGGAAAATAGAGATTTAAACAAAACTATATCTAACGCAAGACCTCCAATATTTTGGAAAGACAAGGAGATTGTAAAACAACAAATTAATAAGCTAGATCCTGCTGAAGTTACTAAATTAATTATTAAAATAAATGAAATTGAGCTTCAAATAAAAAAATATAATGCAGATCCTATAAATATAGTTTCTGATTTTATTTTAAATCAATCTTTGATTACAAATTAAACTAGTAGTGATTTTTAATTATATCAATTATTTTATTTAATTGATCTAATTCTTTATACTCAAAGGTGATTTTGCCTTTATTATTTTTGTTATTTTTAATCTCTACATTTAAACCAATTTTATTTAATATTGAAAGTTCTAAATGCATTATATTTGCATCTTTTGTAATACTTAGTTTTTGTTTTTTATTTTTAAATAACTTTACAAAATTTTCAGATTGTCGTACTGAAAGTTTTTTTTCAATTATTTTATTAGCAACAAAGCTTGCATTTTCTAAACCAACCAAAATTTTCGCATGACCCGCTGTTAATTTTTGGCTTTCAATTAATTTTACAACATCGTCGGGTAAACTTAGGAGTCTTAAAGAATTAGTTATGTGGCTTCTGCTTTTACCAATAAATTTTGATACTTTTTCTTGATCATAAGAAAATTTGTCTATTAATCTCTTATAACCTTGTGCTTCTTCAAGTGGATTTAAATCGTGCCTTTGAACATTTTCAACAATTGCAAATTCTAAAGATTTTAAATCATCTGCCTCTGTGATTACTACAGGAACATCGTGGAGACCTGCTCTTTGTGCTGCTAGCCATCTTCTCTCTCCTGCTATTATTTCAAATTTTAATTTATTATCGTTTGATTTTCGAACTATAATTGGTTGTATCATGCCTCTTTCTTTAATTGAATTTGTCAGATCTTCTAAACTACTTTCATCAAATATTTTTCTTGGTTGATATTTGTTTGGTATTAAGTCACTTATCGATAATTGATTTTTTTTAGCCTCAACTTTAGTTTCGCCAATCAGAGATGATAATCCTCTTCCCAGACCTTTTTTAATTTTATCCATTAAGCAGCACTCCCTATTGTTGACTCTTGATTTATAAATTCATCAGTAAAACTAAAATATGATTTGCTTCCAGGACATGATTTATCATAAATCAAAACTGGCATACCGTGTGAAGGAGCTTCCGATAATCTTACATTTCTTGGAATAACAGTTGAGTAAACTTTTTCACTAAAATAATCTCTTGCTTCTTTCTCAACTTGTGAAGAAAGTTTGTTTCTTTTGTCATACATCGTTAAAAGAATACCTCTAATTTTTAAATCTGGATTTAAACTTACTTTTATTCTTTCAATTGTTTTCATGAGCTGAGTTAAACCCTCAAGCGCAAAAAATTCTGTCTGCAAGGGCACTAATAGTGAGCTTGAACACACTAGTGCCATTACTGTTAATAGACTTAAGGATGGCGGACAATCTATTAAGACATAATCATACGATCCTCTAGAATTGTTTAAATACGCGGATAATTTTGATTTTAATATGAATGCTCTATTACTATCATCTGCAGTTTCTACCTCTAATCCAGACAGATCTACATTTGAGGTAATAATATCTAAATTTTCAAATTGTGTCTTCTTAATTACTACACCTATCTCTTTAGTTCCATTCAATACTCCATAAATGGTGTCACTTGAGTTGTCTACGTTAGATAATCCAAGACCTGTAGTGGCATTTCCTTGAGGATCCAAATCAATAACTAAAATTTTTTTATTAAGTTTAGTTAATCCAGCAGCTAAATTTATAACGGTTGTTGTTTTTCCTACCCCACCCTTTTGATTTATTACCGAAATAATTTGCATTTAGTTTTTCTTATATCTTTTTTTATTTTTCTTACTAATTTTTTTTATGTTTAATAAAAATGAATCCTCATTAGTTAAACTTTTTTTTTCTATATACTCTAAACTCCAATCATCTTTAGATTTTTCAAATATTTTTTTTCCACTCTTACCCATAAAGAATATTAAATTTTTATATTTGGAAAAGTTTTCATAAACTAAATCTAGAACCACCGGCATTGGCTTAAATGCTCGTGACATGACTGTACCTGTTTCTAAATTTTTTATTTCAAAAATATTTTTTTGAAAAACTCTTGTATTTAAATTTAGTTTTTCTGAAACTTCCTTTAAAAAACGGCTTTTGTGGTAACTTTTTTCATAAAGATGCACGTCCATGTTATTTTTCATATTTTTGAGTATAATTGCTACTACAATTCCCGGTAAACCAGCTCCAGACCCTAAATCTATAGTTGTATTACAATTAAAATCAACAAAATCAATGATTTGTGCTGAATCTATTATATGGCGCTCAATTATGGACTTTTTTGATGATGTATTTTGACTAATTATGTTTATTTTTTCATTTTTTTCAATAATCATCGATATATAGTTTTCAAAGTCTAAAAATGTTTCACGTGAAACATTTAAGTCATTTAATTTTGATAATGATTTTAAAATTTCTTGATCCATTAAGCTATATGCTTAATAGACTTTCTTTTAACGTGTGACAACAAAATATATACAGCAGCTGGAGTAATTCCATCAATTCTCAGTGCTTGACCCATTGTTTTTGGTTTTATTTCCTTAAATTTAACTTTTACCTCATTTGACAATCCTGAAAGGTCATCATAATTGATTTTATCTGGTATTATAAGGTTTTCATCTCTTTTAAAGGCTAAAATATCAGCTTTTTGCTTCTTCAAATAACCTCTATAATGAGCATTAATTTCAACCTGCTCATCTATCTCATTGCTGAAAAAAGGTATATCAGACCATATTTCTCTAATTTTATTCATATCAACTCCTTTTTGAGTTAATATTTCATTAGAATATCTTAAAACACCGTCTTTTGCTATTTTTATACCAAATTCAACAGCTTTATTAGGTGATATAGTTGATTTACTCATTTTTAGATTAATTTGATTAATTTTGTCAAATTTATCCAGATAAACAATCTTTCTTGCGTCACCAATTAATCCAATTTCTATTCCTTTTGCAGTTAATCTTTGATCTGCATTATCAGATCTTAGGCTTAATCTATATTCAGCTCTGGATGTAAACATTCTATATGGTTCAGCCACACCTTTGGTAACTAAGTCATCGATCATTACTCCTATATAAGCATCAGATCTATCTAGTATGAAAGGCTCTAATTTTTTAAAAGATAAAGCAGCATTTATCCCAGCAATGAGACCTTGGGCTGCCGCTTCTTCGTAACCTGTTGTTCCATTAATCTGACCCGCAAGGTAAAGATTTCCGATCTTCTTGGTCTCTAACGTTAAAAACAGTTCTCTTGGATCTATATAGTCATATTCTATGGCATATCCTGGTCTTATAATAGATACATTCTCTAAACCATTGATATTATTACATATTTCTTGCTGTACATCAGATGGAAGTGACGTTGAGATGCCATTTGGGTAAAGGTCATTTAGTAAGAGAAATAGATGCTCTTGATGGTGTTATGGGAGAGGTTGCAGATAAATCGGGTATACAATTTAGATTATTAAATAGAAGTAGAGGCCCAGCAGTAAGAGGACCAAGAACTCAATCCGATAGATCATTATATCGTAAATATATGCA